>DATDGZ010000576.1:0-12527 GCA_036521795.1 Thermoanaerobaculia bacterium | reverse complement strand
GGTCGAACGCCATCAGCGCGCCGAGCACGCCGGTGGTCATCAGCAGCAGGGCGGCGGCGTAGGCCTGCCAGTGGCGCTCGATGCCGCGCCAGGAGCCGAGGACGACGATCGGCACCAGCAGGATCGCCAGCACCGCGAGCGGCATCGAGATGCCGTCGAGGCGCAGGTCGTAGCGGATGCCGTACCCGGAGATCCACAGGTACCGCGGATCGCGGATCGCCGGGAAGCCGCCGCCGGCGGCGGCCAGCTGGCCGCCGACCAGGACGAGCGCGAAGGCCAGCTCGACGAGCGAGACGACGAGCGTGTAGATCTTCACCGCGCGCGCCGAGCCGCGCGGCAAGAGAGGCAGCGGCAGGCAGGCGACGGCGGGAAAGAACACCAACCGGGTCAGGGTGTTGCGGGCGAGCAGGGCGAGGATGCTTGACATGGTGGTCGGTGGCGGTCGATGGCGGTCGGTGGTTGGCGAAGGTGCGCTGTCCGAGCTGGGTGCCTGGCGGTGAGGGTGCCGCGCCGTCAGCGCGCGATCCACCAGAAGAGCACGAGCACTCCGAGGAAGAAGTAGAGCGCGTAGTTGCGCACGTTGCCGGTCGTCGTCAGGCTGCCGAGGTCGCCGCTGGCGCGGGTGACGGCGGCGCCGGCGCGGATCGAGCCGTCGACCACCAGCACGTCGACGACGCGATAGAACACCCACGACAGGCCGTGCAGCGGCCGCACGACGATCGCGTCGTAGAGCTCGTCGACGTACCACTTGTTGGCGAGCAGGCGGTGCAGCTTCGGGTAGCGCTCCTCGAATGCCAGGCCGCGCTCGGCGCCGCCGGCGCCGCCGTAGAGCCGGCGCGCGAGGAGGACGCCGGCAAGCGCTAACCCGACAGAGAGCGCGATGAGAATGGCCTCGGTTGGAGTACCGAGCTCATGTTCAGTGGTCGCGCCGCCCTGGATCGCGCCGATCGCCGGCAGCGCCGGCAGCACCGGCAGGGCGGCCACCACCGGCTCGAGGAAGCGGTGGAACCAGTCGGTGCCGCGGAGCAGCGGGATCTCGATCCAGCCCGCGACCACGGCGCCGACGGCCAGGATGATCAGCGGCACCGTCATCACCGGCGGCGACTCGTGCAGGTGATGCTCCTGCTCGTGGGTGCCGCGGAAGGTGCCGTCGAAGGTCAGGTAGACGGCACGGAACATGTAGAACGCGGTCAGCCCGGCGGTGATCCACCCCACTCCCCAGAACAGCCAGTGGAGCGGCATTCCCGACGCCGCCGCGGCGGCGAGGATCTCGTCCTTGCTGAAGAAGCCGGCGAAGACCGGGATGCCGGCGAGCGCCAGGGAGCCGACGACGAACGTGCGATAGGTCACCGGCAGGTGCTTCTCGAGGCCGCCCATCTTCTGCATGTCCTGCTCGCCGCCCATGGCATGGATCACCGAACCGGAGCCGAGGAAGAGCAGCGCCTTGAAGAAGGCGTGAGTCAGGACGTGGAACAGCGCCGCGTGGTAGGCGCCGACGCCCACCGCCATGAACATGTAGCCGAGCTGCGACACCGTCGAGTAGGCGAGCACCTTCTTGATGTCGTTCTGCGCCATGCCGATGGTGGCGGCGAGCAGCGCGGTGGCGGTGCCGATGATCGCCACGAACAGCGACACTCCGGGCGTCAGCTGATAGATCACGTTCGAGCGCACCGCCATGTAGACGCCGGCCGTCACCATCGTGGCGGCGTGGATCAACGCCGACACCGGCGTCGGGCCGGCCATCGCGTCGGGCAGCCAGACGTAGAGCGGGATCTGGGCGCTCTTGCCGATGGCGCCGATGAAGAAGCACAGGCCGACGAAAGCGGCGAACGACAGGCCGCCGGCGTAACTCGCCATGCCCAGCCTCGGCTCCGTGGCGAGACGGTGGAAGATCGGCATGAAATCGAGCGTGCCGAAGCGCGCGACGAGCGCGAACATGCCGATCAGGAAGGCGAAGTCGCCGATCCGGTTGACGATGAACGCTTTCTTGCCGGCGTAGGGCGGGAATTCCTGGTCGTAGTAGAAGCCGATCAGCAGGTAGGAGCAGAGCCCGACCCCCTCCCAGCCGACGAACATCACCAGGTAGTTGTTGCCCAGCACCAGCGTCAGCATCGCCGCCATGAACAGGTTCAGGTAGGCGAAGTACCGCGCATAGCCCTCGTCGTGGCCCATGTAGCCGACCGAGTAGACATGGATCAGGAAGCCGACGAAGGTGACGATGAACAGCATCACGACCGCCAGCGGGTCGAGCAGGAAGGCGACGTTGATACGCAGGCCGTCGAGCGTTCCCGCGGTCCACGCATAGCAGATCTGTTCGACGGCGCGCGGGTAGAGGCCGCCGGCCAGGTATTGCCAGATGCAGGCAGCGGCGACCAGCAGGGAGGCGAGGGGCGCGCCGAGGGCCACCGCGGTCACCGCCGCCTTCCCAGCCGGGATGCCGCGAGTGGCGACAGGCGGAGCCGCGGCCCCAGCCGGGATGCCGCGAGTGGCGACAGGCGGAGCCGCGGTCGGCGCCTGCCGGTAGGCCAGCACGCCGTTCACCGCGGCGCCGGCGAGCGGCAGCGCGGGGATGAGCCAGAGAAGATCGATCGCTTGCATGGTCGGCGGGTCGTCTCGTGGAGGGCGGTGAGCGTCCGGGCTAGTGGCGCATCAGGTTGATGCGGTTGATGTCGATGGTGCGCCGCTGGCGGTAGACGGCGATGAACAGCGCCAGGCCGACCGCCGCCTCGGCGGCGGCCACCGCCAGGACGAAGAACACCAGGATCTGGCCGGTGCGCTGGTCGAGCTGCCGGGAGTAGGCGACCAGCGCCAGGTTGGCGGCGTTCAGCATCACCTCGATCGAGAGGAAGATGCTGATGCCGTTGCGCCGGGTCAGCGCGCCGGCCGTGCCGATGGCGAACAGCGCCACCGACAGCAGCAGGTACCAGCTGACCGGAACGCTCGTGCCCTCGTTGACCAGGTGGATGGCGCTCATGGCCGCGCTCCCGCCCCCGCGCCGGCCCCGGTCCCGCCGGGAAACGACGCCGGCCTCGCGCCGCCGCCGGCGCGGTCGGCGTCCGCGGCCCAGTTGGCGGCGGTCGAATCGGCCGCTTCCGCGTCGTCGAGCGCGCTGACGGAGCCGGGGTCGCCGGAGCCGCCCCCGCTTCCGGCGAGCTCATCCGGGGTCGGGCGGCGGGCGACCACGGTGGCGCCGATCACCGCCACCAGCAGCAGCAGGCCGACGATCTCGAAGGGCAGCAGGTACTCGGCGAACAGCTCCTGGGCGAGGCCGGAGAGCGACACCATCTCCTCGGTCAGCGGCGCATGGCTCCCGGTCCCGAGAGTCGGGACCAGCAGCAGCCAGAGCGCGGCGGCGAACGCCAGCGCGCCGAGGATGGCCGTGACCAGCTGCGCGCGGTGGCCGCCGGGGATGCCCTCCTGGCGCCCGACGTTGAGCAGCATGATGACGAACAGGAAGAGCACCAGGATGGCGCCGGCATAGATCAGCAGCTGCAGCGTCGCGATGAACGGCGCTCCCAGCAGCACGAACAGCACGGCGACGGAGAACAACGTCAAGACCAGGCTGAGGGTCGAGTAGATCGCGCTCTTGTGCGCCACCACCACCAGCGACGAACCCAACGCCAGCAGCGCGAACACCGCGAAGACCGCCGTCTCCACTAGAGCACTCCGCCGAGGGTCAGCGCGGCCACCACGATGAGGTTGAGGATGGCCAGCGGCAGCAGCACCTTCCAGCCCAGGCGCATCAGCTGGTCGTAGCGGAAGCGCGGGAACGTCCAGCGCACCCAGACGAAGAACGCCAGGAAGCAGGCGACCTTGCCGAACAGCACCGCCAGGCCGACGGCGGCCCCGAGCAGGCCCGAGACGTGCACCCCCGGCAGCGTCCAGCCACCGAAGTAGAGCGTCGCGGCGAGCGCCGACAGCGAGGTCATCGAGATGTACTCGGACATGAAGAAGGTCGCGAAGCGCATGGCGCTGTACTCGGTGTGGAAGCCGGCCACCAGCTCCGACTCCGCCTCCGGCAGGTCGAAGGGGAGACGGTTGGTCTCGGCGAAGGCGGCGATCAGGAAGACCAGGAAGCCGAGGATCTGCGGCAGCACGTTCCAGACGTGGTGCTGCTGGTACTCGACGACGTCGCGGAGCTGGAAGGAGGAGACCGGGATGATCACCGCGAGCACCGACAGGGTGAGCGCCAGCTCATAGCTGATCAGCTGCGACGAGGCCCGGATCGAGCCCAGCAGCGAGTACTTGTTGTTCGAGGCGTAGCCGGCCATCACCAGCGAGTAGACCCCCAGGCTGGCGATGGCGAGGAAGAGCAGCACGCCGGTCTGCGCCGGCGCGACCACCATCTGGTAGAGGCGCCCGTGCACGGTGACGTCGGGACCGAACGGGACGACCGCGAAGGTGGTGAGGGCCGGCAGCAGGCCGAGGACCGGCGCCATCAGGTAGAGCGGGCGGTCCACGGCGGAGGGCGTCACGTCCTCCTTGAACATGAACTTGAGCGCATCGGCGAGCGCCTGGAAGAGCCCGAGCGGCCCGAGGCGGTTGGGCCCCGGCCGGTCCTGCATCAGCGCGCTGCCGCGCCGCTCGACCCAGACCATCACCGGCACCACGTTCAGCAGGATGCCGAGTGCCACGGCCAGCTTGATCGCCGTGCCGACCAGGTCGCTCATGGCGCCGCTCATCGAGCCTCCCCCGCTCGCGCCGGCATGGCGGCGGGTCTCGCGTGCCGTGGGCGAGACATGCGGGCCGGGGGCATCAGATGCCGACCGCCGTGTCTTCGGGCGCCTGCAGGTGAGGTTCCGGGAAGGCGCGCGCCGCCGGGACGTCGAGCGCCGCGCCGGTCGCCGGCAGGTGGTGCCAGGAGAGCCCGGCGAACGCCGGCAGCTCGGTGGCCAGGCGATCGAACACCGCCGCGGCAGCGAGGTTCGCCCAGCGCGCGTCGTAGCGCGCCAGCAGCTCGGACAGCGCCTCGACCGCGGGGCGCGCCTGGCCCGGCGGCGGGAAGGCGCGCTCGAAGCGCTGCACCCGCCACTCGACGTTGACGAAGGTGCCGTCCTTCTCGGCGTGGGTGGCCACCGGCAGCGCCACGTCGGCGGCCTGGGCGAGCGGCGAGTCGGCCCAGCCGAAGACGATCAGCACCCGCGCCCGGCGCAGCCGCTCGACGGTGGCCGGATCCCAGGCCGCGGCGCCGAAGTCGCTGTCGCACACCACCAGCACCGCGCAGCGCGCCGCGCCATCGCCGCGCAGCAGGCTCTCGGCGTCGAGGATGGGGCCCGCGGTGCCGGCTTCGGCGGCGGTGGTGGCAGCAGCCAGGCCCGCAAGCTCAGCCCCGCGCCGGTTCGGTGCAGCGTCGCGGCCGGTGAGGCCGCCCTGCAGGTTCGGGATGTGGCGCTCCGGCCCGAGCTCGACCGCCACCGAGCGGTGCGGCGTGCCGGCCACGTCGGCAAGCCGTGCGAAGAGATAGGCCTCCTCGGTGGTGAGGAAGCCGGAGCCGAGGAAGGCGATGGCACCCTCGGCGCTGCGGCTGC
Organism: Thermoanaerobaculia bacterium; assembly: GCA_036521795.1. GTDB lineage: Bacteria > Acidobacteriota > Thermoanaerobaculia > Multivoradales > UBA5704 > JASLEW01. Next base: position 6,999 of record DATDGZ010000576.1, on the reverse strand, counting down.
GGAGGTGGCGCGCCACGGCGTCGAGCGCCTCCCGCCACGACACCGGCGCGACTGGCGGCGAGACGGCCGCCGCCGCGGGCGCCGGGGGGCGGGCCGTGAGATCGGGGCGTGGCCGCATCGGGTCGGTGGCGACGCCGGGGCCGGTGCCGGCCTGCCGCAGGCGGGGCGCGCTGAGCCGGGGCAGGTCGCGATAGCGCTCGAAGGTGGCGCGCCCGTAGTCGCACATCCAGTAGTCGTTGACGTCGGGGTTGAAGCGCGGCTTGTAGCGCTTGATGGCGCCCCGGCGGTGCTCGATCGTGATGTTGCAGCCGACCTCGCAGCCGGTGCACAGCGACGGCCGCTTGTCGAGGTAGAAGACGCGCTCGGCGAAGCGGAAGCGGGTGGAGGTGAGCGCGCCCACCGGGCAGATGTCGACGACGCAGGTGGCGAGCTGGTTGTCGAGCTGCTTGCCGGGGAAGGTGCCGATCTCGGTACGGGCGCCGCGATGGAAGAACCCGAGCTCGCCGGTGCCGGCGATCTCCTCGGTGAAGCGAATGCAGCGCGTGCACTGGATGCAGCGGTTCATGTTGAGCATCACGTTGCCGCCGAGCGGGATGCGCTCGCGCCCCGGGTAGGTGCGCTTGTCCTCGAACTGGAAGCGCGAGAAGGCGACGCCGTGCTTGAAGGCATAGTCCTGCAGCCCGCACTCGCCGGCCTGGTCGCAGATCGGGCAGTCGAGGGGATGGTTGAGGAGCAGGAACTCCATCATCCCCTGCTGCGCTTCCTTGACCTCCGGCAGGTCGGTGTGCACCACCATGCCGTCCTTCATCACCTGGGTGGCGCAGCCGGCCTGGAGCTTGCCCATGCCGGCGACCTTGACCAGGCACATCCGGCACTGGCCGACCACCGACAGCCGCGGGTGGTAGCAGTAGTGGGGGATCTGCACGCCGGCCTTGAAGGCGGCGTCGATCAGGTTGGTGCCGGCCTCGACCTCCACGGTGCGGTCGTCGATGGTGACTCTGGGCACGTCAAGACGCTCCGTTCTCGAAGTAACGGCGGTGGGGGAACGGGCAGGCACGGTCGCGGATGTGCTGCTCGACCTCCTCCGGGAAGCGCTTGATCAGCGAATCGACCGGACCGACCGCGGCCTCCGCCAGCGCGCAGAGGGCGGTGCCGTTCATGTTCTTGCAGACCGACCGCAGCAGCTGCGGATCGCCCGGCCGCCCCTCGCCGTGCTCGATGCGGGTGAGCAGCAGCTCCATCCAGTTGGTGCCCTCGCGGCAGGGGGTGCACTGGCCGCACGACTCGTGGTTGAAGAACTTGGCCAGCCGGGCGACCGAGCGCACCATGCAGGTGGTGTCGTCCATCACCATCACCGCCGCCGAGCCGAGCATCGAGCCGGCCTTCGTCATGGTGTCGAAATCGAGCGCGAGGTGGGCCTGGTCGGCGGTCAGGATCGCCGCCGAGGCGCCGCCGGGGATGTAGGCCTTGAGCTTGCCGCCGCGGTACATGCCGCCGGCGAGATCGAGCAGCTCGCTGAACGGGATGCCGATCGCGGTCTCGTAGGTGCCGGGGCGCTCGACGTGGCCGGAAATGGCGTACAGCTTCGGGCCGGTGTTGCGCTCGTCGGTGCCGATCGACTTGAACCAGTCGGCGCCGCGCACCAGGATGTGCGGCACGTTGGCGAGGGTCTCGACGTTGTTGATGACGGTGGGGGCGCCGAAGGCGCCGACCACGGCGGGGAAGGGCGGCTTGACCCGCGGCTGGCCGCGCTTGCCCTCGAGCGATTCGATCATCCCGGTCTCTTCGCCGCAGATGTAGGCGCCGGCGCCCTGGTGCATGTACACGTCGAGCTTGAAGCCGGAGCCGAGGACGCTGTCGCCGAGGATGCCTGCCTGGTACGCCTCCTTGATCGCCTGTTCCATGATCGCGTTGGCGTGGGTGTACTCGCCGCGGATGTAGATGTAGGTGGTGCTCGCCTGCACCGCCCAGCAGCAGATGGCGCAGCCCTCGATCAGCTGGTGCGGATCCTTCTCCATCAGCAGACGGTCCTTGAAGGTGCCCGGCTCGGACTCGTCGGCGTTGCACACCAGGTACTTCGGCTTGTCCTTGCCCTTCGGGATGAAGCTCCACTTGACGCCGGCCGCGAAGCCGGCGCCGCCGCGGCCGCGCAGGCCCGACCGCTTCACCTCGTCGATGACCGCGTCGGGCTCCATCGCCAGCGCCTTGGCGAGCCCCTCGTAGCCGCCGCTCTTGCGGTAGCCGTCGATGGTCAGCGCGCCGGGGTTGCCGGCGTTGCGGGTGAGCACCGGCTCGAAGGCGGGTGCCATCAGTCGAGCTCACGGAGAATGCGGCGCACCAGCTCGGGGGTGAGGTTCTCGCGGTAGGTGTCGTCGACCATCATCATCGGCGCGGTGTCGCACGAGCCGAGGCACTCGAAATGGACGAAGGAGCAGCGCCCGTCGGGCGTCACCTCGTTCTCGCCGACCGCCAGCTCCTGGCGCACGGTCTCCATGATCTCGTCCGAGCCGCGCAGCATGCAGGGCAGGTTGGTGCAGATGCGGATGCGGTGCCGGCCGACCTGGTGCTGGTGCAGCAGGTCGTAGAAGGTGACGACGCCGTAGACCTTGGCCGCGGGCAGCTCGAGCGCGCTCGCCACGGCGGCGATGGCGGCGTCCGGCAACCAGCCGCCCCATTCACGCTGGGCGATGTGCAGCACCGGGATGAGGGCCGCCTCGCGGGTCGGGTAGCGCGCCAGCAGCTCCTTGACCTGGGCCTGGGCGGCGGCGCTCCAGGCGGGCTGCTCCCGCGGGGCGGCTGCGGCAGGCGCCGCGGCCGGGATGGAGGCGGCGGGGATGCGGCCGGCGGCGGTCGGGTCGCTCATACCTGGGCCTCGCGGCGGCGGCCCGGCGCCGGGCGGCCGGCGAAGCTCAACCCTCCCGGGCGGCGGCGCAGCTCGCGCAGCGGCCCGAGGTCGAGGCCGCCCTTCAACCAGATGTAGGCGTAGCCGACCAGGATCAGGAAGACGAAGACCATCACCGCCGCGAACAGCGACCAGCCGCCGCGCCGGAGGATCAGCGCCCAGGGGTAGAGGAAGGCGGCTTCGAGGTCGAAGACGATGAAGTCGATCGCCACCAGGAAGAAGGCGATGGAGATGCGCTTGTGGGAGCGGTCGAGCAGCGGCATGCCCGACTCGTAGGTGGTGCGCTTGGAGCGGCCGCCGACCTGGTTGCCGCCGAGGGTGGAGATGAGATGGGAGAGCAGCAGGAGCCCGGCGCCGACGGCGATGGCAACCCCGAGGGTCAGCAGGACAGGGTAGTATTCCGCGGGCAACGAGGCCGTCCTCCGCTCCGCCAGTGAAGGGTTTCAAGCGCGGGTGCCAGCGACCCGCTCTCCGGTCCGGGCAGCCGTCTCCCGGCGCTCGTGAAGAATGTCACAAGCTCGGATCGGTGACAAGGAGCCTCCGGGGCCTCCGGGGAATCCCTCCGATCCGGGTCTGGGGGGAGGAACCTTGCTCTAGCCTCGCTTTGGGCGAGGCGCCCGGGGGTCGATGCAGGGGCGGGCGGACTGCGGGCGCCTCGCCCAAAGCTTCGGCCAGAGCAAGGTTCCTCCCCCCAGCCCCTCTCTTCCTCCCACTACGGCTGTGTTGCTCTCCGGCGACCGTCTCCTAGCAACGCTCCTCAGTGTGAATCGTGATTCTTGGGTCAAGTTTCATGCGGCCTCCGGAAGTCGCTCATGGGCAAGGAGTTGGTCGAAGTGCTGGTCGAGGACGCGGATCCCCTCACGGAGAGGCGGGGCCTCGGCGCATCCGCGGGCGATTTCGACTAGGATCACGGGGTCATGGGGTGCGCTGTGGAGGTGACGCGAATCCGGGGGGCTTTCGGGTGTGCCCTCACGGTGGATGTCGAGGAGTGGTACCACAACTGCTTGGTACCCTCCTACGTGCAGCCTCGCCTGCGGCCCGACTTGCCGGTCGAGCTCGACCGGCTGCTGCCGGAGATGCTGGAGCTGCTGGCGGAGGCGGGGTGCCGGGCTACCTTCTTCGTCCTCGGCGAGGTGGCCGAGCGCCTGCCGCGGCGGGTGCGCGAGCTCGCCGGGGCCGGCCATGAGGTCGCGAGCCACGGCTTCCATCACCTGCGCGCCTGCGAGCGGCCGGCCGCCGAGTTCGCGCGCGACATCCGGCGGTCGAAGGCGTTGCTCGAGGACCTGCTGGGCGAGCCGGTCCGCGGCTTCCGCGCCCCCGAGTGGTCGCTGCGGACGCTGCGGAGCCCGCTGTTGCCGCTGGTCGCGGCGGCGGGCTTCGACTACGACAGCTCGCTCGTCCCCTACTCCCTCTCCGGCCGGCGCGCCAACCCGGTCTTTGCCAGCCGCTTGCGCTGGGAGCTGCCGCGGCCGGCGGCGTCGGCGGCCATGACCGGGACGACCGCGACGATGGCGGGCGGCGCGGGCGACGGAGCCGGGCCGGCTCTGGCGAGCCTCGAGCTGCTGGAGCTCCCGGTCTTCACCTTCGGCGGCGTGGCGCGGATTCCCGCCGGCAGCTGGACGGGGCGGCTGGTCGATCCCGCCCGCCTGGTGGCCGCCGCCGAGCGCCACCTGCGTCGCGGCGGCCTGCCGGTCGCCGTGGCTCACCCGTGGGAGATCTCGGACCGTCCGACTCCGGGGCCGCTGTCGGGGCTCGCGCGGTTCATCCACGAGACGGGCCGTGCGGATTACCTGCCGAAGTTCCGCCAGATCCTCGCCGGGATCCGCTGGCGCACGCTGGCCGAGGCGGCCGGTCTGCGCGCCGGGGCCGCTGCCGCACACCTCTCGCCGGCCACGGGCGAAGCCTTCTTGCCCGGGCCTGAGCAGGAGCAGGAAGCGGAGCCGGCGACCGCGGCCGGGGCGTTCGCGATGCGCTGATAAGCTCTTGACGTTCTCGGGCGGCTGGGTGGGTGGGCAGGGTGGGTGGTATGGAGTGGAGTGAGGCAGAAGCTGGTGCGAAAGGGGGGACTCGAACCCCCACGACCTTGCGGCCACAAGATCCTGAATCTTGCGCGTCTACCAATTCCGCCACTTTCGCGCGGGTCAGATTCTAGGGAGTGACAGAACAGGTGTCAAATGCGTTGCCAGGGGCCGACAGCAGGCAGGCGGCGCCGCTGCCCGAAACTCTCGTGGGCACGTTGGAGGCCGGTCCGGCGGGCGCCCGCGGGCGCAGCCGGCGGCGCTGGCTGGTGCCGTTCGACCCGCGGCTGACGCTCGAGCTGCCGGTGGCCGGGGCCGGCGACGTGCCGGAGGGGCAGTTCGCGGTGGTGGCGGTGGAGCGGGGCGCCGGCGGAGAGCCGCGGGGCAGGCTGCTCGAGGTCTTGGGCGACCTGGCGACGCCGGGCGTCGACGTCGAGGTGGTGCTGCGGCACTACGACATCCCGCGACAGTTCCCCGACGAGGTGCTGGCGGCCGCCTCCGGGCTGCCCGCCGACCCGGGACCCGCCGACTGGCAGGGACGCGAAGACCTGCGCCGGCAGGTGGTGGTGACGATCGACGGCGAGACCGCCCGCGACTTCGACGATGCGGTGTCGATCGAGCGGCGGCCCGACCACACCTTTCGGCTCGGCGTGCACATCGCCGACGTGGCGCACTACGTCGCGCCGGAGAGCGCCCTCGACCGCGAGGCCTACCGCCGCGGGACCAGCGTCTACTATCCCGAGCGCGTGGTCCCGATGCTGCCGGAGGCGCTGTCGAACGGCCTGTGCTCGCTGCGCCCGGAGGTGCCGCGGCTCACCCTGTCCGTGTTCCTCGACGTCGACCGCGACGGCGCCGTGGTGGCGCGGCGGTTCGCCGAGACGGTCATCCGCAGCGCGCGGCGGCTGACCTACGGCGAGGTGCGGCGGCTGCTCGAGGAGCCGCGTCCCGGCGACGGCGCGCGCTACGGCCCGGTGCTCAACGCGCTGCGCGACATGCGCGAGCTGACCGGGGCTCTGCACGAGGCCCGCGGCCGCCGCGGCTCGCTCGACTTCGACCTGCCCGAGGGCAACGTCGAGCTCGACACCGACGGCACGGTCGTCGGCATCCTGCCCTACGAGCGCAACGTCGCCCACCGGCTGATCGAGGAGTTCATGATCGCCGCGAACGAGGCGGTGGCCTACGAGCTGGTGCGGCGCGGCAGCCCGGGCCTCTTCCGGGTTCACGATCCCCCCGGCCGCCAGCGGCTCGAGGAGCTGGCCGAGCTGCTGCGGCCGCTCGGGCTCGAGCTCACCCGCGACCCGGCCGAGCTCGACGACCTGCCGCCCGCGGCCTTGCAGCAGGTGCTCAAGCAGGTCGAGGGGCGTCCGGACGAGCCGTTCCTGTCGGCGCTGGTGCTGCGCACCATGCAGCGCGCCGTCTACAGTCCGGAGTGCCGCGGCCACTACGCCCTCGCGTCGCGGTACTACACCCACTTCACCTCGCCGATCCGCCGTTACCCGGACCTCGTGGTCCACCGCTGCCTCAAGGCGTTGCTGCGGGGCGAGGACCCGGTGCGCGATGATAAGGATGTCAAGAGCAAGGAGAGCGAGGACAGCGCTCGCGCCGCGCTGGCGGCGCGGTTGGCCGTGGTCGCCGAGCAGACCAGCGCGGCCGAGCGGCGGGCCGAGCAGTCGGAGCGCGACCTCCTGCAGTGGAAGAAGGTGCGCTTCCTCGCCGATCGCGCGGGCGAGCGCTTCCGCGGCCGCATCACCGGCGTGCAGCCGTTCGGCCTCTTCGTGCAGCTCGAGGACTTCCACGTCGACGGCCTGGTGCCGATCCGCACCCTCGCCGACGACTATTACCTGTACGAGCCCGAGGCGCACCGCCTGGTCGGCGAACGCCGGGGACGGGTCTTCCAGCTTGCCGACCCGGCCGAGGTCGAGCTCACGGGTGCCGACCTGCGCCACCGCGGGCTCGACCTGAAGATCGTCGGCATGCCGGACCCGCCGCCGCGGGCGGCCGGCAGGGCGGCCGGGACCGGCGGGTCGGGCGCGCGCGCCGCCCGCGGGCGCGGCGGCCGGGCCGGCGGTACTGGTAGTG
>DATDGZ010000575.1:0-7233 GCA_036521795.1 Thermoanaerobaculia bacterium | reverse complement strand
AGGGCCGGAAGTCGTTGACGTCGGTCGACACGCCGTCGGCGGCGGTGAGATCGGGCTTCTGGCGCACGACGCCGCCGGTCGAGGAGAAATTGCCCGCGGGCGCGCCGGGCAGCAGGTTGCCGTGGACGTCGAAGAAGATGCGCCGCGGCCCGTCGCAGGTGAAGGGCTCGAGCAGCTGCGTCGAGTCGAACGGATTCGGGAAGGGACCGCTCGGCTCGCCGGCGGCGATCCCCGCCGCCGCCGGCGCCGCGGCGACGCCGAAGGCGGCGGCCGCCGAGTTGTGCCCGCGGGTGCAGCCGGCGGTGGCGAGCTGCAGCTGGCCGCGGAAGGCCAGGACGTTGAACAGGCGGTTGGCGCCGTGCGCCAGGACCACCACCACGCGCTCGCCGGCGGCGGCGTCGCCGACCGTCTCGATCGGGTCCTGGGTGCAGGTCTGGGGGTTGTTCGAGACCTCCAGGACGGTGGCGAGGCTGCCGTCGAGGACGTACAGGTCGTAGTCGTTGCAGGAAGCTGCCGCCGGGTCCGCCCAGTGCAGCACGATGCCGTGCCCGGTGGGGGCGGTGATCAGGTCGGACTGCCCGCCGTCGCCGAAGTCGTGGGTGGTGCCGGCGCCGGGTCCCAGCACCGCCAGGGTGCCGTTGGGATGGAAGTCGCCCTCCCAGGTGCCCGAGGTGCCGGCGTCGAGGTTGCCCTCGTTGCCCGCCGACGAGAAGTAGAGGGCGCCGGCGGCGGTCACCTGGTCGACGGCATCGGCGATGAGGTTGTCCTGGAACGGCGACTCGCTCAGGTAGGCGACGTCGTCGACGAGGATGTCGCAACGGGAGGTGTTGCGCAGGCCCAGGATGTTGGCGGCGAAGGTCGGCTCGTCGGGCCCGGCAGTGGCGAAGCCGAGAGCGGCGCCGGGGGCGAGGTCGTGGAGGATCTCGAGCATCGCCGTCCCCTCGTCGCCCGAGCCCGCCTGTCCGGCCAGCACGTCGACCGCCGGCAGTTCGCCCGCGGCTTGCAGGGTGGCCAGCGAGTCGACGCCGTTGGAGAGCGCACAGATCTTCACGCCGGTGCCGTCGGCCCCGAAGAAGGCGCGCGCCTGCACGGCCCGGTGGGTGGCGTCTCCCTCGGAGTCGAAGTGCTCGAGGATCGCCCGGCTCGCCTGCCGCACGGATCTCACCTCGGACATCGCCGCGATCGTCTCGGCGTCGGCGAGCCGCAGGCGAGCGCGGATGCGGGCATCGCGGGCCTGAACGGTGACGATGCGCGCGCCGAGGCCGTGCAGGCGGGCGAGGCGGGCCAGGCGGGAGACAATGGGCTCGATGGCGGCGGGCGAGACGGCCTCGACGTCGATCTCCATCGTGCCGTCGGGATCGGGCGTCGGCAGCCGCAGCCGGGTCAGGCCGCTCAGCCGCGGGTCCTGGCGTTCCCGCAGCAGGGCGTAGACCAGGTTCGAGTCCATCTTCAGCTGCGCCGGCGTGCGCGCGGCCTTCTCGCTCATCAGCACCTGGATCTGGGAGACGGCACTGGCCTGCAGGTGCGGCCGCTGCTGCCCCGGAGGCGGCGGCGCCTGGGCCTGCGCCCTGGCGCCCCCCGGCACGGCGGCCAGCGCGACGGCCACAGCGGCCGCGGCGGCCAGGAGCCGCAGCGGCCGGCGGCAGGCTGGCGCGGTTTGGGCTGGCGCGGTTTCCCCGGCGGCTGGGGTGGGAAGGTGGCTGGTGGCCTTCAATCGGCGCCTCCCTGGCAGCCGGCGGCGCGAGCGACACCAGGGAGATGCGCCCGCCGTTCGGGCGGAAGCGGCGGCGGCGCGCGGGTCGTGGCGCTTCCAGTCAACGCGACCGGGAATGGGACCGGACGCCGCGAATCTAGCGGAGCGCTCGCAGGGCGTCAAGGACAGGACGGCGAGGGCGGCGAACCAGGCCGCCAGGGCGAAGCCGGCGAACCCGACCGGTACGGCGAACCCGGCGACCCCTGGGAACCGGCGACCTCAGAACCCGGAGACCAACGCGCTCATCCACTCCGCGCCAGGGGCGCGTACTGGGCGAGAGAGAGATGGCTGCTCCGGCGTGGCGGATATCATCTGCATCTCGAGCGCGAGGATGGCAGGCTCGCTCGCGCCTCTACCGCATCCCACCTCGTCGGCGAAAGCTTGATCATGCCTCCGCTCCGTCCCCGCCCCGCCTCGCCGTTCCTGCGGCTCAGCAGGTCCGCGCCGGCCGTGTCGCTCTGCTTGGCGGCCCTTGCCGTCGTGCCCGCCCGGGCGGCCGATCCGCGCTGCGGGACGCCGGGTGAGGCGCCGGCGGCTGCCGGGAGCGCCACGCCTTCGGGCTCCCAGGCTTCCCCCCAGGAACCCGCCGAGGCGGGCGATGCCGGCGCCGCCGGCGTGCCCCATCCGAGCGAGCCGGACCGGCAGGACCAGCCTGGCAAGAACGCGAAGCAGGAGCAGGCCAAGCCGGAGCAGACTGCGCAGGAGCAGACTGCGCAGGAGCAGGCCAAGCCGGAGCAGACTGCGCAGGAGCAGGCGAAGCAGGAGCAGGCGAAGCAGGAGCAGGCGAAGCAGGAGCAGGCGAAGCGGGACCGGGAGAAGGAGCACGCCGCGGCCGGCGGGCCGGAGAGGCTGCAGGTCTACGAGCAGATCCAGGTCACCGGGCGCGGCTCGGACATGGTCGGCATCGCGGCGTCGGCGAGCCAGGGGGTGGTCGGACCGCAGGAGCTCGAGCAACGGCCGATCCTGCGCCCCGGCGAGGTGCTCGAGACGGTGCCGGGGCTGATCGTCAGCCAGCACAGCGGCGACGGCAAGGCCAATCAGTATTACCTGCGCGGCTTCAACCTCGACCACGGCACGGACTTCAGCATCACCGTCGACGGCATCCCGATCAACCAGCCGACCAACGGCCATGGCCAGGGCTACAGCGACCTCAACTTCCTCATTCCCGAGCTGATCGACACCGTCCGCTACGAGAAGGGGCTCTATTACGCCGACAAGGGCGATTTCTCGGCCGCCGGCGCCGCCGACATCACGTTCAAGAACGCTCTCGACCAGGGGCTCGTCGAGGCCACCGGCGGCACCCACGGCTTCGCGCGGGGCCTGCTGGCGGACTCCGCCAGGGTCGGCCACGGGGACCTGCTGGCGGCGCTCGAGTACGAGCACTACGACGGCCCGTGGGTGCGGCCGGACGACTATCAGAAGAAGAACGGCATCGTGCGCTACAACAGCGGCGACGCGGCGAACGGCTTCACCGTGACCATGCAGGGTTACGACGGGACGTGGAATTCGACCGACCAGATCCCGTCGCGCGCCGTGCGGGAAGGGCTCGTCTCGCGGCTGGGCGCCATCGACCCGACAGACGGCGGCAGCTCCTCCCGCTACAGCCTGGCGGGCGAGCTGCGCCGCGGCGGCGATGCCTCGCTGACCACGCTCACCGGCTTCGTGTACGACACCCGGCTCCGGCTGTTCTCGGACTTCACCTACTTCCTGGAAGACCCCGTCCACGGCGACCAGTTCGAGCAGTTCGACGATCGCACCGTCGAAGGCGTCAAGCTCGAGCACCAGTGGGTGTGGCGGCTGCTCGGCCGCGACGTCGAGGGCGAGCTCGGCCTGCAGGCGCGGCACGACGGCATCCACAACGGCATCTTCCACACCGAGGACCGCACAGTCCTGTCGACGACCCGCGAGGACACTATCCAGGAGACCTCGGTGGGCCCCTACGGGCAGGCCCAGGTGCGGTGGACGGAATGGCTGCGCACGATCGCCGGCCTGCGCGCCGACGCCTACCGCTTCAGCGTCGACAGCAATCTCGCGGCGAGCTCCGGCTTCAGGGACCGGGCCATCGCCGAGCCGAAGCTGTCGTTCCTGCTCGGGCCGTGGCAGGCGTCGGAGGTCTACCTGAACTTCGGGGAAGGCTTCCACAGCAACGATGCGCGCGGCGCCACCATCACCGTCGATCCGCGCACCGGGCAGCCGGTCGGACCGGTCTCGCCACTGGTGCGGGCGAAGAGCGCCGACGCCGGCTTCCGCACCTCGCTGGTGCCGGGACTGCAGACGTCGATCACTTTCTTCCGGCTCGATCTCGCCTCGGAGCTGGTGTTCGACGGCGATGCCGGCGACACGGCGCCGAGCCGCCCCAGCCGGCGCCTCGGCTTCGAGCTGCAGAGCTTCTACCGGCCGAGCGGATGGCTGTCGCTCGACGCCGATTATTCGTGGTCGCGGGCACGCTTCACCGACTTCGCGGCGATCGGCGATCACATCCCGGGAGCCATCGGGAGCGCCGCCGCAATCGGCGTCACCATGCCCGACGTGCATCGCTTCTTCGGCAGCCTCCGCTGGCGCTACTTCGGCCCGCGGCCACTGATCGAAGACGCCAGCGTGCGCTCGCACTCGACCTCGCTCTTCTATCTCGACGCCGGCTGCAACCTGCCGCGCAACCTCCGCCTGACCGTCGAGGTCTTCAACCTGTTCAACGTCAAGGCCAGCGACGTCGACTACTACTACACCTCGCGTCTCCCCGGAGAGCCCGCCGCGGGCGTCCAAGACGACCACTTCCACCCTGCCGAGCCGCGCTCCCTCCGGCTCGTCGCCGCCTATAGGTTCTGATGGTTCTGAGCTCGAGAGATAAGACTCGGGCGCCGCCCCTGGCGAGGCGGCGCCCCGGAGATCACAGCAGCTTCACCACCCGCTCGGCGAGGCCCGCTCGGCGAGGCCGGAGGTCAGAAGGAGTAACGGACGCGTCCCGCGATCTCGCGCGGCGGGATGACGTGGGTGCCGCCGAAGGTGGACATGAAGTTGTAGAGGCCCTCCTTGTCGAAGGCGTTCAGCAGGTCGAGCTGCAGCTCGAATGGCACCCCGTATTGCTCGAGATGCGAGCCGAGGGAGAAGTCCCAGACCATGCGCGACTTGACGCGCGTGGGGTTGCTGTTGAAGTTGATGAAGGGCTCGGCGTAGGCGGTGTCGGGGCCGCCCGCGAGGACGGACTCCGGGCTGTCGGCGTGGGTCACCAGGCCCGAGTCGTAACGCTGCGTGACGCCGGTCCAGAAGCCGCTGTCGGAGATGTCCCAGAACAGGCCCAGCTGTTCCTGCAGCTTCTGGTCGTGATCGATGAGGAAGGGGCCCTGGCTGATGTCCAGCGGCGAGGCGTTGATGAACAGGCCGCCGACGAGCGGCGGGTCGTAGAGTGCGTGCACGTGGCCGAGCGAGAGGTAGCCGCGCAAGCCGTTCCACGGCCCGCCGTCGAAGCGCAAGTTCCAGCCGGAGAGGTCGCCGCCCTTGAAGTTGAGCGGGAAGACGATGCCGGTGTTGAAGAACTGGTCCTGGTCGGCGGTGAACTGGACCTGGCGCTTCCAGTACGAGACGTCGACGCGCAGCTTGCTGCCGATGCCTTGCTGGATGCCGTAGTTCTGGGCGTCGTGATGCTCGGAGCGGTTGAACAGGTGGCCGAAGCCGGCGAGCGCCGACTGCTGCACCTCCGGCGGCACCAGCGCGGACGCCTGGGCGGACGAGGACAGCAGGATGTTCTCGTACTCGGGGGTGATGAACATCTTGTCGTAGGACGCACGCACCACTGTATTGGTCTGCGGGATGAAGTAGGCGGCGCCGAGGCGCGGCTGCAGCTGGCTCTCGGTGAGAAACAGCTGGTTGTTGTCGTAGCGCAGGCCGGCGTTCACCGTCAGGTTGTGCCAGTGGAACGTGTCCTGCGCGTAGCCCGCGGCGTAGCGGCCGGTGCGGCTGCCGTCGAAGACGAACGGCGAGCCGCCGCGGGTGCCGTCGTAGGGCGCCAGGTTGGGGTTGTAGCCGGGCTGCGCCGGGTCGTTCAGGGTGGGATCGGTGATCAGGAAGCTGAAGTGCTCGACGATCGGGAAGCGCTTGGCCTGCACCCCGACCTTGATCTCGTTGCCGGCGATGTCCTTCGACGCCGAGGCGCTGAGGCCCTGGTTGTCGAGCTTGCGGTTCTGGGTCGCGATCACCGGCGTGTCGTTGGGCGAGCCGAGCAGCTGCAGGCGGTTGTCGCGCGCGTAGACCTGCCCCTCGGCGACCATGTCGCCGGAGAAGAGGTGCTGGTAGCCGGCGTTCAAGTTCCAGTCGCGGGAGTGGACGCGCTCGTCCTGGCCGGCTGCTTCCTGCGACGGCAGGTTGGTGACGTCGCGCTGGGTGTTGCCGCCGTTGGCGGTGAAGCGGAAAGAGTCCGAGCCGTTGCCCATGCCCGGCAGCAGGTCGTAGCGGAAGAAGCCGCGCAGCGTGTCGCCGTGGTTGTGGAAGTTGTCGAAGGTCACCGGGTCGAGGAAGCGGTCCGAGCTCGTGCCGTCGAGGTTCAAGAACCCGCCGGACTGCTTGCCGCCCAAGCCGACGCCGACGTTGCCCTCGTAGGTGTTGAAGCTGCTGGCGCCGAAGCTGGTGTCGCCGCGCAAGCCGTTCTGGCCCAGCGCCGACTTGGTGGTCAGGTTGATGACGCCATAGGCCTTCTCGCCGTACTCGGCCGGCACGCCGCCGGTGACGATCTCGATCCCCTGCGCGATCGCCGGGTTGAGGGAGTTCGAGAAGGTGATGCCGACCTGGTCGCCGATCGACTGGCCGTCGATGACCACCAGCTGCTGCGAATGGCCGCCCTGGAAGTGGTAGCGGCCGTTTTCGTCCTTGCTGAAGCCGGGCGCCGAGGTGACGATGGACTCGAAGGCGCGCGAGGCGACGGCGGCGGGGAAGCGCTGGATCAGCGACTTGTCGATGTCGGTGTGGGTGGTCGACTCGTCGGTCTCGAGCGCGACGTTCTCTTTCTCGGCCGTGACGTTGATGGTCTCGGAGAGCGCCGCCGACAGGTGGAGGTCGCGGACGACCGGTACGCTGCCGCGCACGTCCACGTCGACATGGGCCTCCTTGTAACCTTCGAGCTCGGCGCGCAGGTGATAGGGGTTGTTCGGGATGTTGTACAGGACATAGGTGCCGTCGTTGCCGGAGACGGTCTGCTGCGAGAAGCCGGTCAGGTCGTTGGTGAGGCTCACCGTGACGCCGGGCAGCGGCGAGTCGGCTGGATCGAGGACGCGCCCGCGCACCACGCCGGCCAGTGCGGCGGCCGGCAGCGAGAGCGCGATCGCGGCCAGCGGTGCCAGGAGGACGAAGGTCGCGCGGCGAAGCGTCCGCGGTGCGCGGTGCGCGAGCACGGATGCAACGGATGGATCGGACATCGAAGTCTCCCACAAGAGCTGCAACGCCCGCGGCGCCGTCGACGGATCGCCGCGAGATGGTTGGCGTTCGTGGCC
>DATDGZ010000574.1:0-5377 GCA_036521795.1 Thermoanaerobaculia bacterium | reverse complement strand
CCCGACACCGGGGGGCGTTGGACGGTGGTGCGCGAGCGGCCGCGCGGCGAGCAGCAGAACGTCTCCTACCCGTTCGTGGTCGGCCAGCGGGCCTACGTGCCCGCCGCCCTGCCCACCCTGACGCCGGGACAGCAGGCGGCGGTGGCGCTGGTCGGCTACAACCTCGGCGAGGGCGAGCTGGCGGCGCAGGCCAAGGTCCAGAGCGCCGACGGGCGCGATCTCGGCGCCGGCGAGATCAGCGTCGCCGGGCGGGTGCCCGGAGACGGCGCCGGCCCCGACGTCTACCGGGCAGTCTTCCGCGCTCCCCAGAGCCTCGCGCCGGGCGAGTACCGCCTGGTGGTAACCATCACCGGCGCCTCGGGCTCGCAGACCGTGACCTCGCGCTTCACCGTCGCCGCCGCGGCGAGAGGCAACGCCGGGACCGGCTCCTAATTTCACGGCGGCAGCAGCTTGCCGCCGCGCACCCAGGTCCGGCCGCCGACGCTCACCGTGGCGTCGGCGAAGAAGTTCCAGCGGACGTAGCCGCCCTTGACCTGGCCGCCGAGCTCGGAGTTGTCGCCCAGCGAGAGACGCACGACGCCCGCGCCGTAGCCGTAGTAGGGCACGAAGGGGGTGTCGGCGGGCACCGCCAGCTCGGGGTTGAAGCCGAGGGCGAGCTCGCGGAACGAATGCGCGGCCTCGCCGCCGTAGGTCAGCTCGGCCTCGGCGGCGGCGCGCGTGGCAGGCTCGGCCGGCCCCGGCTCGACGATCACCTCGACCACCTTGCCGTGCGTGAAGCGGAGCTTGACCGCGCCCACCTGGCGGCCGTCCCACACCGCGGGCGGGAAGGCGATGGCCCCCTCGACGGAGTCCTCGAGCGGCGCGATGCGCACGGCGCCGCAGGGGATCTCGATCTCACGGTCGACCAGCACGCGCGCCTGGCGGGCGCGGGCGGCCGAGGCATCGCCGTCCTGGAAGTTGACCGGCCGGTCGCCCGCGCGCCAGCGCAGGTCGGTGCCCGCCGGAGTGGTGACGCGGACCTCGCCCGTGCGCAACGCCGCGGCGAAGCGCCGCTGGACCTCGCCGATCGCCTTGCAGTCGGAGTGGAGGACGGCGCGCTGGTAGATCGCGTCGATGGCCGCTTCCGGCGGCAGGAGATGGCCGGGCAGTGCGACTGCGCTCGGCGCTCCCCCGCCCAGCCAATGGAAGTGCACGGTGCGGCCGTGGCCCTCCCGCAGGACGTCCTGCATGGCGGCGTACTCCGGCTGCTCGGGCGTCGCCCCCGGCAGCATGACGGCGGCATCGACGTCGCGGAGCCGCTCGCGGAGCGCGGCACGCGAGGCGGCCACGGCGCGCGCCGCGGCGCCCGCGTTCAAGCCCGAGGCGGCCGGCGGCGGCAGCGGCAGCACGGTCCAGCAGCCCATGTCGACGCCGCCGGCGCGCATCACCTCGTAGCGCAGCGGCGCCACCAGCTCGGAGAACAGGTCCGGCCAGGCGACGAGCAGCACCTTCTCGCCCGGCTGTAGCGCCAGCTGCGCCACGATGCGCCGGGCCAGCGCCGGGTAGTCGAGGGCGACGGGCTTGGACATGGAAGGCGTGGGCTGGGCTGCCATGGCGTCGAGCGTCGAAGGAGGCGGCGCCGTTGGCCGGCCCGCGGGCGCAGCGGGCGCGGGCGGGGCTGCGGCCGCGGCAAGCGCCCCCGGCACGTCAGGCGCCCCCGGGGCAAGCATCGACATGACCATCATACTGGCGAGAAGAATCCTGCTGTGCAATGCCCTCACCTCCCGGCGGCTCCCCGCCTGGACGCCGCGCGCCGGCAGGCGGCGGCCGCTGTCATCGATGGACCTGGCCCGAGTGTGTGCGGCCTATTCTGGCCGCCGGAGCATCAACCCGAGGCCGATCATGGTCATCACGTCCTGGCCGGACTGATTGCGCATGGTGTAACGCAGCTTGATCAGCCCGCGGTCCGGCTTGCTGCGCGAGGGCCTCGCCTCGAGCACCTCGATGCGCACGGTCAGGGTGTCCGCCGGCCGCACCGGCCACAGCCAGCGCAGCTCGTCGACCCCGGGCGAGCCGAGACTGCCGGTGATCCCGTCGCCGAGGCTGCCCGTGCCGCTGCCGAAGGCGTGATCGACCACCATGCGCATGCAGAGGGCGGCGGTATGCCAGCCGCTGGCGATGAGGCCGCCATAGGGCGAGCGCCTGGCGGCTTCCTCGTCGAGGTGGAAGGGCTGCGGATCGAACTGCCGGGCGAACTCGACGATCTCCTCACGGGAGATCTGCCGCGGTGGCGTCTCCCCGACGTCGCCGGGATGGAAGTCTTCGAGATAGAGAGCCATGGATGCGCGGGGCGCGAGCCTGATCGAGCAGACCTCAGTGCCGGGCGAGCAGCCGCAGGGTGGCCTCGTCGAAGAGCGGTTCGTCCTGCCCCACCCGCACGAAGAGCACCTTGCGCGCGCCGCTCGCCGGCTGCGCTTCGAAGTACTGGATCCCGTCGGGGGCCGCGCCCCAATCGCCGCAGGGAGGATCGGGAACTCCGTCCTCGGCCTTGGCCTTGGCGTTCAGCTCCTTCTGGTAGGCGGTGTCCGGCACGAAGGTGAACCGTTGCGCGCCGGCCGGCGTGGTCCCCTCGGTGTAGCGCCGCAGCACGCAGCGCCCGGCCACTTTCTTGTCTGTGTGCAGAGTGAAGATCCGCCGGATCGCCGTCTCGGGGGTCTCGCCCGGCATGAGATCGAGGACCTCGACCACCGGCTCCGTCGTGCCGCCGCCGTCCGACCAGCGCACGAGGAGAGCCGCCTTGGCGACCTGGAAATCGATCTTGCGGAAGCCGAAATCGCACCGCTGCACCCATGCTTCGAGGCCCAGCGCCGGGTCGGAGATCTTCCTCCAGGCGCAACCCTTGACCGGCTTCCGCGACGGCCCGTCCGCCGGCGCGCCCGCGGCGCCCGCCGCGCCCGCCGGCAAGGAGGCCACGAGGAGGAGCGCCGCCCAGGCGAGAGGTCGTCTTGTCATCGGGGGAATCTACCACCGCGGGGGGGGGGCCGCGGGTGGCGGCCCCCCCCGCCCCACTACCCCCCGCCGGCAGCGACAGTCCTACTTCACGCGATAGCAGGTCTCCTCGTCCTGCTTGATCCAGGCGCCGTTCTGCTGGATCTCGCCGAGATGGGTGACCTCGTTGTCACCGTGCTTGACGAAGGTGTCGCGGCTGGGCATCCTGGTGCCCATCATGTGGGCGTCCCCGACCCACACCATGGTGTTGCCTTCCCATCCGGCGGTGGCCTGCGTGCCGTAGCCGCCCATGCTGTCCACGGACCCGGCGACCAGCTTCTTCCGCTCGTCGCTGTAGCCCCAGTGCTCCACGGCGGTGAGCGGCATCGGGTTGACGCCGGTCTTCTTCTCCTCGTAACGCAAGCTCATGAAGAAGCCGTTGAGATCCCAGCCCATGTTCACCGTGGCGCTGGTCGGGTGGCCCTTCCCCTCGAGGTAACCCGTGCCGGCGCACTGCCAGTTGCCGGCGAAGAACTTGAGCTGGTCGAGCGCCGGGCTCGGCGTCGGCATCGGCATGGCCGCCGGCGCCGCCATCGGCTGGGTGGCGCCGCCGGCGGCCTGGGCTCCCGCGCTGGCCGCTGCGGCCCCTGCGGGCACCGCGAGGGCCACCGCCACGAGGAGCACTCCGACCGATCGCCAGCTTCTCATCCCCCTCTCCATCATCGTCTCGCTCTTCATCTCATCCCTCCTGGTAGGTTCCGTTGCAGCCCGGAGCCGCCTGGGCCGGCGACGCCGCCCTCCCACAACCGCCGACTACTACGCCGGCGGCCGCCGGCCGGATGAGGCCGAGCTTCCCGCCGGCCTGCCGGCCCCCATCCCGACGGCATTGCGGCTCCAAGCTTCCTGGTGTGAAGACAGTATAGCTTCCCGGCCGCTTCGTCAGCGGCCGAACAGCTTCAGGATCCCCAGCGACATGCTCGGCAGGTAGGTGATCAGCAGCACGCCCAGGCCGAGGATGGCAAGGAAGGGCAGCACGTGACGGTAGAGACGCGGCAACGGTTGGCCGAAGCGTGACGAGGAGAGGAACAGGTTGAGCCCGACCGGCGGGAACAGGAAGCCGAGCTCGAGGTTGGCGAGGAAGATGACCCCGAGATGGATGGGGTCGACCCCGAAGGCAACGCCGATGGGCGCGATCAGCGGCGCCAGGATGATGATCGCCGAGTAGATCTCGAGCACGCTGCCGAGCACCAGCAGCAGCCCGTTGAGCGCCAGCAGGAAGACGATCTGCGAGTGGATGTGCACCTTGACCCAGCTCAACACCAGGTCCGGGATCTGCGCCTCCACCAGGTAGCCGGTGAGACCCATCGCGACGCTCAGCAGCAGCAGCACCGCGCCCATCAGCGCCGACGCCCGCAGCAGCACGCCCGGCAGGCGGCGGAGCGGGATGTCGCCGCTGACGAAGCACTCGACGATGACGGCGTAGGCGCAGGCGGCTGCCGCGGTCTCGACCATCGACGCGACGCCGCTGGCGAAGAGCACGATCACGAAGACCGGCAGCAGCAGCTCCCACTTCGCCGCCCAGCAGGACCGCGCCACCTCGCGCCACGAGAAGGGGGCGGCCTTGCGCGTCGCCGACTTCCGGCCGACGTGGATACCGTAGAGGGCGACCAGCACGACCAGCAGCAGCCCCGGCACCAGCCCGGCAAGGTAGAGCGACTCGGCGGGCACGCTCAGCTTCTGGCTGCTGCTCGCGACCACGCTGTAGAGCACCACCGGCAGGCTGGGGGGGAACAGCAGGCCGAGGCTGCCGGCCGCCGTCACCAGCCCGAGCGAGAACGCCTCCGGGTAACCGTCCTCCCTGAGCATGGGATAGACCAGCCCGCCGAGGGCGATGATGGTGACGCCGGAGCCGCCGGTGAAGGTGGTGAAGAGCGCGCAGACCGCTGCCACCATCACCGCCATGCCGCCAGGCATGCCGCCGAACAGCGCGCGGAAGAAGCGCACCAGGCGCGAGGAGGCGCCGCTCTCCGCCAGCACGTAGCCGGCGGCCGTCAGCAGCGGGATCGCCGGCAGCGTCGGCGAGGCGATCAACCGGTAGACCTCGGCCGACACCGCGGCCACCGGCGTGCCGTCGGAGAAGAACAGCACCAGCGCCAAGCCGCCCATGGCGACGAACACCGGCGCGCCGAGCAGCGCGGCGCCGACCACGACCAGCGCCAGCGGCCACACCAGCGCGCCCGCATGGGCCGGCACCAGGCCGATCCCGAAGGCGAGCCCGATCGCGGCGACGGCGACGGCGCGGCTGCGCCAGCCCTCCCCGGCGCCCCAGGCGAAGCGCAGCGCCATCAGGCCGAGGGCCACCGGCATCACGCACTCGCTCACCCATTCCGGCAGGCCGCCCGGCAGGACG
>DATDGZ010000573.1:0-3080 GCA_036521795.1 Thermoanaerobaculia bacterium | reverse complement strand
CTGATCGAGATGATGCGGCGCGAGGGCTACGAGCTGTCGGTGGGCAAGCCGCAGGCGATCACCCGCGCGCAGGACGGCGTCGTCCGCGAGCCGATGGAGATGCTGGCGATCGACTGCCCCGAGGAGTTCATCGGCGTGGTGACGCAGAGGATGGGGGCACGGCGCGGCCGCATGATGAAGATGAGCAATCACGGCTCGGGGCGGGTGCGCATGGAGTTCCGCGTGCCGTCGCGCGGCCTCATCGGCTTCCGCACCGAGTTCCTGACCGATACGCGCGGCACCGGCATCATGAATCATCTGTTCGACGGCTGGGAGCCCTGGCAGGGCGACATCGAGCACCGCGCCACCGGCACCCTGGTGGCCGACCGCCAGGGGCGCGCCACCGCCTACTCGATCGAGAACCTGCAGCCGCGCGGCGCCCTCTTCCTGTCGCCGGGCGACGAGGTCTACGAGGGCATGGTGATCGGCGAACACGCCCGCGGCAACGACCTCGACGTCAACGTGACCAAGGAGAAGAAGCTCAGCAACATGCGCGCGTCGGGCTCCGACGACATGATCCGCCTGATCCCGCCGCGGCTGATGAATCTCGAGCAGGCGCTCGAGTTCATCCGCGACGACGAGCTGGTCGAGGTGACGCCCGCCGCGGTCCGCCTGCGCAAGCGGGTGCTCGCCGCCAACCGGCGCAAGTAAGTTCCTCCCTGTTCGCCTGGAGGCCGCAGGACGGTCCGCCCCCGCGCCGCGGGCGGATCACGACGCGAGCAGCAGCGCCGCCAGCATCGCGATGCCGATGATCGTATAGAGCGCGCGGTACCGCGCCTGCAGGCGGCGGATGCTCTCGAAGGTCAGGCCCGCGCGGAGGGTCGCGAGCGACCAGTAGAGGTGCAGCGGGTAGAGGATGGCCAGGACCACCAGCGCGCGCGGCACGATGGCGCGGACCGCCAGCACGGCCAGGTAGACGTAGGCGCAGGTGAAGACGGCGACACCGGCGGCGAAGGTCGTGGTCTTGCCGAACATCACCGCGTTGGTCTTGATGCCGTTGAGCCGGTCCGCCTCATGGTCCCGCACCTCCTGGGTGAGGTGCCCCGCCACGAAAGCCAGAGCGAAGAAGCAGGCGATCTCGAGGCCGCGCCGGTCGATGGCGCCGAACAGCGAGTAGCCGAGCAGGAAGTGCAGGACCCCGCCGGCGAGGTGCAGCGCCGAGTTGAGCAGGGGGATTCCCTTGGCGTGGTACGCGGGAACCGAATAGAGAGCGCTCGAGCCCGCGATCGCCAGGGCGATCGCCAGCGGACGCGGGCCGAGCCAGCTGAACAGCGCGACGCTCGCCACGAGCAGGGCGAGCCAGAGCCAGCCGACCTCACGCCGGCCGATGCCCCTCGCCGCGAAGACGCCGGCCCGCTGGTTGGGGTCCTTCAGGTCGGCGGTCATGCCGGCCCAGTCGTTGAGCACGAAGATGTGGGCCACGAGACAGCAGCTGGCGGCGGTCAAGACCGCCAGCGCCGCGACGTTTCCCGCGGTCACCGCTCGCATGGCGAAGGCGGCGCCGAGCAGCGGCGAACCCTGCAGGACCAGGATCTCCCGCCAGCGCAGGCAGGAGAGATAGCGCCGCACGAACCGCGCTCGTGACGGCGGACGGACGGCCGCCGTGCGCTCCGCGGCCGCCGCCGGCGCCGCCTCGGCCGGTGCTGGGGCCGGGGCCGGGGCGGGGTGCGGGCCGGCCCGTGGGCCGCGGTCAACGCCGGTGCGCATTCTCGAGATAGAGCCTGAGCCAGAGCGCATAGCCGAAGTCCTCCGACCAGTAGAACCTCGGCGTCGAGGCAGTGAGGTCGTTGTGGTAGAGGAGGGGCGGGGAGCGGCGGACCGGGGAGAAGTCGTCGGCCGCCAGGGTCTGCAACAGGGCGACGGTCGCGGCGGTGGCGGGCGCCGGGAGGCCGGGGTCGAGGAGGCGCTGCAACTGCCCGGCGGCGGCGGCCCAGACCTCCTGCCCGGGAACGCGCGTGCGCAGCCGCGACGCGGGAAGACGCAGTGGGCAGCCGGCCTGGCGAAGGTCGGTCTGGCGCAGCATAGGCACCAGGGGGGCCACCTGGTAATAGACCCAGATCCGGTCTTCGTCGACCGCGCGGCCGAGGGCGCCGCACAGGGCGCGGGCGGCCGGCGGGTCCACCTGCGCGAGCAGCAGCAGCACGTGCATCTGGATGCCGACGTCGGCGGGGTTCGGATCCCTGCCCGGATCGATGCACTGGTAGCGATCGCGCGGCGCCAGCCAGGTGCGGTACAGGCCGTCGCGGGTGCGGTAGCGCTCGAGGACGGAGAGCGCGGCGGGCAACCGTGCGCGCTCGCCGCCGGCAGCGATCCGCCAGACGAGCGCGGTGTCGTCGGCGTCGGGCGTGATGGCGCACCCGAGCGCCGGGATCGTCGGCGCGTCGGGGAGGCCGTGATAACGAACCAGCCCGCTGGCCTCGATCTGGCCGGCGAGGTGACGCCGCGCCCGTTCCAGGTCCTCGCCAAGACCGCCTGCCGTCGCCACTGGCGCGAGCAGATCGACGATCATGGAAGTGAGGAAGGTGTTCATCTCGCGCCGCGGCTCCGCGAAGCGCGGCGCGCCGGTGTACGCGGTGAGCCAGTAGCCCGCGGGCTGCTGGCGCTGCGCGAGGACCGCGGCCACGCGCCGGGCGGCGCCGGCGAGGTCGTCGCTCCGGCCGGGTCCAGGAGGAGGACCGTAGGCGGCGGGACTCCCCAGGACGGGCGCCGCCGCCGCGCGCACCAGGATCCGGCGCCGGCCCAGCACGTGGACCTCACCGTACTCGCTGGTCTGCGCGGTGGCGGCAAGGAGGTGCTCGCCTGGCGCCAGGGTGCTGGTCGCGACGGCGATGCGCCAGCCGCTGGGGCTGTCCTCGTGCAGGGTGCTGCTGACGTCGGGCCGGCCGAGGAAGCTCCAGGTCGCTCCGGCCGGCTCGCCATCCAGCAGGACCACCACCCGCCATGGAGCACGGTCGTCGGCGAGCGCCCAGCCCGCGACCAGGATCTCCTGGCC
The DNA here is from genome assembly GCA_036521795.1 of Thermoanaerobaculia bacterium. GTDB lineage: Bacteria > Acidobacteriota > Thermoanaerobaculia > Multivoradales > UBA5704 > JASLEW01. The sequence continues at coordinate 49 of DATDGZ010000573.1, read as the reverse complement.
CCGCGTGACGGCGTCGACTTCGCGGCCGCCGGCACTGACGCTGTCGAGG
>DATDGZ010000572.1:0-10591 GCA_036521795.1 Thermoanaerobaculia bacterium | reverse complement strand
GGCATCGGCGCGGTGATGGCGTCGATCCACGACGTCCTGGTGACGCTGGGGCTATTCATCCTGATGCGGTTCGAATTCAATCTGACCACCATCGCCGCGTTCCTGACGCTGATCGGTTACTCGACCAACGACACGGTGGTGATCTTCGATCGCGTGCGGGAGAACATGCGCAAGAACCGCCGCAAGCCGTTGATCGAGGTGATGAACGAGAGCATCAACCAGACGCTGTCGCGAACCATCATGACCGGCGGCCTCACCATGCTGACGGTGGCGGCGCTGCTCGCCCTGGGCGGAGACGTGCTGCGCGGCTTCGCTTTCGTGATGACGGTCGGCATCATCGTGGGGACCTACTCCTCGGTGTACGTGGCCAGCCCGTTCGCCCTGCTCTGGGAGCAGCTGTTCGGCAGCAAGTCGCGCATCCGCGGCGAGGTGACGGGGGCGCCGCCGGCCGGCGCCAGGGGCGGCGCCGCGGCCGGCGCCAGGCCAGGTGCCGCGGCCGGCGCGTCCGCGTCCAGAGCCGCGGGTGCGGGCGCGGGCGGCGGCTCCTCGAGGACCGCCGGCGCGGTGCGCCCGCAGTCCACGCCGTCTGAATCGCAGGCTGGTTCGCAGGCTGGTGCGCAGGCTGGTGCGCAGCCGTCCTCGGGTTCGAAGCCGCGGCCACCCCGGGCCGCCGCCGGCCGCCGGCGCTCCGGGCGGCGATAGCACCAGCTGCCGGTGGCTACCCGCCGCCGGCCCGCTGCCGCCCGCACCTGAGCCGTCGTCGCGACAGGAGAGGCGCAGCGAGAGGATGAGCCGGGGAGAGAAGGAGTCGCGGTCTTGGCGATCGGTTGGCGGTGTCTCGGCAAGCTCGTGGCGAGCTCCCTGCCGCTCCTGCTCGCGGCAGCAGTCGCCTTCGCCTCTTCCTCCACCGACGCCGCCGTTGCCGGGGTGGGTCCGCCGGCGCCGGCACCGGCACCGGCACCTGCCGGGGTGCAGGCGCCGCCCGCCCGGGTCGAGACCTCCCGCGGGCGCCAGGGCCTGGCAGAGACCGCGGAGGCGGACGACTACACCCGCTACGAGCTGCTGGCGCCGGACAGCGCGCAGTTCCGCATCCTCTACGAGGTGACGGCGACCAGCCCCGGCGCCACCGCCTATTTCAATCCGATCCGCAAGGGCAGCGAGGCGAGCCGCGAGACCGTCCACGACCGCGCGAGCGGCAAGTCGCTGGAGCTCGCGGTGGTGAGCGGAGAGGAGGCGCGCCGGGGCGGCCAGCCGGACGCGCAGCTCGACATGAGCTACCTGCGCATCCGGCTGCCGCGTCCGGTGCCGGCCGGCGGCGGGGTGCGGCTGCTGATCGACAAGACCTACAAGGACCCGAAGAGCTATTACGGCCAGGGCGGCGACCGCATCGTCTTCGCGCGCTCGCTGGGCATCCGGCGCAATGCCATCGTGCTGCCGGCCGGCTACGAGCTGGTCTCGTGCAACGTCCCGGCACAGGTCCTGACCGAGCCCGACGGGCGGATCCAGGTGAGCTTCATGCACACGGGTCCCGACGCCGCGTCGCTGCGGCTCGAGGCCCGGCTGCTCCCAGGCGCGGAGGCCGCGGCTGCTGCCGGGCCTCCTCCTGCCGCAGCGGACCTCCCGGCGGGCCACGCCGCCACCCCGGCGCCGGTCGCGCCCCCGGCACCGCTCGCGGCAGCGCCACCGGCCGCGGTTCCAGCTCTCGGCACCGATGCGGCGGCGCCGCCACATCCGGCCGAGCCGGCTTCGGCGGCTGCGACGGCGCCCCTGCCACCGGCCGCGGAGCGGCTCAGGGAGCGCCTCTCGGAGCGGGCCCACCAGGACCGCACGATCGTCTACTTCCTGCGGCAGCCGGAGAGCCACGCCTTCGACCTCTACCACGACTACACCGAGGCTCGCGTGGGCGCGGACAAGTACCTCAACGTGGTGCGCAAGGGCAGCGCCTCGTCGGCGCCCTCCGCGCGCAATCTCGACACCGGCGAGGCGCTGCGCGTCGAGACCCTCCGCGGCCAGGCCCTGCGCCACGCCGGCCTCGACGCCGAGGAGCTGCGCGAGGTGGCCGGGGGAGCCGCGGACATACCGTCCGACACCGAGGTGGTGATCGCCCACTTCGAGCCGGTGCGCCAGGGCGAGAGCGTGCGCCTGCGCATCGCCGAGACCTACAGCGACCCGCTCAGCTACCGCCTCGACGGCGACCGTCTGATCTTCGACCGCACCTTCGGAAGGCCGCGTAACGCCGTGGTGCTTCCGGAAGGTTGGTCCCTCACCGCGAACGCCATTCCGGCGACCGTCACCGAGACCGCCGACGGTCGCAGCCGCCTCGATTTCGTGAATCCACGCCCCGACGACATCGCCGTCCTGATCGAGGCCCGGCGCCGCCCGGCACGCTAAGAGCAGCTTGGTCCCGCGTGCCCGGCGGTATCGCCACGTTGGGGATCTCCCCCGGCCGCGCGCTGGAACAGCGGTTGCCTTATACTTGTTTCTCCGCTTGACAGGGCCCGCCCGGACGGGCAGCCCTCGGGTATGCCGCCGATCTCGACTAAGAAGTTAGCGCCGCCGGTGCCGTCCCACGGGATGGTGCGCCTGGAGGAGATCGTCTCCTGCCTGCAGAGCCATGGGCGCAAGGTCGAGCCCGAATTCCTGCGGGCGGTCTTCGACTTCTCCTCGGCGATGCACCGCGACCAGGTGCGGCGCTCCGGCGAGCCCTACCTGATCCACCCGCTGAACGTCGCCTGGCTGCTGGCGGACCTCAAGTTCGACCAGACCTGCGTCGCGGTCGGCCTGCTGCACGACGTGCTCGAGGACACCCTCACCACCCGCGACGTGGTGGAGCGCGAGTTCGGGCAGGAGATCGCGGAGCTGGTGGACGGCGTCACCAAGATCAGCCGCCACGAGTACGTCCGCCGCGACGACCAGCCTGGAGTGCCGCGACAGGCGACCGGCGGAGCCGCGGCCGAGGCGCAGGCCGAGACCTTCCGCAAGATGATCCTGGCTTCGGCCAAGGACATCCGGGTCATCCTGGTCAAGCTCGCCGACCGCCTGCACAACATGCAGACGCTGGAGCACCTGCCGGCCGAGTCCCGCCGCCGCATCTCGCGTGAGACGCTCGAGATCTACGCGCCGATCGCCCACCGGCTGGGGATGGCGCGCGTCAAGGGCGATCTCGAGGACCTCGCCTTCTTCTATCTCTACCCTCACCAGTTCGCCGAGCTGCACTCGAAGATCGCCGAGAAGCTGAAGCTCGCCGAGGCCTCCATCCAGCGCATCCGCGAGCGCCTGGCGCAGACCCTCGAGAAGGCGGAGATCGACGCCGAGATCAGCTTCCGCGTCAAGCGTTACTACTCGATCTACGAGAAGCTGCGCCGCCAGGGCATCGACATCTCACAGCTGTTCGACTACCTCGCCTTCCGCATCGTCACCGGGGCACTCAAGGACACCTACGCCGCGCTCGGCGTCGTGCACCAGGGCTGGCGTCCCATCCCGGGCCGCTTCAAGGATTACATCGCGATGCCGAAGCGCAACTTCTACCAGTCGCTGCACACGACGATGGTCGGCGACGAGGGCCAGCCCTTCGAGGTGCAGATCCGCACCCGCGAGATGGACCTGATCGCCGAGGAAGGCATCGCCGCCCACTGGCGCTACAAGGAGGGCAAGGCCGAGCCGCGCCAGAGCGACCGCAACATCGTGTGGCTGCGCCAGCTGCTCGAGTGGCAGCAGGACATCCAGGATCCGCGCACGTTCATGACCGCGCTCAAGGTGGACCTCTACCCGGACGAGGTCTACGTCTTCACCCCGCGCGGCGAGGTGCTGTCGTTCCCGCGCGGCGCCACGCCGCTCGACTTCGCCTACCGCGTGCACACCGATCTCGGCCACCATTGCGCCGGCTCGCGGGTCAACGGCAAGCTGGTGCCGCTGCGCACGCCGCTGGTGAATGGCGACATGGTCGAGATCCTGACCAACGCCAACCGCAACCCGAGCCGCGACTGGCTCAACTTCGTCACCACCTCGCGCGCCAAGTCGAAGATCCGGCACTGGCTCAACACCCACCAGACGCAGCGCGCCGCCGAGATCGGGCGCCGCCTGTTCGACAAGGAACTGCGGAAGTACGGCATCGCGAGCAAGAAGGTGCTCGACAGCCCGGCGTTGGCCGCCTACCTGCGGGACGAGGGGATGTCGAAGCTCGACGACCTCTACAGCCGCATCGGCTTCGGCAAGGTCGAGCCGCGCCAGGCGCTGTCGCGGGTGCTCGGCGACGAGCTGCTGGTCGAGCCCGCCGCGAAGCCGGGGCGGATCCGCCAGGCGGTGAGCAAGATCCTGCCCTTCGGCCCCGGGCCGATCGTCGTCAAGGGGCACGGCGACCTGCTGGCCTACCTGGCGAAGTGCTGCAACCCGCTGCCGGGCGAGGAGATCGTCGGCTACATCACGCGCGGCCGCGGCGTCTCGGTGCATTCGGTCGACTGCCCGAACGTCAGGAACCTGCTCTACCACCCCGAGCGGGAGATCGAGGTGGAGTGGGACCGCGAGCGCGACACTCTCTACCAGGTGTCGCTGCTGCTGGAGACCGAGAACCAGCCCGGCCTCCTCGCCCGCCTCACCGAGGTGATCACCAAGGCCGACAGCAACATCACCCAGATCGAGGCGGAGACCCACGAGACCGGCCGCGCTTCGATCGGCATCGTCTGCGAGCTCCGGCACCGCAAGCAGCTCGAGAAGCTGATGCGAGACCTGCGCTCGGTCGCGGGCGTGCTGCGCGTCGACCGCCAGATGAACGTCTCGGGCGGCGGGCGCGGCGAGGCCGAAGCGAACCCTTGAGGGGCCCCCTCCGGCCGTCTTGGGGGAGGCTACTTGGTGTGAGCGGTGCTGGCGGGATCTTCTGGCTTCCAGGTGCGGGCTGGGGCCTTGACGATGCGGCCGCTGCGCAGGCAGCGGGTGCAGACCATGATCCGGCGTACCCGCCCGTCGACGAGGGCGCGCACGCGCTGCAAGTTCGGCTCCCAGGTGCGCGAGGTCACGTTGTGGGCGTGGCTCACGTTCTTGCCGAAGACCGTTCCTCTGTTGCAGACATCACATTGCTTGGACATGACGGTTCCTCTCTTCGCCTGCCGATCCGCGCTGATCGCGTCGATCGCCGATGGGGGGCGTCTCCGCGCGGAGCAGCGCATAGTAACACAGTGGTGACCGGCCGATGCCTGCCGAAGGTGGTGCGCGATGGGCCGTGGCCGGCGCGCTCGAACGGTCGGTTGACCGGCCATTGACGCCCGGTTACCGCCCTGCCGAGGCTGGCTCGCAAACGTTTACACCCGCGTCGTCCGGAGCTCCCTGCCGGCCGCGGGGCTGGCGCGATAAGTCAAAGTTTATCAACGGTATAGGGGCTGGCTCACCGGTCTCGCTCAAGTGTAGAGTTCGTACACTGTGCCATATAGCGATGGATGCATGAGCGCCTTGACACCGGCACTTTTTCCTGGTAGCTTCCAGCGAAGCTTTAACTAAGTGGCTCTAAGCTGCGTTGAACGCAGGCGTTTATGGGGGGTGTACAGGACGTGGCCTTGTTCTCGCGCTCCAAGAAGGGAGTCGTAGGTCTGGACATCGGCAGCTCCGCGGTGAAGCTCGTGGAGCTGGCCGAGCGGAAGGCGGGAGAGTTCCACCTGCTGCGGCTGGGCGTGGAGACGCTCTCCCCCGAGGCGATCGTGGACGGTTCGATCATGGACTCGTCCCTGGTCGTGGATGCCATCCACAAGCTGAACGACCAGACGCGGGTGAAGAACCCGAACTTCGGCACCTCGCTCTCCGGCCACTCGGTGATCATCAAGAAGATCCCGCTGCCGGCGATGCCCCCGGAGGAGCTCGCGGAGTCGATCCAGTGGGAGGCGGAGCAGTACATCCCCTTCGACATCAACGACGTGCGCCTCGACTACGAGATCCTCTCGGAGGGCGAGCCCGGACGCGACAACATGGACGTCCTGCTCGTCGCCGTCAAGCGCGACAAGGTCAACGACTACGTCTCGGTGATCAGCCAGACGGGCAAGACCGCGGCGCTGGTCGACGTCGACGCCTTCGCGGTGCAGAACGCCTACGAGGTCAACTACGACCTCGATCAGCGCAAGGTGGTGGCGCTGATCAACATGGGGGCCGGCGTCACCAATATCAACATCCTGGCACGCGGCACCACCGTCTTCTGGCGCGACATCTCGTTCGGCGGCCAGCAGTTCACCGAAGCGCTGCAGCGTGAGTTCAATCTCGCCTTCGCCCAGGCCGAGCACCTGAAGCGCGGCGAGGCGGTGGACCGCTACAGCCTGTCCGACGCCCGCCCCGTGCTCGACACCGTCTCCGCCGAGATGGCGTCGGAGATCCGCAAGACCTTCGACTTCTTCTCGGCGACCTCCTCCGAAGGTCCGGTCGACGAGCTGGTGCTCTCCGGCGGCTGCGCGCTGACCCCGAACCTGCAGCAGATTCTGCGCGAGCGCTTCGAGGTGCCGACCGAGCTGATGAACCCGCTGCGCCGGGTGCACTGGAAGGAAGGAGTCTTCGACCGGGCATGGCTCGAATCGATCGCGCCGATGATGGCAGTGGCCGTCGGGCTCGCCGTCCGGAAGGTCGGCGACTGATGCGGCAGGCGGTTCGGCGAGCGCGGGGGCTGATGCCATGATCAAGATCAACCTGCTCTCCGAGGGCAAGCGTCCGGCCGCGGTGCGGAAGGCGAGAGGCGCGGGCGAGGCCCGGGACCTGGCGCTGTGGATGCTGCTGCTCGGCGCCCTCCTCGGCGTTCTGGCCGCCGCCGGCTACTGGTGGTATCTCAACGGCAAGCTGAAGGAGAAGCAGGAAGAGGTCGCGCAGGCGCAGAAGGAGGTCGATGCGCTGCAGGCGGTGATCAAGGAGGTCGAGGACTTCAAGAAGAAGAAGAAGAACCTCGCCGACAAGATCGCGATCATCAACGAGCTCAAGAGCAACCAGCGGGGTCCGGTGCGGGTCATGGACTACATCTCGCGCGCCCTGCCGGAGCTCCTCTGGCTCGACCGGCTGAAGATGAACGCCAGCTCGATCGAGATCGAAGGCCGCGCCTTCAATCCGAATGCCGTCGCCAACTTCATGGACAACCTCGACAAGGTCCCCGAGTTCAAGGAACCGGTGCTGAAGGACACCAACGCGGAAGGGAACGTCTACAGGTTCTCCATCTCCTTCGACTATTCCTTCCTGCCCAAGAAGCCGGTGGAAGCCGGAGCGCCGCCGGGAACGCCCGGCGCTCCGGCCGGCACGAGCCCCCCGAACCAGGCGACCCCGCCGACCCCGGCGACTCCCGGGACTGCCCCGGCTCCGAAGCCCCCGCCGGTCGCGGCCAACCACGCGTCCGGATCCGCCGCGCCCACCGCGAGCTCACCGTAGCGAGAATTGGCGGGAGATCGACTCCATGGCGCTCACGACTGGTGGGTTGGGAATGGCGGGCAAGCCCTGGTACTACGGCCTGGGGATCGGCCTGGTCGTCGGCGGGGTGCTGTTCGGGCTTGGCTACTGGCAGTACGTCGGACCGATCAAGGACGACATCCAGACGCAGGAGGGTCGCCTCGAGGACCTGCAGCACAAGAAGCAGGAAGGACTGATCGCCCAGCAGCAGCTGCCCAAGTTCCGCGAGGAGGTGCACCAGCTGGAGCTGGAGCTCGACAAGCTGCTGCGCATCCTGCCGGCGCGCCGGAACACTCCCGACCTGCTGCGGCGCATCCGCGCCCTGGCGGAGCAGGGCGACTTCAACCTGAAGGACTTCAAGCCGGGCCTGCTCAGCGACAAGGAGTTCTACAGCGAGTGGCCGATCAGCGTCGATCTCGACGGGACCTACCACAACCTGGCGCTGCTGTTCGACCGGGTCGGCCGCTTCTCGCGGATCATCAACATCCAGGACCTGACCATCAACGCGCTGAACCCGACGAAGACCAACCCGCACACCATCGCCGCGACGTTCATCGCCAAGACTTTCGTCTACAAGGAACCCGACGCGAACGCACCAGCCCCGGGTGCCGCGAAGCCGGCGCATCCCGGGTTGCCGCAGCCGCCCCCTGGCGCGCCGGGCGCCGCCCCCCCGCCAAAGGCGGGGATAGGGGACGGGTAGGGGATCGATGATCGCCATGATCACAAGGATCGCAAGGATCGCAAGGATCGCAAGGATCGCCGATGCCGCGCTCGCGAGGAGGATCTCAGGACGATGACCACGGCCAGGACACCGCCTCGCACTGCTCGCATCGCTCGCATCGCTCGCGTCATTCGTGTCGCGCGTGTCGCGCGCACCCCTGGCATCCCTCGCATCCCTCGCATCCCTCGGATGCTCGCGGGCTCGCGCGGTCGTCGCCTGCCGTACCTGCCGGCCGCGGTCATTCTCTGTCTGTGCGCGCTCGCCGCGATGGCCCAGCAGCCGTCCGCGACCACCGGCACCACCGGCCATTCCAAGGCGGGCAAGGAGCGCGCGAAGGCCGGGTCCGCCGCTGCCGCCGCTCCGCAGGCCGCGGCACCCCAGCCGGGGACGCCGGCTGGTCCCGGCGCCGCCGCCCCGTCCGGGTCCGCCGGCGCCACAGGTGGTCGATTGCCCGCGGCGTCTCCCGCGTCTCCGGGAGCGCCGGCCATCGGCTCGCCGGCGCCCGACATGGGGAACATCGATCAGATCCTCGAAGGCGACGAGGAGGTGCTGGCCGGCGGCAGTGCCTTCACCTACGATCCCGGCAACCGGCGCGATCCCTTCAAGTCGCTGCTGATCGCGCCCGATCGGCCCGAGTTCCGCGGTCCCCGCCCGGAAGGCGTCCCCGGCCTGTTGATCGACGAGATCGATCTCAAGGGGATCTTCCGCACGGCGCGCGGCTACGTCGCGCAGGTGAACGCCTCCAACCAGAAGAAGAGCTACCTGCTGAAGGAAGGCGATCAGCTCTACGACGGCGACGTGATGAGCATCGGCAAGAACGAGGTGGTCTTCAAGCAGATCGTACAGGACCCAACGGCCTTGAAACCGTTCCGCGAGATCGTGAAGAGCTTGAACCCCGGCGGGTAGAGCCAGCTGGGGGTCCCGCAAGGGAGAACGCCCATGGGAGACGTGGTCATGAGCAGACTGAGCGCCGGATGGCAGCGACGGATCGCCGCGGCGGTGTTGTTCCTGGCGGCGGCGATCGGCTGCAGGTCGTCCCAGCCGGCCCGCGTCGTCGACGCCAGTCCCGCTCCGGAGCAGGCGACGGTGGCCGCCACCAAGGCGCCGCCGGCCGCCGACGGCAAGGCCTCGGTGTCTCCGGCAGCGGTGACCGAGATCCGCGCCATGGAGCTGCGGGAAGGCGCTCCCGAGGTCTTCGTCGATCTGGAGGCCAGCGCGCCGCTGGTCTGGACCAGCTTCCGGAATCCCGAGGGCAAGGTGGTGGTCGAGCTGCCCAACGCGGTGCCCTCGCCACGCGTGCAGGACGTCAATCCCGACGACGGCCTGGTGTCGTCGGTCAAGGTGCAGCGCGAGACCGAGGGCAGCCGCCCGATGACCCGCCTGACCATCTCGACCCGTCACGAGGTCGAGCACTCGGTGACGGCCGACGGCCTGCATCTCCAGATCCGCCTGCTGCCGCTCGAGGGCCAGTCCAAGGCGGCCGCCAAGGAACCCGCCAAGCCGAGGCTCGCGTTCGAGCCCGTGCCGGCGCCGCAGCCCGCGCCGGCCAGCCCGCAGACATCGCAGGCATCGCCGGCGCCGGCCGCCGCTCCTCCTGCGGCCTCGCCGGAGCCTGCCGCTGCGGCCGGCCAGCAGGCCGCCGCGGCGCCGGCCCTCCTCGGCACACCCGACCAACCGGCGGTGGCACCGGCCCCCGGCGGCACTCCGGCCACGCGGCTGGAGTCGATCGAGGTGATCCCGGCGGAGGGGGGCGGCACGGTGGTCCGGATTGCCGGCGACGGCGAGTTCCCCTACTCGACCTTCGCGTTGTCCGATCCCAGCCGCTTCGTCGTCGACCTGCAGGGAGTGCTGAACCGCAGCCCGCGCTCGACCGTGACGGTCGCCGGCGCCGGCAGCGCCGTGCAGCGGGTGCGGGTCGCCCAGTTCAAGCCCGCACCGAAGGCCGTCGCGCGGGTGGTCTTCGATCTCAGGCAGAGCGTCGTGCCGCGCATCGAACGCTCGCCGCAGGCCCTGGTGGTCAGCTTCAGCCTCTCGGAGCAGCGGCCCGGCGCCGGTGGCGGCGTGGCGCCCCTCCCTCCGGGATCGCCGTCGGCGGCTGCCTCCGCCACGCCCGCGACCGGCGCCGCGAGCGGTCCCGACGCGACCGCCGCCCCGGCGCCCCCGAAGCGTCGCACGGGCTCGGGGCGCACCGCCAAGAGCACGGCGTCGACCACGACGGGCGCGACGGGCGCGACGAGCTCCACGGCCACGCCGGCGGCGACCGGCGCCTCCGAGCCCGCGGCACCCGCGGCGCCGACGCCCACCGCTGCTGCCCAGGCGCCGATGACCGCGCCGCCCTCGGACCTGTCGCTGCGCCAGGCGCCACCGCCGCCGGCCGCCGCGGCTCCCGTCCAGGTGGCCCAGGCGCGCCGCCAGGCCGTCGAGGTCGAGGACGCGCCGGCGGTGCCGGCCCGCAAGGGCAAGAGCGGCTCG
>DATDGZ010000571.1:0-2580 GCA_036521795.1 Thermoanaerobaculia bacterium | reverse complement strand
GGGACCTACCGGCAGGCGGATGTCGCGCGCCTGCTCGCGCTCTGCGCCGAGAGGCGGCTGGACGCACCGCCGCCCGAGGCGGAGGAGGTCGCCGAGCTTGCCCTTGCCGTGTCGATGGCCCTGCCGCGAGCGCCGCTCGAGAGCTGGCAGCTGCGTGGGCTGTGTCACTGGATGATGGGCAAGGCCCGGCTGCGAGCGGGGAGGCTCACGGCCGCCGAGGCCAGCTTCGCGGCCATCGGCGCCGATCGGGACGGCCCAGGCAACGCCGGCAACCGGGCGCTCGCCGACGCGGGCATGGGGCAGCTGCGCTGGCAGCAGCGCCGGCTGCCCGAGGCGTGGGTGCTGCTCAGCGCGGCGGCACGGGCGGCGGCAGATGTCAACGACGAGCCGGCGGTCGGCGCCTGCCTCAGCCTTGCCGGGTTCGTGTTGCTCGCCAGCGGCGAGCCGATGATGGCTCGCCTCGAGCTGCGCGCGGCGCACCGGTGGCTCGGACGTTTGCAGGCCCCTTCGCTCTCCGTCCTCGTCTGTCTCGGTCTGGCGCACTGCGACGCCGTGCTCGCCGGGCCGGCGGCCGAGGATTTCTTGCGGATCGCGTCCGACGCCGCGCGGGCCTGCCGGGCGCCGGCGCCCAGGCTCGGTAGTTGGTGGAGCGCGGTCCTCGGGTTCGGCGGCGACCCGACGGACGCGCATCTCGAGGCGGCCCGGAGAGACGCTCTCGACCGCGGCCAGGTGGAGGCCGCCGCACGGCTGACCCTCGACCAGGTCCTGCGCTGGATCGCCGCGGGGGACGGCAAGCATGTGGCCTGCGCCGTGGCGGCGCTCGCGGCGCTCGGTCCACGCGGCGAGCGCTGGGGTCAGGAGATCGCGGCAATCGCCGCCGCACGTCCGGAAGCCTTTCTCCCTGCCGCGCGAGACCTCGGCCTGCGCCTCGCCATCCCGGCCGTCGCGCAACTTGCTGCGCAGGGCCTGCCGTGGCCGGTGTCCGATCTGGCGGACCGTCTGCTCCTCGAGCGGCTCGAGGTCGCGGACCCGAGCGAAGACGTGCAAGGATCCTGACCATGGACCCTGGCCTGCTGACGCCGTCGCCAAGTCCAGCGACCTTCCCGAGCCTCTCGCTGCCGGACCTCGAACCGCTGCGGTGAGCAGGAGACCTGCCTTGGCAGCGTCACAGCCCGTGATCCTGACCGCCGCGCCCCTGGTCCTGCGGGAAGACCTTGGCCGCTACCGGCGAGCGGACTACGAGCAGCTGCCCGACCGGACCGCCTTCGAGCTGCTCCTGGGCCGCTTGTACGCCCGGGCGCAGCCGTCGATCGGCCACCAGATCGTGCTCGAGTGCGCCTGGCGTCAGCTGCGAGCGGTCGCCGCGGCGGCCGGTGGCCGGGCCTACCGCGGCCCCGTCGACCTCGCGTTGGCCGAGCACTCGGTCGTCAAGCCCGACGTCTTCTACCTCTCCCAGAGCCAGCGCGATCTCGTCATCGACCAACGGGACGGGGCTCCCGATCTGATCGTCGAGGTGCTGTCTCCCGAGACGGCGCGGCAAGACCGGCGGGAGAAGGTAGCGCTCTATGCCGCCTGCGGGGTCAAGCAATACTGGCTCGTCGATCCGGAGGTCTGGCTGATCGACCTCCTCGTCAACGAGGCCGGCCGCTTCGTGGTGACTTTGCCGAGCGCCGGCCGCCACCAGTCGCCGGCGATCGCCGGCGTGACCCTCGACCTCGCCGCCTTCTGGCGCGACGTCGAGGCCAAGTGGCCCCGGCCATGACCGATCAGCGGCCCCGCTCGGCGGTCACCGCGTCGCCTGGTCCTCGCGACGCCGAGACTCCGGCGGAGCTCCTTGAGCAGGCGGCAGCCGCTCTCGAGGATCCGACGCGGGCCGAGCAGGAGCCCATGGCAGCCGCTCTCGAGGATCCGACGCGGGCCGAGCAGGAGGCCATGGCGGCGGCTCTCGAGGATCCGACGCGGGCCGAGCAGGAGGCCATGGCGGCGTTTGCCCGGCTCTCGCACGCCGAGGCCGACGCCGGCGGCCGCAATTTCGACCTCCTGCTGCGCGCCGCCTGGGTCATCCTTCGCAGCCGCTGCGTCACGGGAAGGCTGTCGGCGGCCGAGGACGCCTACCAGATGGCGCTGCCGTTCCTGGGTGCGGCGCCGCCGATCAGCGGCGGGCGCGCCATGCTTCTCGCCGGCGTCGCCCGGCTGCGCTGGACCCAGGGGCGCCTCGACGAGGCCCGCGCGCTCTTTGCCCATGCGGCCGCCCTCTTCGGCGAGGCCCTCGAGCGTCACGGCCAGGCCGCCTGCCGGGCTCTCGGCGGCTTCTTGTGGGCCGAGCTCGCGGATGCGCGGATCGACCTCGACCTGGCGCCGGCGCTGGCCGTCCGTGTCCTCCTCCTCCACGCCTGGTGCCATCTCGGCACCGGGAGGATGGAGCAGGGCCGCGACAGCCTGCGCGCCGCCCGCGAGCTCTACGACCGCGCCCCCAGCGCCGGCGAGGACACCTTCCGCGCCTGGTGGGAGGCCCGCATCGCCTCGCTCGAGGGCCAGCCCGACCGGGCGCAAGAGCAGCTCGACGCGGTGCGCCGCCGC
>DATDGZ010000570.1:0-4459 GCA_036521795.1 Thermoanaerobaculia bacterium | reverse complement strand
ACTTCGACCTCATCGCCGCCGCCATGGACAAGACCGCTGCCGCGGGGAAGGTCGGCGCGATCGAAGAGGACGCCTGACCACCTCCGGCGACCGTGCTCAGCCCCGATCGCGACGAGATCTCCCGATGATCGAGCGCCTGTTCAAGGTGAGGGCGGCTGGTTCGACGCCCGGCCGCGAGGTGCTGGGAGGTGTGACGACCTTCCTGACCATGGCCTACGTCCTGGCGGTCAACCCGGTCTTCCTCACCGCTGCCGGGATGCCGCTCGCCGGCGCCATCGCGGCGACCGCCGTGGCGGCGGCGCTGGCGACGCTGGCGATGGCGCTGTTCGCCAACTATCCCATCGCCCTGGCGCCGGGAATGGGGATGAACGCCTTCTTCGCCTACGGCATCTGCATCGGGGCGAAGGTGCCGTGGCCGACCGCGCTCGGCCTGGTGTTCTGGAGCGGGCTGGCATTCCTGGCGCTGACCGTCACCGGCGCGCGCCGGGTGCTGGTGCGGGCGGTGCCGCCGGTGATCCAGCTGGCCGGCGCGGTGGGCATCGGCCTGTTCATCGCCTTCATCGGCTTGCAGCACGGCGGCCTGGTGCGGGCCGATCGCAACACCCTGGTGGCGCTCGGCGACCTGGGCTCGCCGGCCGCCCTGCTCACCCTCGGCGGCCTCGCGGTCACCCTCGCGCTGCTCGCCGCCGGGGTGCGCACGGCGATCTTCTGGGGGCTGCTGGCGACTCTCGGGGCGGCGCTCGCGACGGGTGCGGTGCACGCGCCGGAGCGGCTGCTGGCGGTGCCCGATCTCACCCTGCCCGGTCGCGCCATCGACCTCCTCGGCGCGCTGCGCCTGGAGTACCTGCCGCTGGCACTGGTGATGCTGTTCTTCGCGCTGTTCGACACCCTCGGCACGCTCATGGGACTCGCGCACCAGGCCGGGCTGCTGCGCGACGGCGAGCTGCCGCGCATCGAGCGGGCGCTCGGCGCCGACGCCTTCGGCATGGTCTCGGGGGCGCTCTGTGGTACCTCCCCGGTGACCTCCTACATCGAGAGCGGCGCCGGGATCGGCGTCGGGGCGCGCACCGGCCTCGCCAGCCTGGTCACCGCCGGGCTGCTGCTGGCCTCGCTGCTGTTCATGCCGCTGATCGCCTTGGTCGGACAGTCGGCCGGCGGCGGCAACCCGGTGACGGCGCCCGCCCTCATCCTGGTGGGCACGATCATGGTGCGGGCGGTGCGCGAGATCGACTGGTCGGACGTGACCGAGGCCGCTCCGGCCTTCTTCACCGCCATCCTGATGCCGCTGACCTTCAACATCTCGCACGGCCTGGCCGCCGGCATCGTGGTCTACGCCCTGGTCAAGCTCGCCGCGCGGCGCGGCCGCGAGGTGCACTGGCTGATGTACCTGCTGGCGGTGCTGTTCGTGCTGCGCTACGCGCTGCTGCCGGCGTGAGGCCGTGGGTCAGTCTCCCTCGCGAACTGACCCACTACCGGGCGTGAGGCATCGCGCCGGCGGCCGCGTGCGATCCGCTATACTGCGAGCCGGCCGCGCGATTGCGGAAGTCCTCGAACGCGTAAGACCGCCGCGGTTCACCGGACGATGACCGACGTCCTGCTCGCGCACGCATTCTTTCTCAAGAACGACCCCAAGCAGGCGGAGAAGATGCGCCCCTATGCGCCCCTGGGGACGCTCTACGCGGCGAGTGGCGTGCGTAGCAGAGGTTATTCGGTGGCGCTCTTCGACGCCATGCTCGCGGCGGGCGAGGAGGAGTTCACGGCGGTCCTCGCCGCGCACCGGCCGCGGTTCGTCGTGCTCTACGAGGACCAGTTCAACTTCCTCAACAAGATGTGCCTGGCGCATGCCCGCCAGGCGGCCTGCCGGATGGCCCGCCGGGCGCGGCAGGCGGGAGCGACGGTGCTGGCCGCGGGTTCCGAGGTCACCGACCACCCCGAGATCTACCTCGGCCAGGGCGTCGACTATGCGCTGCTGGGCGAGGCCGACCACAGCCTGATCGAGTTGCTCGACGCCCTCGCGGGGAGGACGGAGCGGCAGGTCGACACCATCGCCGGCCTCGCCCTGCCCGATCCCGGCGCTCCCGGCGGGTTGCGGCGAACCGCGCCGCGGCCGCCCGACCGTCATCCCGACGTGTTCCCCTACCCGGCCTGGGACCTGCTGGACGTCGAGCGTTACCGCGCGGCATGGCAGCGCGCCCACGGCTACTACAGCGTCAACCTGGTGACGACGCGCGGCTGCCCCTTCCATTGCAACTGGTGCGCGAAGCCGATCTGGGGCCAGCGCTACGCCATGCGGTCGCCGGCCAGCGTCGCCGAGGAGATGGCGCTGGTCAAGCGCCAGCTCGCCCCCGACCACCTCTGGTTCGCCGACGACATCTTCGGCCTGCAGCCGCGATGGGTCTCCGCGCTGGCCGCGGAGATCGAGGCGCGCGACGCCAAGATCCCGTTCATGATCCAATCGCGCGTCGACCTGATGACCTCCAATGCCGTCGCCGGCCTCGCCCGCGCCGGCTGTGTCGAAGTCTGGCTCGGCGTCGAGAGCGGCAGCCAGAAGATCCTCGACGCCATGGACAAGGGGACGCGGCGCGCGCAGATCCCGGTGGCGCGCCAGCGGCTCGCGCAGGCGGGGATCCGCGCCTGCTATTTCCTGCAGCTCGGCTACCCGGGCGAGACCTTCGGCGACATCGCCGCGACGCAGCAACTGGTGCGCGAGACGCTGCCGGACGCGATCGGGGTGAGCGTCTCGTATCCGCTCCCCGGCACCAGGTTCCACGCCATGGTGGCGGCGAGCCTGGGAGCGAAGAATCACTGGGACGACAGCGCCGACCTCGCCATGATGTTCCAGGGCACCTATCAGACGGCCTTCTACCGCGAGCTGCACGGGCTGCTCCACCGCGACCTCGAGCTGCGCCACCGGCTCGCCCGCGCCGGCGTTGCCACCGTCGCTGCCGTCGCTGCCGTCGCTGCCGCCGATGCCGCCGATGCCGTCGCGGAGCTGGCGGCCGTCGAGGCGCGCTTCGCCGAGCTTCGCCGCGACGAGGCGCAGTACCGCAGCCTGAACCCGACCGCGATCGACAAGGACTGCGGTCCGCTGGCGGCTCCGGACCTCTCCCAGCCCTGGAACTGACATGCCAGACCTGCTCTTGACCCATGGCTACTTCCTCTACCAGGACGCCAAAGAGGTCGAGATCATGAAGCCCTACCCGCCCCTGGGCCTGCTCTACCTCTCGGCCTGGCTGAAGCGGGAAGGGTTCGACGTCGAGGTCTGGGACAGCACCTTCGCCGAGCCCGCGGCGCTCGCCGCGCGCTTCGCCGCCAGCCCGCGGGGAGTGGTCGGGATCTACACCAACCTCATCACCCGTCCCGCGGTCCTCGCCGCGGTCGGCGCCGCCAAGGCGCACGGCTGGACGGTCGTGCTGGGCGGCCCCGAGGCGGCGAACTATCCGGCGGAGTACCTGGCGCGGGGCGCCGACGTCGTGGTGGTGGGGGAGGGAGAGGCGACCATGTCCGAGCTCCTGCCGGCTCTCGCCCGGCAGGGCCCCCACCGCCTGCACGGCATCGCCGGCACGGTGTTCCGCGACGAAGCGGGCGCCGTCGCCGCCAACCCCGAGCGGGAGCAGATCGCCGTCCTCGACTCCGTCCCCTGGCCCGACCGCGCGGCGATCGACACCGGGCGCTACGTCGACGTCTGGCGGCGGCACCACGGCGCGGGGAGCGTCAACCTGATCACGGCGCGCGGCTGCCCCTACCGCTGCCGCTGGTGCTCGCACGCCGTCTTCGGCTTCACCCACCGGCGGCGCAGCCCCGAGGATTCGGCCGCCGAGCTCGCCCACATCGTCGACGTCTACCGTCCGGACCAGGTCTGGTACGCCGACGACGTCTTCACCATCCACCATCGCTGGCTCTTCGGCTACGCCGCCGAGCTCAGGCGCCGCGGCCTGCGTGTCCCCTTCGAGACCATCTCGCGGCCCGACCGGATGATGCGCGAGGAGGTCCTCGAGACCCTGGCCGAGATGGGGTGCTATCGCATCTGGATCGGCTCGGAGAGCGGCAGCCAGCGGATCCTCGACGCCATGGAGCGCGGCACCACGGTCGAGCAGGTGCGCTGGGCGACCCAGGCGGCGCGGCGCCACGGCATCCAGGTGGGGATGTTCCTCATGTGGGGCTACGAGGGAGAGACCCTCGAAGACATCGCGGCCACGGTCGAGCACGTCAGGCTGTCCAACCCGGACGTCTTCCTCACCACCGTGTCCTATCCGATCATGAACACCTCTTACTACCGGACGGTCGCGGACCGGGTGGTCCCGACCCGGCCCTGGGACGAGGCCAGCGATCGCGACTACGTGGTGCGCGGCCGGCCGCGCCGCGCCTACTACCAGGAAGCCGACCGCTGGCTCCGGGGCGAGGTCGCCGCCGCCCGCCTCGAGCCGACCGATCCCGCCGCCGCGGCCCGCGAGCGAAC
>DATDGZ010000569.1:0-21493 GCA_036521795.1 Thermoanaerobaculia bacterium | reverse complement strand
GGTACATGTCGCGCCCGGCCGCCTCGGGCGCCGTCTCGCGGAAGTCGAGCGCGGAGAGCGCCGGGAGCGCCGGGAGCGCCGGAAGAGATCCGCGCGGGCTGTCGTCGCGCGCGGACCCCTCGCCCGCCTGCCCGTCGCGCCCCTTCGGGTCCTGGATCATCACCACGGCGAAGCCACCACCGCCGAGGTTGCCGGCTTCCGGGTAGACCACCGCCAGGGCCAGCGCCGTCGCCACCGCCGCATCGACGGCGTTGCCGCCGTCGCGCAGCACGGCCAGGCCCGCGGCCGTCGCCTCGCGGTGCTCCGAGGCTACGGCGCCTGCCGGTGGTGCGCCATGGCCGCCGCCGCCGCTCCCGCCGGCAGGCCGCCCGGCTGGCGCCGGTGCGGCGGCTCCGAGCAGCGCGAGCGCGGTCACGCCGGCGGCAAGGCCGAGGCGGCGGGCGCGACGCGGGCGCGGCACGGTAAGGGCCAAGTCTGGAAGCGGATCGTCGGCGGCGCGGCCAGGGGCGCGGCGCCGCCGCGCCCGACCACCCGGTCTACTTGAGATGAGCGTTGACCAGCTTGGTCATCTCGAACATGCTGACCGACGACTTGCCGCCGAAGATCGGCCTGAGCTTGTCGTCGGCGCGGATGCTCCGCTTGTCGTCGGGATCCTGCAGCTTGTGCTTGCGAATGTACTCCCAGATCTTCTTGGTGACCTCGGTGCGCGGCAGGGGCTGACTGCCGACGACCGCGGCCAGCGCCTCGTCGGGCTGCATGGGCTTCATGAAGCCGCCGGCGCTGCCGCCGGTCTTCGCGCTCTTGCTGGGCATAGACGCTCCTCCGCTCATGGTGAAAAGTGAACCGGCCTGAATCCGTGACGGCCACCAGGGCCTCCGCAGACGTTATGCAAATCTTCGGCCTTGGGCAACATACCGCGATCTGGGGTAGTGTCCTAGATTGTTAACCAGGACACTACCCCAACTGCATGTCCAGCGCCGACCTCGAGCCGCTCTGGCTGACCCTTCGCCTGGCCGTGGTCACCACCCCGCTGCTGCTGGCGGCCGGCACGCCGCTCGCCTGGTGGCTGTCGCGGACCCGCAACCGGCTCCGCTTCGCGATCGAGGCGGTGGTGGCGCTGCCGCTGGTGCTGCCGCCCACGGTCCTCGGCTTCTACCTGCTGGTGCTGCTCGGCCCCCGGGGGGGCCTCGGGGCCGCCTGGCGAGCGCTGGGCCTCGAGTCGCCCGTCTTCAGCTTCTCCGGGCTGGTCATCGGCTCCGTACTCTACTCCTTGCCGTTCGTCGTACAGCCACTGCAGGGCGCTTTCGAGAGCGTGGGCCGCCTGCCGCTCGAGGTCGCGGCCACGCTCCGCGCCGGCCCATGGGACCGCTTCGCCACCGTCGCGGTGCCGCTCGCCCGCCGCGGCTTCTTCACCGCCGCCACCATCGGCTTCGCCCACACGCTGGGCGAGTTCGGCGTGGTGTTGATGATCGGCGGCAACATCCCGGGCCGGACGCGCGTCCTGTCGATCGCCATCTACGATCACGTCGAGCGCCTCGAATATGCCGCGGCGCACCGGCTCTCCCTGGGCATGCTGCTGTTCTCGTTCCTGGCGCTCTGGGCGGTCTACGCGCTCAACGTGCGGGAGCCGCGGGAGCCGCGGGAGGCGCCGGGGCCGCGCGGGCCGCTCGGCCTGCCGCGACGTTCGCGACGCTCGCGGCTGCCAAACTGGCCGAGCCCGCCGCCCCAGGGTGAGCCATGAGCGGGGTCATGAAGGGCCGCTTCCGGTTGGCTCGCGGAGCGGGCTTCACGCTCGACGTCGATTTCGTGGCGCCCGCCAGCGGAGTGACCGGCATCTTCGGACCCTCCGCCTCCGGCAAGACCACGCTGCTGCGCTGCGTGGCCGGTCTCGAGCGCGCGCCGGAGGCGCTGCTCGAGGTCGCCGGCGAGGTCTGGCAGGACGAGGCGCGCGGCAGGTTCCTGCCCACCCACCGGCGGCCGGTGGGCTACGTCTTCCAGGAGGCCGGCCTGTTCGCGCACCTGGCCGTGAGGCGCAATCTCGAGTACGGGTGGCGGCGCACCGCGGCAGCCGAGCGGCGGGTGCGCTTCGAGGAGGCGGTCGAATGGCTCGGTCTCGCACCGCTCCTGGCGCGGGCGCCGGCGGCCCTCTCCGGCGGCGAGCGCCAGCGGGTGGCGATCGCGCGGGCCTTGCTGACCAGTCCGCGGCTGCTGCTGATGGACGAGCCGCTGGCGTCGCTGGACGCCGCGGCGCGCGAGGAGATCCTGCCCTATCTCGAACGGCTGCACGCCAGCTTGCGAATCCCGGTCCTCTACGTCAGCCACACGGCCGCGGAAGTGCTGCGCCTGGCCGACCACCTGCTGCTGCTGGCCGCGGGCCGCGTCCGGGCGGCAGGGCCACTGATCGAGGTGGCGACCCGCCTCGACCTGCTGCCCTGGGGGCCGGAGGCGGAGCTGGGAGCCGTGATCGAGGCGCGGGTGGTCGGGCACGACGACCGTTACGACCTCACCTACCTCGACTTCGCCGGCGGGCGCCTGAGCCTGCCGCGCCACGCCGCGGCGCCCGGCAGCCGGCAACGGGTGCGGGTGCTGGCGCGCGACGTCAGCCTGGCGCTCGAACGGCCCGAGCGCACCAGCGTGCTCAACATCTTCCCGGCAACCATCGTCGAGATCAGCGAAGCGGGCGAAGCCGCCGCCGCCGCCGGCTGGCGCCAGCCGCTGGTCAAGCTCGACGCCGGCGGCGCGACCCTGCTCGCCCAGATCACCCGCAAGTCCCTCGCCACCCTCGACCTGCGGCCCGGGCTGCCGGTCTACGTGGTGATCAAGGGAGTGGCGCTGCTGATGCAGGGGGGGTAGCGGGCGCCGATCCCGCGGGAGAACCGGCCGCCGGGCGTGGTAACTTGACCCGCTATGCCGCCGCTGTTCATCACCTTCGAGGGGATCGACGGGAGCGGCAAGTCCACCCATCTGAAGCGCGCCGCGGAGTGGCTGGCGCAGCATGGCGTCGCTTGCCGCCAGACCCACGAGCCCGGCGGCACGCCGCTGGGCGACGCGCTGCGCCAGCTGTTCCTCGACCGCCGCTGGGGCGCGCTCGACGGCACCGTCGAGCTGCTGATGCTGTTCGCTAGCCGGCGGCAACATCTGCTCGCGGTGATCGAGCCGGCGCTGGCGGCAGGCGAGATCGTGCTCTGCGACCGGTTCACCGACTCGACCTGCGCGTACCAGGGGCGCGGCCGCGGCGTGCCGCCCGAGCTCATCGACCAGGTCGACCTGCTGGCCACCGGCCGCCGGCGACCGGACCGGACCTTGCTGTTCGATCTGCCGGCCGCGGCCGCTCGCGCCCGCCGTCACGGCGGCCGCCCCGGCGGGCCCCCCGGCAGGCACCATGCGATCCCCGGCGGCCGCGGCCGGACGGACCGCCTGGATGCCGAAGACCTGGCGTTCTACGAGCGGGTGCGGCAGGGGTTCCTGGAGCAGGCGGAGCGCGAGCCTCGACGCTTCCGCATCGTCGAGTCGGGCGGCGATCCGGCGCGCACCGCGGCGCAGGTGCGTGCCGCGCTGGAGGACCTGCTGCCCGCCGGCGTGGTGCGCGTATGAACCTGCCGGCGGCGATCCAGGCGGCGCGCCAGGGCCGGCTCTACCCGGCCGTCATCCTGTACGGCGGCGACGTCGAGGCGCGGCGGCAGGCGGCGGTCGAGCTGGCGCGCCACCTGCTCTGCGAGGCGGCGCCTGCCGAGCGGCCTTGCGGTGCCTGCCGTCACTGCCTGCGCATCGCCTGGCCGGCGGCGGCCGGCGGCTCGTCCCCGGCGGCGCCCTTCCATCCCGATTTCCAGGTGCTCGAGCGCGATCTCAAGACCGCGACCTCGGTCGACGCCACCCGCGAGCTGATGCGGGTGGCGCAGGTCTCGCCCTTCGAGGCGCGCGGCCAGGTGTTCGTGATCGCCAGCGCCGAGAGCCTGAGCGGCGAGGCGGCGAATGCGCTGCTCAAGAACCTCGAGGAGCCGCACGTCTCGGCACCCCGCCACTTCCTGCTGCTCGCCCCCTCGCGCCTCGACCTGCTGCCGACCCTGCGCAGCCGCTCGCTGGCGGTCTTCCTCGGCCCGGCGGCGACCGCCGATGCGGACCGGGTCGAGGTCCTGGCACGCGCCTTCGCCGCTGCCGCCGGCGCCTATGCCGAGACCGGGGCCGCGGTGTACCTGCTCAGCGCCGCCGAGGCGCTGGCGGCGGCTGGCGCGGCCGGCGCTGCGGGCGTCGCCGGCGTCGCTCGCGCCGCCGCCGCCGTGGCTGGTCCCGCCAGCGCCGCAGGCCCCCCGCGAGCCAGGCCGGGCGCGACCCATTGGAGCGGCAGGGGAGGCGGGGCGGGCGGCGGCGCGCCGGCCGGCTGGGACGACCCGCGCGCCGGGCGTCCCTGGGAGCTTGCCGCGGCTGCCGTCCTGCGGTCGCTGCCGGAGCCGGCGGAGGAGGCGGACCTCCCCTCGGCCCCGCGCGCCGCTCCATGGCGTGCCGCCCGGCTGGCGCTGGCCGAGGCGCTGCTCACCGGACCGGCGATGCGGCTGCGCGGCATCAGTGCCGAGCGCATCCTCGAGGGCCTGGTGTCGCGCCACCTGTCGCCCCTCGCGCCGGCCACTCCGGTCGCTTCGGCCCCTCCGGCGCCGCAAGGCTGGCCCGGGTAGACGAACGGGGCCGGTGGTCCGTAAGAGAGGTACGCGGGATCGCTTGGCAGGCCCCACCCGGGCCTTCCGGCCGGCGGCCCGTGTGTTAAAATCGCCTGTCGCGCCGTCGGGTATCATCGCTCAAATCATTGCCGTATCTAGAGTTACGGTCGAAAAGGAGTTACAGGACATGGACGCATCCGATCGCAAGCGAGCCGCTTCGCGGCATCTGATTCCGAGTCTGCTGGTGCTGGTCTTGAGTCTCGGTTTCTACCTGCCGGCGTGCTCGGCCCAGGACAAGAACGGCTCCAAGGCCGGTTCGCAGGATGACCCCGGCCAGGTGCTCGCCCGGGTCAACGGCAAGGCCATCACCGCCAGAGACGTGCACGCGGAAGGCTCCGACCAGTTCGACCAGCTGGAGCGGGAGTACCTGCAGCGCCGGCACGAGATCCTCGACGCGGAGCTGAAGAAGGTGGTGCAGGACCGCCTGCTCGACGCCGAGGCCGCGGCGCGGGGCGTGTCCAAGGACAAGCTGCTCGCCGACATCAAGCCGGGCGAGGTGACGGACGCCGACGCCGAGGCCTTCTACGAGAAGAACAAGGCGCGGATACCGGCGCAGACTTCCAAGGACACCGTGATGCCGCAGATCAAGGCATACCTGGCGCAGAACGGGCAGCAGGACGCGCGTGACAAGTACTTCAAGACGCTCGAGGCCAAGTACAAGGTCGATTACCTGCTCGAGCCGATGCGGGTGGACGTGGCCGCCAGCGGCCCTGCCAAGGGCCCGGCCGGCGCCCCGGTCACGATCGTCGAGTTCTCCGACTTCCAGTGCCCCTTCTGCTCGCGGATCACCCCCACCCTCGAGCAGGTGGTGTCGAAGTACGGCAACAAGGTCCGCCTGGTCTTCCGCCAGTTCCCGCTGCCCATGCATCCGAACGCCGCCAAGGCCGCCGAGGCCGCGCTGTGCGCCAACGAGCAGGGCAAGTTCTGGGAGATGCACGACGCCATGTTCAAGGACCAGGCCGGCCTGGCGGTCGACGGGCTGAAGTCCAAGGCCGCCGGCATCGCCGGTATCAACGCCGCCAGCTTCAACAGCTGTCTCGATTCGGGCAAGGAGACGCCGGTGGTCCAGAGTGACATGAAGGCCGGCAGCAAGGCGGGAGTCAACGGAACGCCGGCGATGTTCATCAACGGCCGCTTCGTCTCCGGCGTGGTGTCCGCGGATGACCTCTCGAAGGTCATCGACGAGGAGCTGAAGCGCAAGGGCGCCAGCTAAGAAACCGGGTAACGCTCCACTGGCGTGGCGCCGTCCAGAGGATGGGCGGCGTCGCGCAGGACCGTCTTCAGCCGGAGGCGAGAAGGACGCGGCATGAGCCAGGACCTTCCGACGCCCGAGTTCCGCGCCGCGATGCACCGCGTCGCCGACCTGCTCGCCGACTACCTCGAGGGGGTGGGGGAGCGGCCGGTGCTCCCCGGCGTGGCGCCGGGGGAGGTCGCCGCGCAGCTGCCGGCTGCGCCGCCGGCGAGCCCGCAGCCGCTGGACGTGCTGCTCGACGACTACCAGCGGCTCATCGAGCCGCACGTCACGCACTGGAACCACCCCGGCTTCCTCGCCTACTTCGCGATCACCGGCTCGGCTCCCGGCATCGTCGGCGAAGCCCTCGCCGCCGGCCTCAACGTCAACGCCATGCTCTGGCGCACCTCGCCGGCCGCCACCGAGCTCGAGGAGCGGGTCTGCGACTGGCTGCGGCAGATGATGGGCCTGCCGCCGGAGTTCCGCGGCCACATCAACGACACCGCCTCGACCAGCACGCTGGTGGCGCTGGCGGCGGCGCGCCACCACGCGCCGGGGCTCGCGGCGCGGAGCCGCGGGCTGGCCGGCCGCCCGGAGGTGCCGCCGCTCACCCTCTACGCCAGCGACCAGGCGCATTCGTCGGTCGACAAGGCCGCGATCATCCTCGGCCTGGGCCACGACCAGGTGCGGCGGGTGGAGAGCGACGCCGAGTTCCGCATGCGGCCGGCAGCCCTGGCGGCGGCCATCGCCGCCGACCGCGCGGCGGGGCGGCGCCCGCTGGCCGTGGTCGCCACGGTCGGCACCACCTCGACGACCAGCATCGATCCGGTGCCCGAGATCGCCGACCTCTGCGGCGAGCACGGTCTGTGGCTGCACGTCGACGCGGCCTATGCCGGCGTGGCGGCGATCTGCCCGGAGCTGCGGGCGCGGATGCCCGGCCTGGCGCGCGCCGACTCGATCGTCGTCAACCCGCACAAGTGGCTGTTCACGCCGGTCGACTGCTCGGTGCTGCTGGTGCGCGACGCGGCGAACCTGCGCGCCGCCTTCGGGCTGGTCCCCGAGTACCTCCGCACCGACGAGCCAGGGGTGACGAACCTGATGGATCTCGGCTTCCAGCTCGGCAGGCGCTTCCGCGCGCTCAAGCTCTGGATGGTGATCCGCGCCTTCGGCGTGGAGGGGCTGCAAGAGCGCCTGCGCGAGCACTGCGCCATGGCCCGCGACCTGGCCGCCCGTATCGAGGCCGATCCGGTCTTCGAGCTGGCGGCGCCGGTGCCGTTCAGCGTCGTGTGCTTCCGGGTCCGGCTGCCCGTGGCGGCAGGGCAAGGGCAGGGGCCGCGGCCGGCGCCGGCGTCGCAGCCGGCGGCGCCGCCGGAGTCCGCCGGCGCCGCCCAGGACCGCCTGAACGAGCGGCTGCTCGCCAGGGTCAATGCCGCCGGGCCCTTCTTCCTCTCCCACACGGTGCTGGACGGGCGCTACACCTTGCACGCGGCGATCGGCAACCTGCGCACCACCCGCCGGCACCTCGACGACCTCTGGCTGCTGCTGCGGCGCAGCGCGGCGGAGCTGATAGCCTAGCCGGAGCCACATCGAAGCGACGGTCGGTGCCCCCGGGTCGGACAGTCTCTCTGGGCCGCCGCCGGCGGCGTGGCGATCGGTCGAGCACGAACGCGACGTCGGCGCTCCACGCGGTCAGGAATCTGCTCGCGCAACGGGCTTCCCGGGCCGGCTGCTTGTCCTCACAGAGCTCCGGGTCGTTCTCCTATAGAGTCGATGCGGTTGCTTGTCAAGGCAGCGTGGCCGGCGCGGCCGGACAGCCATGCCAGGTCGCAGCAGGTAGGACAGATGCTGACGGGAAGCCGGCCAGGAGTCTTGCCGAAGCTTCAGGATCTGTCTGATCGATTTCCCGTGCGCCCGCACGGAGAATGAGCCTGGTCGACAACGAAGCCGCTGTAACACTTGGCGAGGATGGAGGAGCTGTCGTCCAGATGTGCCTCCGCCGTCCGGCGAAGCCAGCGACCAGCTCGAAGGGAGCCTATCGGCGATGAAGACGGCGTGCAGCTACGGTTGGTCGTGGAAGCGGAGTGTCGTGCTAGAATGCCGCTCCCACTACGGGAGTGCCATCTCTGTGAAGGCGTTGCGGGCTGCGGTCTGTATCCTGATCGGCTTGACTTTCCTGGCGCGGCTGCCGGCTGCGGCGGCGTCGCCGTCCGGCCTCGCCTCGCCGAGCGTCCACCCCTTCCAGCGCTCCGAGCTGCTGGCTCCCCAGCCGGTCCGTATCGCCCAGGGCGCCGATGGGCGCCGAGTGATCGTCAACGAGACGTCGGTGCAGCATGCGCGCCGGTTCGCCGCCGACCTGCTGCCGGTGCCCGACGTGCCCGGCCTGCCGAGCGGCGGGCTCGAGCCGATCATCCGCCGCCACTGCGAGGCCCGCCACCTCGACCCGCGCCTGGTCCGGGCGGTCATCCAGGTCGAGTCGGGCTACAACCACCGGGCCCGCTCCAACAAGGGGGCCATGGGGCTGATGCAATTGATGCCCGACACCGCGGTCGAGCTGGCGGTCTTCCATCCCTACGACGTCGACGAGAACCTTCGCGGCGGCACCGCCTACTTGCGGCAGCTGATCGACACCTTCCAGGGCAGCCTCGAGATGGCGCTCGCCGCCTACAACGCCGGCCCGGGCGCGGTCGAGCGCCACCACGGCGTGCCGCCCTATCCCGACACCGTCGACTACGTGCAGCGGGTGATGGCGCTCTACCGGGGAGATGGCCTGTCGCCATCGACGCAATGGCAATGGCACGCCGGCCGCCGCCCGGCCCCCTACGTCACCCGCGGCGCCACCGGCCGCCTGCTGTTGACGACCTCGCTTCCCGGCTCTCGCTAAATCGCCTCGAAGCTCGGGGTCGTGGGTCCGGCGCCTGACGAACCGGACGGGGTCCGTGGCATAGAATGCCGGCGCGCCTCGGCGCCGCGGCCTCGACCGATGCTCAATCTACCCAACCTGCTGTCGATCTGCCGGATCCTGCTCGTCCCGCCCCTGGTGGTGGTGCTGCTGACCAAGTTCGAGGACAAGGAGTGGTGGGGGCTGGGCCTCTTCCTGCTCGCCGCGATCATGGACTTCTTCGACGGCTACCTCGCCCGCCGCCGCCGCGAGGTCACCCGCCTCGGCATCCTGCTCGACCCCGCCGCCGACAAGATCTTGATCTCGGCGGCGTTCATCTCGCTGGTCGAGATGGGGGAGGCTCCGGCCTGGATGGTGGTGGTGATCGTGGCGCGCGAGTTCGCGGTCACTGCCCTGCGCAGCTTCGCCGCCGCCGAGAACCGCGTCATCCCGGCCGTCTTCTCGGGCAAGCTCAAGACGGTGGTGCAGATCGTCGCCGTGGCCGCCCTCATCATCCACAGCCAGCTGCCCGGCGAGCTCAAGCACATCTCCAAGATCTCGCTCTGGGCGGCGGTGCTGATCTCGGTCTACTCCGGCGTCGAGTACTTCGTGCGCTTCCGGCGCTTCGTGCTGGCCGCCGAGGGCGCACCCGCGGCCCGGGGCGACGCCCAGTGAGCCGCCTGCTCGCCGGGCTGGCGCGCCTGGCGCGCCGGCGGTACCGCGCCATCTTCGTGGTGTTCGCGGTGCTGGCCGGGCTGTCGGCAGTGTCCATCCTCCGCCTGTCGTTCGACACCGACATGCTCAACCTGCTGCCGCGGCAGGACCCGGCGATCCACTCCTACATCCAGATGCTGCAGGACTTCGGCAGCAACACCTACGTGCTGGTGGTGATCGAGCTGCCGGAGGGGGCGGTGCCTGAACCCTACGAGTCGCTGGCCGACGACCTCGCCGCGGGCCTGGCCACCCTGCCCGAGGTCAAGTCCGTGCAGCATCGCCTCGGCAACCCTGAGGAGCTGCTCGCCGCCTTCTTTCCCAAGTCCGTGCTGTTCCTGGACGACGCCGGCCGGCGCGAGGTCGAGGCGCGCCTCAGCGACGCCGGCATCCGCCGGCGGGTGAGCGAGCTCCGCCGGCAGCTCGAGACTCCCCAGGCGCTCTCCGTCAAGGAGGTCGCCAAGCTCGATCCGCTGGGTCTCTCCGACCTGCTGCTCGGCCACGTCGCCAGCTCGCGCGGCACGCTGCAGGTCGACTGGGCGAGCGGCTACTACTTGTCGCGCGACCACCGCCTGCTGCTGGTCCTGGCGGAGCCGCGGCGGCCCCCCCAGGACATCCCCTTCGACGAGCGCCTGACCCGCGGCACCGAAGAGGTCGTGGCCGGCGCTCTCGGTCGCTGGGGCGCGATCGCCGGTCCCGACGGTCCGGCCAGGCCGAAGGTCGAGATCGGCGGCCCCTACGTCTCGGCGCTCGGCGACGCGGCGCTGATCCGCCACGACATGTTCGTCAACATCGCCACCTCGGCGCTGGCGGTGCTGGTCCTTTTCCTCTTCGCCTTCCGGCGCGCCGGCGCTCTCGTCTATGCCTTCGTGCCGCTGCTCACCGGCCTGGTGCTCACCTTCGGCTTCGCCGGCGTGGCCTTCGGCGCTCTCTCGTCGGCCACCAGCGTCTGCGCGGCGCTGTTGATCGGCCTGGGGATCGACTTCGTCATCGTCTCCTACGGCCGCTACGTCGAGGAGCGGAACCGCGGCCGCGACGTGGAGTCCGCGCTGGCGACGATGAGCAGCTCGACCGGCAGCGCGGTCATCGCCGGGGCCACCACCACCGCCGCCACCTTCTACGCCTTCACCTTCACCGGCTTCACCGGCCTGCGCCAGATGGGGCTGCTGACCGGCACCGGCATCCTGTTCTGCATGGTCTCCGTGCTGCTGCTGCTGCCGGCGATGCTGGCGTGGAGCGCCGATCACCACCAGCGCCGCCGCACCGAGCCGAGGTTCTATCTCCACAGCTTCGGCACCCGGCGGCTGACCGCCTTGTGCATGCGCCATCCGCTGGCGGCGATGAGCGTGGGGGCCGTGCTCACCCTGGCGGCGCTCGTGGCCTCGCGCCACCTGACCTTCGACGACAGCATGGCCACCATGCGGCCGACGGTCATCCAGGGGAGCCGCATCAGCGCCGAGGTGGGCCGCCGGTTCGGCTCAGGCTTCGACTCGATGATCCTGTCGCTGTCCGGGCGCTCGCTCGACGAGGTGCTGGCGCTCTCGGAGCGCGCGGCGGCGGCGGCGCGGCCGCTGGTCGAGAGCGGGGCGCTGCAAGGGATCAGCGCGCCGTCGTCGTTGATCCCGCCGCGCCGGCAGCAGCAGGAGGTGCTCGACTGGCTGGCGCGCGGTCGCTCGTCGACGCTCGCCATGGCGCGGGTGCGCGACCGGTTCGCGGCGGCGCTGGGCGAAGAGGGCCTGCGGCCGGAGCCTTTCGCGCCCGGCCTGGACCTGCTGGCGAGCGCGCTGGCGCTGTCGCGGCCGATCGGCGTCGCCGACTTCGCGCCGTCGCCGCAGACCGAGCTGCTGCTCGACCGCTACCTCAAGCGCCAACGCTGGGGATGGCGGGCCGCCGTCTACCTGTATCCGCCGCCCGACGGCCGCTGGCGCCGGGAGGTGCCGCCCGCGGTGACGCGGCTGGCGGCCGCGCTCGGTCCGCACGCCCAGCTGGCGGGCATCAACGTCATCAACCAGCGCATCAAGCTGCTGGTCGTGCACGACGCGTGGATCGCCGGCGTGCTCGGCCTGGTGCTGGTGGCGGCGATCCTGTGGATCGACTTCCGCAGCTTGCGCTCGACGCTCCTGGCTCTCGTGCCGCTGCTGGTCGGGATCACGCTGATGGTCGGCGGGATGGTGGCGTTCCGCATCCCGATGAACTTCGTCAACATCTTCGTCACCACGATGATCATCGGCATCGGCACCGATTACGGCATCTACGTGATGCACCGCTACGACGAGGACCGGGGCCAGGCCGCGGCGGTCTTCGACAGCGGGCTGCGCGAGACCGGCAAGGCGGTGGCGGCGGCGGCGATCTCCACCATCGTCGGCTTCGGCTCGATCGTCTTCTCCCACTATCCCGCCCTGCAGTCGACCGGCAAGGTCGCCGTGCTGGGCGCCTTCTGCACCTCCCTCGTCGCCATCACCCTGCTGCCTGCCTGGCTCTGGTGGAGCCAGCGCCGCCGCGGTCCGGGCTAGTCGCGGAGCGTGCGCAGCGGGCGGACAGCGCGAATCCGCTCGAAGTCGGCATCTTCGTGCAACAGGATGCCGGCGTGGTCGATCACCAGCTGCGCGATCAGGCAGTCGACAGTGGAACGCACGGTCACACCGCGGCGGCGGCAATCGAAGTAGATGCGTGCCGCCTGGCGGTGGGTCTGCCAGGGATCTTCCGGCTCGAGCAGCCACTGCGACGACAGGTAGGTGTCGAGCAGCTGCCATTCGCGCTCGTCCCTGGCGCCCTGCAAGACCTCCTGGCAGCACGCGACCGGGAGCGCGAAGGGTTCGCCCACGAGCTCGAGCTCGCGCAGGCGATCGGCGCCCGGTGTCGGCAGACCGCGCAAGAACGAGATCAGGACGGACGAGTCGACGACGATCAAGAGTCCGACCCGCCGCGGTTGGTCCCCGGGGTCCCCGGGGTCTCCGGGGTCCCCGGGCCTACCGCGTCCGGCTCGTCGGGACGGGCGCGCCGGCTCTTGCGGGTGGCTGGACGAGGCTCGTGGACGAAGTCCTGGTGGGCGGCGGACGGGCGGTCTTGGCGCAGCGCCTTGTAGTCGTAGCCCGGCGCGAATTCGATCTTGCCGGCGAGATCGAGCAGGCTCTTGCGCTTCTTGGTGGCGATGAAGACCCGCAGCGCCTCGTGAACCAGGTCCTTCTTCGTCCGGATGCCGCTCAGGCGCGCCGCCTCCGCGACCAGGTCGTCGTCAAGCACGATGTTGGTTCGCATGCCCCACCTTTCCCTTTCCTGTCTTCCTTCTCAATACACCCACCCATACACACTCTAGCACGGTCAGGCCACGAACGGGGCGCTTCTCAGCGGCCGAGCTCGACGACGGCGAAGCGGGGAGGACAGAAGAAGCGCAACGGCAGCAGCGAGGTGCCGATGCCGGCGTTGATGTACAGGGTGGTGACGCCGCGCTGGTTGGCGGCGGCGAAGTCGAACAGGCCGTAATCGTAGTAGGGGCCCAGGGAGGAGCGGGTGGTGAGGGCGCCAAGGAAGGGGAGGCGCACCTGGCCGCCGTGGGTGTGGCCGGCGAGCACCGCCTCGATGCCGCGCTGCGAGGCCTCGAGCACCACGTCGGGGGTGTGGGAGAGGACGAGCCGCGGGATGCCCGGCGGCGTCGCGGGGCTGCGGGCCAGGGCCAGCTGCAGGCGGGTGCCACGCGCCTCGTCGCGCCAGCCGCGCGGGCGTTGCGGACCGGAGACCGGGTCGGCGAGGAGCTGCCTGCCGTCCGGGTCGACCACTTGCAGGCCGCGATAGAGCACCGTCCCGCCGCCCCAGGCCCAGATCCCGACGGTGCCGGCGGTGACGCGATCGGCCGAGCGGTCCTCGGCCCAGGCCTGCCACGTTCCCGGCTCGGGCTGGCCGGCGGGCCAGACGCGGGCCGCCACTCGCACCACGGCCGGCTCGACGCGGGTGCGCAGGCGCAGGCGATACCAGCGGCCGGGTTGCGGCGCGACCCCGGTGTCGAGATGGTCGGCGGCGCCGCCGGTGAACGCGGAGCCGTGCAGGAGCAGCGAGAAGGTACCGGTGCCGTCGTCCTCGCGGCTCATCCGCCGCAGCCGGATCATGCGGTCTTCGCCGAGCACGTAGCGGCTGTGCACCTCGATGCCGGCGCCGGTCTGTTCCCGGTCGATGCGCGTGTCGCAGATGGCGTCGTAGCCGCTCCAGGCGAGCGGACCGGTGTCGTCGTCCAGGCTGCGTGGAGCGGGATCGAAGTGCAGGTAGAAGTTGCGGACCGGCGAAGCGAGGCGGGCCATGTGCAGCCACTGGCCGGCTTGCCGGATGACGCGGAAAGGCGGCTTGCCGGCCAGCGCCAGGCGGTCGATGCCCACCTGCTGGTTGAGCCCCAGCAGCAGCAGGCTGCCGCCGGGACCGACGCGGCGCCCCTCGTCGGAGAGCCAGGTGATGCCCGCCCGCCGCAGCGCCACCACCACCTCCCCCTGATACTCGCTGTGGCCCTGCACGGCATAGATCGGCGCCCCCGGCGCCAGCCGGCGCAGCTGCGAGATGAAGGCCGCCGCGGCGGCGGTGTGACGGGCCTGGGCCAGCGGGTCCTGCACGTCGCTGATCAGGTCGCCACTCACCGCGACCAGGTCGGGCCGCGCCGCCACCACCCGCCGCAGCAGCTGGTGCAGCAGGGGCGAGTCGCCGGCGACGTGGAGGTCCGAGAGGTGGACGAGGCGGAGGCGCGGCGCGATCAGCGGC
The DNA here is from genome assembly GCA_036521795.1 of Thermoanaerobaculia bacterium. Taxonomy (GTDB): domain Bacteria; phylum Acidobacteriota; class Thermoanaerobaculia; order Multivoradales; family UBA5704; genus JASLEW01. The sequence continues at coordinate 7,221 of DATDGZ010000569.1, read as the reverse complement.
AGGCGCACCGAGTCCTCGAACAGCAGCACCCGGGTCTCCAGCCAGCAAGCGTCCAGCGCGCCGAGCAGCGCGACGGCCGCAACGGCGAGAACCAGGAGCACGGTGCGGGAGCGGGGCGAGCGCCGGAATCGCATGACTGCCCGGAGGCTAGCAGGTTTGGCCGCGGCGTCGGCGGCCGCAGGTGGTAGCATCCCGGGCCGGTCCGCTGCCGCCGAGGCGGCGCGATCGCCGGCGAGGTGTCGCGATGTTCGATGGTCTCCAGGGGAAGCTCCAGGACGTCTTCCACCAGCTGCGCGGCGAAGGCAAGGTCACGCCGGAGGCGCTGCAGGCGGCGATGCGCCAGATCCGCCTGGTGCTGCTCGAGGCCGACGTCCAGGTGCGGGTGGTCAAGCCGTTCATCGAGAGGGTGCGCGAGCGCGCCCTGGGCGCCGAGGTGATGGAGAGCCTGACCCCGGCGCAGCAGGTCATCAAGGTGGTGCGCGACGAGCTGACCGCGCTGCTCGGCGAGGAAGGCGGCGAGCTCCGGCTCGACGGCCGGCCGGCGGTGATCCTGCTGTGCGGCTTGCAAGGATCGGGCAAGACCACCACCGCCGGCAAGCTCGCCCGCCGGCTGAAGGCGCGCGGCCGCCAGCCGCTGCTGGTCGCCGGCGACCTGCAGCGCGCGGCCGCCGTCGAGCAGCTGCAGCAGGTGGGCCGCGGGGTCGACGTGCCGGTGCTCGCCCCCGAGCCCGGCGAGACCGTGCTCGCGCTCGCCGGCCGCGCGGTGACCAGCGCCCGCGAGCGCGGCCACGACGTGCTGATCGTGGACACCGCCGGCCGGCTGCACGTCGACGAGGCCCTGATGGAGGAGCTGGCGGCGCTCGCCGAGCGGCTGTCGCCGGCCGAGACCCTGTTCGTGGCCGATGCCATGACCGGCCAGGACGCGGTGCGCAGCGCCGAGCGGTTCGCCGGGGCGCTCGCGCTCACCGGCGTCATCCTGACCAAGCTCGACGGCGATTCGCGCGGCGGCGCCGCACTCTCGATCCGCACGGTCACCCAGGTCCCCATCCGTTTCGTGGGCGTCGGCGAGAAGGCGGACGACCTCGAGCTCTTCCACCCCGAGCGCATGGCCTCGCGGATGATCGGCATGGGGGACGTCCTGTCGCTGATCGAGAAGGCGGAGCGCGGCCTCGACCGCGACGAAGCCCAGCGGCTGGCGCAGCGCCTGGCGCACCAGCAGTTCACGCTCGAGGACCTGCGCGATCAGCTGCGCCAGCTGCGGCGGATGGGACCGCTCGCGCAGGTGCTCGAGATGCTGCCGAAGGTCGGACCGCTGCGCGGCCTGGAGGGCGCCAACGTGGACGAGGGCGGCCTGCAGCGGGTCGAGGCCATCATCAACTCCATGACGCCGCACGAGCGGCGCCGCCCCGACGTCCTGAACGGCAGCCGGAAACGCCGCATCGCCATGGGGTCCGGCACCAAGGTGCAGGACGTCAACCGCCTGATCAAGCAGTACCGCGGCATGCAGAAGATGTTCAAGGGCGTCCAGGGCAAGTGGCTGCGCAAGGCGATGGGGGGGATGTAGCCCGCGGGTCCAGCATCTGCTAGACTCTTCTGTCTTTGTGCGGCGCGCGGGAGCACACGATGCGCGCTTACCCACTGAATCTGGAGGCTCGACGAGAATGCTGAAGATCCGCCTGCGCCGCATGGGCGCTCGGCACAGTCCTTACTACCGCGTGGTGGTGTCGGACTCACGCAACGTCCCGACCGCCTCGGCGGTGGAGGAGCTGGGCCACTACGATCCGACCGGCAAGCCGGCGCGGGTCACGCTCGACGCCGAGCGCATCGGCTACTGGGTCGGCCAGGGGGCCCAGCTGTCGCCCACGGTCAAGCGGCTGATGGGCCAGGCGCGCAAGAGTGCCTGAGCTGGTCGACGACGTCCGGGACCTGGTCCGCCTGCTGGTCGACGACCAGGAGGCGGTGGCGGTGTCCGGGACTCACCCGACGGGGGGGCGGCGGGACCGCGGCTCGGTGCTGGAGCTGCGAGTGGCCCCCGACGACCTGGGGAAGGTGATCGGTCGCCAGGGGCGCACCGCGCGTGCCCTGCGCACGCTGCTCGAGACCCGGGGTGACCGGCGTGGCGAGCGGTATGAGCTCGACATCCTCGAAGACCAGTGAGCCGCCGGCAGCGCCGGCAGCTCCGGCTGCCACCCCGGAGACGATCGTAGTCGGCCGGATCTTGCGGCCGCACGGCCTGCGTGGTGAAGCGATCGTGGAAGTGCTGACAGACGCGCCGCGGCGGTTCGATCCGGGAAGCTCCTTGCTGCTGGTGCGCGAGGGCCGTCCGGAGGTGGCGCTGGTGGTTGCCTCGCGCCGCGCGGCCAGTGCGCCGGGCAGGCCCCCGGGCGGCGGCCGGGCCCGGCAAGCGACGGCGCTGGTGCGGTTTGCCGGGATCGGCGACCGCGAGGCGGCGGTGGCGCTGCGCGGCGGCTGGCTCGAGGTCGAGCGTTCGCTGGTGCCACCGGCGCCGGTGGGGACGTATTACCGCTTCGAGCTGCTGGGGTGCCGCTGCAGCGACGGTGGCGAGGATCTGGGGAAGGTGGTCGAGGTGGTGGAGGACGGCGGCGGCCTGCTGCTGATCGTCGCGGACGGCCGCCGCGAGGTGCCGGTGCCGTTCGTGGCGCGCTTCCTCCGCGCCGTCGACGTCGAGCACGGCAGGATCGAGCTGGATCTGCCGCCGGGGCTGATCGAAGCATGCGCATCCAGGTCCTGACCATCTTCCCCGAGCTCTTCGGACCGTTCCTTGCCACCAGCCTGGTGGGGAGGGCGATCGCCAGGGAGCTGCTGACGGTTTCGGTGCGCGACCTGCGCGACTTCGCCGAGGACCGGCATCGCAGCGTCGACGACGAGCCCTACGGCGGCGGCGGCGGCATGGTGATGATGGCGCCGCCGTGGATCCGGGGGGTGCGGGCGCTCATGCCGCGGGGCGGCGAGAGCGGCGAGGGCGGCGAGGGCGGCGAGGCCACGGAGGGTCACGGGCCCTGGCGGGTGCTGCTGTCGCCGCAAGGAGCGCGGCTGGACGACGTCAAGGTCCGGGAGCTGGCCGCCCATGGAGAGCTGATCCTGCTCTGCGGCCGTTACGAGGGGGTCGACGAGCGGGTGCGGCAGACGGTGGTGGACGAGGAGGTCTCGATCGGCGACTACGTGCTGTCCGGCGGCGAGCTGCCGGCCATGGTCCTGATCGAGGCGCTGTCCCGGCAGGTGCCCGGGGTGGTGGGGCAGGCGGAGTCCGTGGCCATGGACAGCTTCCGCGACGGCCTGCTCGACCACCCGCACTACACGCGCCCGCCGGTGGTCGAGGGTCTGACAGTGCCGGCGGTGCTGCTGTCCGGCGATCATGCCGCGATCCGCCGCTGGCGCCGCGAGGAAGCCGCGCGGGCGACCCGCGCGAAGCGTCCCGATCTCTTGGAAGGTGGGGCGGAGGGTGGGACGGCAGGCGGGGCGGTGGGCGGGCCGGAAGCGCTTGCGCGGTCCCGCGGAGTTGGCCAATAATGACCGGAATCGTTCCAACTGCGGAGCGCCGGGCTCGAGATGGCGAGGTGAAGTCATGAATCAGCTGCAGCAGGTGGAAAGTCTTTACATTCACAAGGAACAGCCCGAGTTCCGCGCCGGCGACACGGTGCGCGTCCACGTGCGGGTCGTCGAGGGTGACAAGGAACGCATCCAGGTCTTCCAAGGCGTGGTGATCGGCAGGCGCGGCGGCGGCACCCGCGAGACCTTCACCGTGCGGAAGATCTCGGGCGGCATCGGCGTCGAGCGCATCTTCCCGCTGCACTCGCCGTCGCTCAGCCGCATCGAGGTGATCCGGCGCGGCAAGGTGCGGCGCGCCAAGCTCTACTACCTGCGCGCGCTGCGCGGCAAGGCAGCCCGCATCGAGGAGCGGCGCGACGAGCCGGGAGCGCCGCGATCGGCTTCCGCGGCGACCTCGCCGACTCCGCCGACTCCAGAGACCGGCGGGGGCGGGGCCGCGGCAGACAAGGCGACCTCCTCCTAGCGCCGGCGCCGGGCTCCAGCGGACGGCGCCGCCGGTGCGCATTCACGATCTCTTCGCGGAAGCCTACCGCCTGCGGTTGCTGCGCGGGCTCGAGGAGCAGCTGGCGCATTGCGGCTTCGCCCGCATCGCCGGCGCCGACGAGGTCGGGCGCGGCGCCCTGGCAGGCCCGGTGGTGGCCGCCGCGCTGATCCTGGACACTCGCTGCCTGGTCCCCGGCGTCGACGACAGCAAGTGCCTGCTCCCACCCGACCGGGAGCGGCTGGCCGGAGCGATCCGCGAGCGCTGCCTGGGCGTGGCGGTGGCGAGCGTCTCGGCCGAGGTGATCGATCGGATCAACATCCTCGAGGCTTCCCGGCTGGCGATGCGCGAGGCGCTGGCCGCCCTCTCGCCGCCGCCGGATTGCGCGGTGATCGATGCCGTCGCGCTGCCGGGGCTCGGTTTCCCCTGCCTGCCGGTGGTGCGCGGCGACGTCATCAGTTACGCTGTAGCCTGTGCTTCCATCGTTGCCAAGGTGGAGCGTGACCGGCTGATGATCGAGCTCGGTCAGCGCTATCCGCATTACGGCTTCGCCGCGCACAAGGGCTACGGCGTGCCCGAGCACCTGGCGGCGCTGGCCGCGCGTGGACCGTGCCCCGAGCACCGGCTCACCTTCCAGCCGGTGCTTCCGCGCCGCGCCTCCCGCACGGCGGCGGCGGCGGAATTGGACGACTGATGGCGGTCAAGCGCGAGCAGGTGGTGCAGACCGCCGAGAAGTACGTGGCGCGGGGCAAGATCGAGCCGGCCATCCGCGAGTACCGCAAGCTGCTCGAGGAGAACCCGAACGACATCAATACGCTGAACCGCGTCGGCGATCTCTACGCCCGCATCCAGCGCATCGACGAGGCGGTCGACTTCTTCAACCAGATCGCCGAGCAGTACGCCGGCGAGGGCTTCTTCGTCAAAGCCATCGCCATCTACAAGAAGATCATCAAGCTGGACCCGACGCGGCTCGACGTCTACGAGAACCTGGCCGAGCTCTATCACCGCCAGGGACTGGTCACCGAAGCCCGCACGCAGTACCAGGTGCTGGCCGACTACTACCAGAAGCACGAGAACGCCACCTCGACCATTGCCATCTACCAGAAGATGGCGGACCTCGAGCCGAACAATCCGACGTATCACGTCAAGCTGGCCGAGCTCTACCAGCAGCAGCAGCTGATCGAGAAGGCGATGGGCGAGTACCGCATCATCGCCGAGCTGATGCTCACCCACGGCCACCCGCAAGAAGCGGCCCAGGTGTACGAGCGGGCGCTCGCCATCGACAGCACCAATCTCGCCTTCATTACCGACGCGGCGCTGAAGCTCAAGGAGGCGGCCGGTACGGCGATCACCGTGCGCTTCCTGTCGGCGGCGGTCGAGCGCAATCCGCAGGCGGCGCAGGTCGCCCGCATGATCGGCGGCGGGGCGGCGGCGGCGTTCCCGGGTGGCCTCGGCGGCACCCGCGCCGGCATCGCCGCGCCGGCCGCCCCCCCGGCGCCGGCGCCTCCCGCGGCAGCCCCGCCGGCAGCGACCGCCCCTGCGGCTGCCGTCTCTGCGCCGGCTCCGAGCGCGCCGCGGGCACCGGTCGCCCCCCCACCGCCGCCGGCCCCGCCGCCACAGGCGCCCGATCTCGACCTCGACCTGGACATGGAGATCGACCTCGAGCTGGGCAGCGAGCTCGTCGTCGACGAGGCCGCGGCGCCGCCGCCGCCGGCGGACCAGGGCTTGCCGTCGCGTGCCGAGCGTTGGGGGGGCGAGACGGCGGAAGACGACCGGGAGCCGCCGGCCACCCGGTTCGGACCGGCCGCCGGGTACGAGCCGGCGTTCGAGGTCGACGAGGAGACCGCGTCCGGCGTGTCCGGCCAGGCTGGCGCGGCGGCGGGTGCGGCCGGAGCCCGGGGGCGGCCGGAGCAGGCGCCGGCGGACGGCGACGCCGATCTCGAGGACGTTTTCGTGCTCGACATCGAGGACGAGGAGGAGCCCGCCAGCCTGGTCAAGCCGCCTCCCGACATGCTGCGCGAGCCGCGGCGTCCCTCCTGGGCGCGGGAGGGCCCGCCTGCCGCCGGATCGGCGGCGGCATCGCTCGGGCCGGCCGCGGCGCCGCCGCCGAGGCCCACCGCGTTGCCGTTCGGGCCAGCCGCGGCGCCGCCGCTGGGTGCCACTCCCACCGCATCGGCGGCCGAGGCGGCCGGGCGGGAGCTACCCGAGCGCCTGCCGGAGTTGCCGGAGCTGCGGCTGACCGGCGAGTTCGAGCTGATCAATCCGTTCGCGACTTTCGACCAGCCGGCGGACGTCGCGGAGGGTGCCGGCCGCCCGGACCTCCGGCGGCCTTTCCGGGCGGGCGAGGTCGCGCCGCCGCTGCTGCCGTCGTCGCGGCCCCCGGATGCCGCCGCGGATCAGCGGCCGCCTGCGGTTCCGCCGAGTGATGCGGCCGCGGCGCCGCCGTCCGGCCGCGAGCTGCCGCCGCCGCAGCAGCTCGGAGCGCTCGCGGCGCTCGGACCCGAGGGGCCGCCTGCGCCGGGCACGGCGGGGGCGCCGGCGATCAAGATCGACTCCGATCTGCTCGAGCGCACCGCCGCGGAGCTGCTGCCCCCCGCCGTCGAGCGCTACGAGGACCTGGTCTCCGAGGCCGAGGTGCTGGCCAAGTACGGTCTCGAGGAGAAGGCGATCGAGCGCTTGCGCGACGCAGTGCGCCTCCGGCCGCGACACTTCGCGGCCTACCTGCTGCTCATCCAGCTGCAGCTCGACAAGGGCCGCCACACGCGGGTGATCGAGCTCGCGAACCAGGTCTCCCGGCTCTCCGAGACTGGCGACCGCGAGCCGTGGGCGAAGCTGCGCCGTCGCCTGCTGGCCGCCGGCTACCGCCTGGACGGGGATCGGGTCGCCTCCGGGCCGCAGCTGCCGGGTGCCACGGAGCGGGGCGGCGCGCGCCCATCGCGGCCGCGCGCCGCGGCCCCGGCAGCTCCCGCCGCCGCCGGCGATACGCCAGCCGTCGCCGCCGCCTCCACGCCGTCGCCGCCCGCCGTGGCGGGCGAGGCGCCTCCGGCGACCGCGGGCCAGCCGCCGGCCCCGGCGGACCAGCAGGCGCCGGCCACTGCCGCCACACGTGGCGCCGCTCCGGCGCGGCGGTCGCGCCAGGCCACCGACACCAGCATCGAGAGGATGCTGCA
>DATDGZ010000568.1:0-2055 GCA_036521795.1 Thermoanaerobaculia bacterium | reverse complement strand
CAACACCGCGACGCCGGCGTCGGCCAGCAGGAAGCGCAGCCGCGCCGGCGGATCGGCGGGATCGAGCGGCACGTAGGCGCCTCCCGCCTTGAGCACCCCGAGGACCGCGGTGACCATGGCCAGGGAGCGCTCGAGGCCGATGCCGACCCGCACCTCGGGCCCGACGCCACAGGCGCGCAGGCGGCGGGCCAGGCGATTGGCTCGCCGGTTCAGATCGGCGTAAGAGAGCCGCTCCCGGTCCTCCCTCTCCCCCTCGAGGCCGGCCAGCGCCAGGGCCGGCGCGCCGGGCGTGCGCGCCGCCTGGGCCTCGAACATCTGGATCACCCCGCGGCCCTCGGGCGCCCGTGCGGTCGCGTTCCACTCGACCAGCAGCTGGTGGCGCTCACCGGCCTCGAGCAGCTCGAGCTGCGAGACGCGGCGCTCCGGGGCGGCCAGGGCGCTCGCGAGCAGCCGCTCGAAGTGCCCCGCCAGACGGTCGATCGACGCGGCGTCGAAGAGGTCGGCGCTGTAGCTCAAGGAGGCGAGGAGGCCCTCGCCGCCGTCCCGGAGCACCAGGGCGAGGTCGAGCTTCGCCGCCTCGGAGGGGACCGCCAGCGGCTCGAGGGTGAGGCCCGCCATGGCCGGCGGCGGCGCCGGGACCTGGTCGAGGCTGAACAGCACCGACACCAGCGGCGCGCGGGCGAGATCGCGCTCGGGCCGCAGCTCGGCGACCAGGCGCTCGAAGGGCATCTCCTGGTGGTCGTAGGCGGCCAGGGCAGACTCGCGAACGCGGCCCAGGAGCGCCGTGAAGGCCGGGTCGTCGCCCAGGTCGGCGTCGAGCACCAGGGTGTTGAGGAACAGCCCGACCACCCCTTCCAGCTCGCGGCGGCGGCGGTTGGCGACCGGCGATCCGACCGCGATGCGCGGCTGGCCGGTGTGGCGGTGGAGGAGGGCGAGGAAGCCGGCGAGGAGCGTCATGAAGGCGGTCGCTCCGTGGCGCCGCCCCAGCCGGCCGACCGCCGGCCCCAGATCCGCCGCCAGCAGCCGCTGGCGGCGGCCGCCGCGGAAGCTCTGCACCGCCGGCCGCGGCCGGTCGGCCGGCAGGTCGAGCGGTGCCAGCGGGGGAGCGAGCCGCGCCCGCCAGTACGCGAGCAGCGCGGCCAGCCGGCCGCCGCCGAGCGACTCGCGCTGCCACACCGCGTAGTCGGCGTACTGCACGGGCAGGGCGGGCAGCGCCGCGGCGGCCCCGCCGCGCGCCGCGGCGTAGAGCGCCGCGAGCTCGCGCACCAGGATTCCCAACGACCAGCCGTCGACCACGATGTGGTGGAGGTTGAGCAGCAGCAGGTGACGCTCCGGCCGCTCGCAGAGCAGGGCGGCGCGCAGCAGCGGGCCGCGCGCGAGGTCGAAAGCCCGCCGCGCCTCCGCCGCCGCCCATCGCGAGGCCTCGGGCGCCGCGATCGCCGGCGGCAGCCCCGCGAGGTCGACGAGCGGCAGCTCGCGGCAGCCCTCGGCAGCCACCACCTGGACGGTGCGGGCGCCGCGCAGCTCGAAGGTGGTGCGCAGCGCCTCGGGGCGCCGGACGAGGGCGCGCCACGCCGCCGCGAGCGCCCCGCGGTCGAGCGCGCCATCGAGGGCGAGGAGCGCGGGCACGTTGTAGGCCGGGCTGCCTGGAGCGAGCCGGTCGAGCACCCAGAGCCGCTCCTGCGCGAAGGAGAGCGGCAGCTCGCCGCCGCGGGGGACCGGGCACAGGGGAGGGAGCTCCTCGCCGGCGCCGGCGAGGCGTGCCGCCGCGACCGCCGCCGCCAGCCGCTCGAGGCTGGGCGCGTCGAAGACCGCGCGCAGCGGCAGCTCGACGCCGAAGCTCTGCGCGATGCGCGCCACCAGCTGGGCGGCCAGCAGGGAGTGGCCGCCCAGGGCGAAGAAATCGTCTCCGGCCGCCACCCGCTCGACGCCGAGCAGCTCCTCCCAGAGCGCCGCCAGCAGCTCCTCGGCGGCCCCCGCCGGGGCGCGCCCGCTGCCAGCGCCATCGGCTGCGCCGTGACCCTCGCCCCGGCCGGCGAGGGCCGGCAGCGCGGC
>DATDGZ010000567.1:0-11178 GCA_036521795.1 Thermoanaerobaculia bacterium | reverse complement strand
GACGGCGTCGCGCGGGCGGCGGCCCACCTGGTGCGCAGCTGGCCGGCGAGCGGGCCGCGGTTGCTCTGGCAGGTGCCGATCGGCGAAGGCTACTCGCATCTCGCGGTGGTGGACGGCCGCATCTTCACTCTCTTCGGCACCAACGACATCGAGTACCTGGGCGCCTTCGACGCCGCCAACGGGCACCAGCTGTGGCAGCAGCGCACCGACGCCGAGCTGTCCAACGACCAGGGCAGCGGCCCGCGCTCGACCCCCACCTACGACGCCGGCATGCTCTACGTGCAGAGCGCCCAGGGGCAGCTGCTGGCGGTGTCGGCGGCGAACGGCAAGGTGGCGTGGCGGCACGACCTCGCCAAGGAATTCGGCGCCCGCATGCCGACCTGGGGCAGCGCCAGCTCGCCGCTGGTCGAAGGCGACCTGCTGCTGGTGGCGGTCGGTGGCCGCGGCGGCCGCTCGGCGATGGCCTTCGACAAGCACAGCGGCAAGGTGGTCTGGTCGGCTCTCGACGAGAGGCCGGGCTACGCATCGCCGATCGCCCTCACCGCCGCCGGGGTGCGCCAGGCGATCTTCTTCACCGGCGGCTCGGTGGCCGGCGTCGCCGCGGCGGACGGGCGGGTGCTCTGGGAGATCCCGTGGACGACGGACTATGACGTCAACGCGGCGACGCCCCTCTTCGTCGCTCCCGACAAGCTGTACGTCTCCTCCGGCTACGACACCGGCGCCGCGCTCTTCCAGCTCCACGCGGACGGTGGCCGGGTGAAGGTCCAGCAGCTCTGGAAGAGCCGCGAGATGAAGAACCAGTTCAGCTCGGCGGTGCTCGCCGGCGACTACGTCTACGGCTTCGACAACGGCACCCTCAAATGCGTCAAGGTGCAGACCGGGGAGGAGCGCTGGAAGCAGCGCGGGCTCGGGCACGGCTCGTTGATCCTCGCCGACGGGTTGCTGGTGGTGCTGTCGGAGAGCGGCAAGCTGGTGCTCGCCGACGCCGTGCCGGACGCCTACCACGAGCGCGCCAGCTTCCAGGCCCTGAACGGCCGCTGCTGGACCGGGCCGAGCCTCGCCGGCGGCAAGCTCTTCCTGCGCAACCGCGAGCAGATGGAGGCGTTCGATCTCGCCGCCGCCCGTTGAGGGGCGGCGTCTCGGGGAGGGACCGCGTGGGCACTTCAGGCGTGGAGGAGATCATGAGGGATTCGAGGATGCCGGCGCCACCGCCGCGTGCGCCTGGACCCGGGCGCGGCGCGCGCCGGCTGGCATGGGCCGCCGCCCTGGCGTTCGCGGCGGCGCCGATGCTGGCGGTCGGCCAGGCCGGGGCGGCGCAGGAGACGGGCGCCGCGGCCGCGACGACGGTCGACCAGGCGGCGGCCCAGGCGCCCGGCTCCGCCCAGGTGCCAGGCTCCGCCCAGCCGCCGGGCGCCGCGCAGCCACCGGCGGCGACGGGCACCGGCACCGCTGCGCCCGGCGCCGCTGCGCCCGGCACCGCTGCGCCCGGTGACTCGCCGGCGGACCGCGATCAGGCCGGCGCGGCGCCCGCGCTGCATCACCGCGAGGAGCTGTTGGTCCAGGGCGTCGCGGAGCTGGTGCCGGCCACCACCACCATCGTCAAGCTGCCGCTGCCCACCCGCCTGCTGCCGGCGACCATCGACGTGATCGGCGCGCCGCTGCTCGAGCAGCAGGACGCGCGCGTGCTCGGCGACGCGCTCCGGGACGCGAGCGGGGTGGGCATCCACACCGAGTCCGGCGCCGCCGACTTCTTCGTGCTGCGCGGCCTCGACTCGGAGACGAGCGCGCTGGTGATGACGGACGGCGCGCCCGAGCCGGTGACCACTTTCTACCAGCTCTACAACGCCGATCGGGTGGAGGTGCTGAAGGGGCCGGCGAGCTTCCTCTACGGCGGCAACCCGCTCGCCGGCGTGGTCAACATCGTGCGCAAGCAGCCGCTCGCCGACGAGTTCGTCGAAGCCGCCGCAGAGGGCGGCAGCTTCGGCACCCGCCAGGGCACCCTGGACAGCAACTGGAGCGGCCAGGACGGCCGGCTCGGCCTGCGCCTGAACGGCCTCTGGGAGGCGACCGACGGCTGGCGCGACGGGCGCGGCGGCCGCGCCTGGGGCGTCAACCCCGTCTTCGCCTGGCGCCCGCAGGACCCGGGCAGCTCGCTGGTCGTGAGCTTCGAGCGCCTCGAGGACCATTTCAACCCCGATGCCGGGCTGCCGCTCCTGGGCAACCAGGTGGCCGGCGTTCCCGCCAGCCGCTCCTACCAGTCGCCCTTCGACCGCTCGGACCAGGCGCTCAGCCGCTTCCAGCTCGACTGGGAGGGCAAGGCCGGCGCCTTCACCGTGCACGACAAGGCGTACTACCGCGAGCTCTCCTGGCTCTCCGACGGCACCCTTCTCGACGGCGTCTTCCCCGATCCCACCGGCCGCCTGCAGGTCGCGCGCTCGCTGGTGCTGCTCGACGACCGCCAGCAGTTCTGGGGCAACCAGCTCGAGGCGAGCACCGAGGCCAAGACCGGTCCGCTCACCCACCATCTGCTCGGCGGGCTCGAGCTGGCGCGCCGCGGCGACGACTTCACGCTCGACGTCGGCGCGCTGCCGTCGATCGACCTGCTGGCGCCAGTCGAGACCGCACGCGGCCCGATATTCCTGCTGCCCGGGGAATCCTCGGCCGGCGACGCGCGGACCCTGATCGCCGCACCCTATCTCCTCGACCACGTCGCCTTCTCCGAGCGCCTCCAGCTGTTGCTCGGCGGCCGCTTCGATCACCTCGACTACAGCGACCGCGCGACCGGCACGGTGCGCCACGACTCGCAGCTCTCGCCGATGGCCGGGGTCACCTTCTCGCCGGCCGCGGCTTCCGGGTTGTCGCTCTACGCCAACGCCGGGCGCGGCTTCGCACCCCCTTCGACCCGCGTCGTCGGCCCGGCCCGCCCGGAGGCCGGCAGCCAGCTCGAGGCCGGCGCGAAGAGCGACCTCGCGGGCGGCCGGCTGCGCGCCACCCTGGCCGTCTACCAGCTGACGCGCCGCAACGAGGCGATCCCGAGCGCCAATGGCTTCAGCGAGCAGACCGGCAGCCAGCGCACGCGCGGCGTCGAGCTGTCGCTGCTGGCGCACCGCCTGGCGGGCTTCGACGTCGTCTTCTCCTACGCCTACGAGAGCGCGGTCTTCACCCGCTTCGCCGAGAGCGTGCTGGTCGCCTTCGAGCCGCCGATGTTCGCGACCGTCGATCGCACCGGCAACACGCCGCCGCTGGCGCCGGCGCAGATCGCCAATCTGTGGCTGTCGCGGCGCCTGCCTGCCGGCCTCGAGCTGGGCGCCGGCGGGCGCTACGTGTCGCGGCAGTACATCGCCGCCGACAACGCCTTCGCCATTCCCGCCGCTTTCACCGCCGACGCCTCCCTGGCGATGCCGCTCGGGCCGCTCAAGGCGCGCATCGAGGTCAAGAACCTGACCAACGCGAGGACCTACACGCGCGGGCTCGGCACCACCTCGGTCATCCCGGCGAGTGGCGCCGCGGTCTACGCCGGGGTGACGATGCGCTTGACCGCTCCATTCCTGGCCCGCACGGCACCGGCTCGCCCGGGCCCTTCCTGAGGGATCGACATGCAGCAGGGAACCCATGTTGAGGACATTGAGGACATTGAGGACATCGACTACGACGTGATCGTGATGGGCGGCGGCCCCGCCGGCGCCACCGTCGCCACCCTGGTGGCTGCCGCCGGCCGCCGGGTCACGCTGCTCGAACGGCTGCCCGAGACCGGTTTCAAGATCGGCGAGTCGCTGATGCCGGAGACCTACCGCACCTTCGCGCGGCTCGGCCTGCTCGACCAGCTCTACGCCAGCCCCTTCCCGCGCAAGCACAGCGTCCAGTTCTACTCGAAGAGCGGCCGCCCCTCGGCCCCCTTCTACTTCCAGGAGACCGATCCGGGGGAGGGCTCGATCACCTGGCAGGTGCCGCGGCGCGACTTCGACCGCATGCTGATCGACAACGCGCGCCGCCATGGCGTCGAGGTGCGCCAGGGCGCGACCGTGCGCGAGGTGCTGTTCGACGGCGAGCGGGCGGTGGGCGTCGCCGCCGACCTGCCGCAAGAAGGACGCCGCGAGCTCCACGCCAGGGTGGTCGTGGACGCCACCGGCCAGAGCGCGATCCTGGGCCGGCGGCTGGGCTTGCGCGAGATCGATCCGCTGCTGCGGAAGGCGGCGATCTTCAGCCATTTCGAGGGCGCCCTGCGCGACCCCGGCATCGACGAGGGAGCGACGCTGGTGCTGCACACCGAGCGGCAGGAGTCGTGGTTCTGGTACATCCCGCTGCCGCACGACCGGGTGAGCGTCGGCGTCGTCGGCGCTGTCGAGTACCTGGTCGGCGGCCGCGCCGGCGGCCTGCAGCAGGTGTTCGAGGAGGAGGTGGCACGCTGCCCGCCGCTGATCCCGCGGCTGGCCGGGGCGCGGCGGGTCATGGACTTCCTCGCCCTGCGCGACTTCTCCTACAAGTCGCGGCAGATCGCCGGCCCCGGCTGGGTGCTGGTCGGGGACGCCTTCGGCTTCCTCGACCCGATCTACTCCTCGGGGGTGCTGCTGGCCTTCAGCTCGGGCGAGCTCGCCGCCGACGCCATCCTCGGCGCGCTGGCCGACGGCGACCTCTCGGGAGCGCGGCTCGGCGCCTTCGGGCCGCGCTTCGTCGCCGGCATGGATGCCATGCGCGTGCTGGTCCACACGTTCTACGATCCGAACTTCCGCTTTTCCAAGTTCATCCGCCGCTTCCCCGAATGCCGCCATGACCTGATCCGGGTGCTGCGCGGCGACGTGTTCGATCACGATTTCTCGCGGTTGTTCGCGGCGCTCGCCGCGACCGCCGCGCCGGATTCGCCGGGCGGCGCCGAGGTGCCGGCGGAGAAGACGGCGGCGGGGAGCGCGGTGCCCGCGGGGAGCGCGGAGCACGCGGCGGCCGTGACAGGAGATCGCCGATGACACGCCGCAGATGGGCCACGCTGCTCTACGCCGCGCTGGCGGCGCTCTACCTGCTGCACAACGACCTCTGGCTGTGGAACGACTCCCGGCTGTGGCTCGGGCTGCCGGCCGGCCTGGTCTACCACATCGGCTTCTGCATCGCGGTGTCGGTGGTGCTCGGGCTGATGGTGGTCTACGCTTGGCCTCCAGGGGTGCCGCCCGGGGTGCCGTCCGGGGCCGGGGAGACGCGGCCGATCCCGCCGCCGCGCGGACAAGGAGAGCACGGGTGACCCTCGGAATCATCGCCGCCTATTTCATCGCGGTGCTGGTGATCGGCGGTTTCAGCCACCGCCTGTTCCAACGCACCAGCGAAGATTATTTCGTCGCCTCCCGCAGCCTGGGCCCGGCGCTGCTGCTGCTCAACCTGTTCGGGGCCAACATGACCGCCTTCGCCGTCCTCGGCGCGAGCGGCGAGGCCTACACCTCGGGGATCGGGGTCTTCGCCCTGATGGGCTCCTCGTCGGCGCTGGTCATCCCGCTGGTCTTCTACTTCGTCGGCACGCGGGTGTGGGAGCTCGGCAAGCGGCGGGGCTACCTCTCGCCCGTCCAGTTCTTCCGCGAGCGCTACGAGTCCGACGGCCTCGGCCTGCTGCTCTTCGTGGTGCTCAACGCCCTGCTCATTCCCTATCTGCTGATCGGCCTGGCGGGAGGCGGCATCGCCCTCGCCCAGCTCACCGGCGGCGCCGTGCCGAAGTGGGCGGGAAGCCTGATCATCGTCGCCGTGGTGCTCGGCTACGTCGCCTACGGCGGCATGCGCGGGGCGATCTGGGTCAACGGCTTCCAGGCGCTGCTGCTGCTGCTGCTGGGAGGCGTGGCCAGCTGGGTGATCGTGCACCAGCTGGGCGGCCTCGACAGCGCCATGCAGCGGCTCGGCGCGGTCCATCCCGAGCTGCTGGTGCGCGGCACCAAGATCCGGCCGCTGCAGCTGCTCAGCTACACCCTCATCCCGCTCTCGGTCGGCATGTTCCCGCACATCTTCCTGCAATGGCTGACCGCGCGCAGCGCCCGCGCCTTCCGCCTGCCGGTGGTGATCTACCCCCTGTGCATCGCGGTCGTCTGGGTGCCGAGCGTCGTGCTCGGGGTGCTCGCGCGGCTCGACTTCCCGCGCCTGCCGCCGGCCGCGGCCAACTCGGTCGTGGTGAGGCTCGTCGAGCACCACGCCCCGGGGGTGCTGGTCGGCCTGCTCGCCGCCGCCCTGCTGTCGGCGATCATGAACTCCTTCGATCACCAGGTGCTGGCGGTGAGCACCATGTTCACCCAGGACATCGTGGTCCACTACGGCTTCCGCGACCGCATGAGCGAGCGGGCCCGGGTGTGGGTCGGGCGCGGCTTCGTGGTCGGCATCCTGATGGCGGCCTGGCTGCTGTCGCTGGTGTTCGATCCGAGCCTGTTCAAGCTCGGGGTCTGGTGCTTCACCGGCTTTGCGGCGCTCTTCCCGCTCGTGGTCGCGGCCCTCTTCTGGCCGCGCAGCACCAAGCAAGGAATCGCCGCGGCGACACTCTGCGTGAGCGCGCTGTGGAGCTGGCTGGTGGTGAGCCAGTGGCGGTCGCCGGACTACACCCTGGGCGGCACCGGCATCCTGCCGGTGGCGCTGGTGCTGGCGGTCTCGATCGTGGCGCTGGTCGTGGTGTCGCTGCTCACCCGGCCACCCGGCGCGGCGACGCTGGCGCTCTTCTTCTCGCCCGACGGGGAGTAGGCCGGCAGTGCGCATCGCCTACGTCTCGGCCGGCGCCGCCGACATGTACTGCGGCAGCTGCCTGCACGACAACACGTTGGTGGCGGCGCTGCAGCGGCTCGGGCACGACGCGGTGCTGGTGCCGACCTACACTCCGCTGCGCACCGATGAGTCGGGGGTCGCCATCGAGCGCGTCTTCTTCGGCGCCCTCAACGTCTACCTCAAGCAGATCGCGCCGCCGCTCCGCCGCGGCTGGCCCAGGGTCGAGCGCCTGCTCGACCGGCCGGGGCTGCTGGCGCTGGTCGCGCGCCTCGGCTCCGCCACCGATCCCGGGCGCCTGGGCGAGCTGACGCTGTCGGTGCTGCGCGGCGAGCAGGGCAACCAGGCAGGCGAGCTCGACAAGCTGGCTGGGTGGCTGCGCGATTCTTTCCGCCCGGAGGTGGTTCACCTGACCAACTCGATGTTTGCCGGTTTCGCGCGCCGCCTCAAGGCCGAGCTGGGCGTGCCCGTGGTCTGCTCGGTGCAGGGTGAGGAGCTGTTCCTGGACGGCCTGGCCGAGCCCAGCCGCGGCGCCGTGCGCGCGGCCCTCGCCGAGCGCGCCCAGGACGTCGATCTGTTCGTCGCCCCGAGCCGCTTCTATGCCGACCTCATGGCCTCCTACCTGCACGTGGAGCGGGAGCGCCTGGCGGTGGTGCCGCTCGGCCTCAATTTGATTGGACATGGCGCCTGGGGCGCGGCCGGGCCTGGCGCCGGGCACGGTCAAGCGCACGGTCCCGGGCGTGGCGCGGCGCGTGGCGCCGGTGAGCCGTGGGTGGTCGGCTACCTGGGCCGGATCGCGCCGGAGAAGGGCCTCGACCTGGTTGCCGCCGCCTTCCGCCTGCTGGCTGACGCCCTGGGCGGTGCCGGGCGCGTGCGCCTGCACGTCGCGGGCTACCTCCCGCCGCGGCACCGCGGCTACCTGCGCGACGTCGAGCGGCAGCTCCGCGGTTGGGGCCTCGCCGGCGACTACCGGTACGCCGGCGAGGTGACGCGCGAGGAGAAGATCGCCTTCCTCGCCGGCCTCGACCTGCTGGCGGTCGGCACCGTCTACCCCGAGCCGAAGGGGCTCTACGTCCTCGAAGCGCTGGCGAACGGCGTGCCGGTGGTGGCGCCGCGTCACGGCGCTTTCCCCGAGCTGCTGGCGGAGACCGGGGGCGGCGTGCTGGTGGCGCCCGGCGATCCGGCCGCCCTCGCGGCGGCCCTCGGCGAGCTGCTGCGGGACCCCGGCCGGCGCGAGCGGCTGGGGCGCGCCGGCCAGGAAGCCGTGCACGCCCGCTACGGCGACGAGGCCATGGCCGCGGCCACCCTGGCGCTCTACCAGGGCCTCGTCCCGGGGCGGCGCGAGGCCGCGGCGCTCGGAGGCTCGTGAGCGGGACACCAGGCGGCGGGATGAGCGAGGCGCGCTCAGGTGCATCCGGGACCTCGGCGGCGGGACCCGATGGGACCGCGCCAGGAGCGGAGGCTGCGGCGGCGCCGCAGGCGGCGTCTGGGTTGACCGCCTGGGAGGTGAGCAAGAGCTTCACCATGGGAGGGCGCGAGCTGCAGGTGTTGCGCGGCGTGACCTTCCGCCTGCAACCGGCGGAGACGCTGGGCGTGGTCGGGCCGTCCGGGTCGGGCAAGAGCACCCTGCTGCACGTCCTGGGATCGCTGGAACGGCCGACCGCGGGCACGGTGACTCTCGCCGGCAGCGACCTCTACAGCCTGCCGGAGAAGGCCCTGGCGCGGCTGCGCAACGAGCGCATCGGCTTCGTCTTCCAGGACCACTACCTGCTGCCGCAGTACTCGCTGCTCGAGAACGTGCTGATGCCGTCGCTGGCCTTCCGGCGCGAGCGGGCAGGAGCGCGGCAGCGCGGGGTGGAGCTGCTGGCGCGGGTCGGGCTCGCGGACCGCCTGCGCCACCGGCCCGCCGAGCTGTCGGGCGGCGAGCGCCAACGCGCCGCCATCGCCCGCGCGCTGCTCAACCGGCCGGCCCTGCTGCTCTGCGACGAGCCCACCGGCAGCCTCGATCACGCCACCGCGGCGGCGGCGACCGACCTGCTCTTCGAGCTGCAGCGGCAGGAGGGCGCGATGCTGGTCGTCGCCACCCACAGCCGCGAGCTCGCGGCGCGCTGCGCGCGGCGGTTGCAGCTGCGGGACGGCCAGTGCTGCGAAGCCTGACCCACTTCTGGCGCCTGCACCTCGCGGTGCTGCTCGGCGCCGCGGTCACCGCCACCGTGCTCACGGGGTCGCTGGCGGTGGGCGACTCGATGCGCGCCAGCCTGCGGCAGCTGTGGCTCGAGCGCCTCGGCAACGTCGAGCTGGCAGTGGTCGCGCCGCGCTTCTTCCGCGCCCAGCTGGCGGGTGAGATGGCGAGGCGGCTGGCCGGGGCGGCCCCGCGAGTGGCCGGCGCCCGCATGCCGCCAGGGACCACGCGGGGAGCGGGGCAGGGAGCGGCGTGGGGCGCGGCGCAGGGACCGGCGCGGGGAGTGACGGTGGCGCCGCTGATCGTGCTGCGCGGCACCGCCGTCCACGCCTCGCTGCGCCGCCGCGCGGCTCGGATCGCCATCCTCGGGGTCGATCAGCGCTTCGCCGCGCTCTTTCCCGGCGAGCCGGCGTCTCTGCGGGCGCTACCTGACGGGCGCGGTTCGGCCGTGGCCGATGGTTTGCCGGTGCCCGCCGGGGGAGCGCCCGGGTCGGCGGGGCTCACGCCGGTGATCCTCAACCAGACCCTGGCGCGACAGCTGGGGGCGCGGCCTGGCGACGACGTCTTGCTGTCCTGGGAGCAGCCGAGCGCCATCCCGCGCGAGCTGCTGCTCGCGGCCAAGGACCCCGAGGCGCAGCTCGCCACGCATCGCTTCACCGTCGCCGGCGTGGTGGCCGACCAGGGACCGGGGAGCTTCGACCTGGTGCCCGGGCAGGCGGCGCCGCGCAACGCCTTCCTGCCGCTCGCCGAGCTGCAGCGCGAGCTGGGGGAGGAGGGGAGAGTCAACGCTCTACTGGTTGGCAGGCTGCCCCCGGACATCGGCGCGCCCGCCGTGGAGGCGGCGCTCGCCGCCGGCCTGCGGCTCGCCGACCTCGGTCTCGTCCTGCGGCCGCTCGAGACGGCGGCGAGCGGCGCGCCGCCCGCGGCGGTTTCTACTGACGCCGCTTCGCCGGCGGCCGGCGCTGCTTCACCAGCGGCCGGCGCCGTTGCGCCGGCCGGGAGCCCGCTGCAGGCCCCGACGGGTAGTGGTCCCGCGGCGTGCGGGCTGGCACTCGAGAGCCGCGAGTTCTTCCTGCCGCCGGCGGTGGCGGCGGGAGCCGCGGCGGCCGCCGCCGAGATGGGCGTCGCGGCGCGGCCGGTCCTGACCTACCTGGCGCTCGGCCTCGCCGCGCACGGGCGCGAGGTCCCGTATTCGATGGTCACCGCCCTCGGGCCGCGGCCGGCGCCGCGCGCAGGGCCGGAGGCGGGGCAGCCGCGCCTGGTGAACGGCGCGGTGGCGCCGGCGCTTGCCGGCGACGACATCCTGCTCGACAGCTGGGCGGCGGAGGATCTCGCGGTGCGGCCCGGCGACACGGTCGAGATGAGCTGGTTCCTGCCCGACAGCGGCGATGCCGGCGCGCCGCTGCGCACCGGCGGCGCCGCTTTCCGGGTGCGCGGCATCGTGGCGCTCGCGGGCCTCGGCGCGGATCGCAGCCTGACGCCGTCCTTCCCCGGCATCGATCAGGCACGCGACATGGCTTCCTGGTCGCCGCCCTTCCCGGTCGATCTCCACCGGGTGCGGCCGCGCGACGAGGCCTACTGGCATCGCTTCGGACCGGCGCCGAAAGCCTTCGTCGCTCTCGATGCGGCGCGCCGCCGGTGGCGCAGCCGCTTCGGCGATCTCACCTCGGTGCGCCTGGAATGCACGCCGGTTCCTGGCGCCGGCACCGCGGGCCAGGGCGCGCTCGCCGTGGCGGGCTCGGCCCCGCTGACCGCGGCAGGGTCGGCCTCGCCTGCGGCTCCGGGCTCGGCCCCGCGTGCCGCGGCGGGCTCGGTCCCGTTGGCCGCGACGGCATCGGAGCAGCTGGCGGCCCACTTCGAGCCGCTGCTCCTGGCGCGGCTGCGGCCGGCGGACTTCGGCCTGGCGCTGCGTCCGGTTCGCGCCGAGGGGCTGCGCGCCGCGGCCGAGGGCACCGACTTCAGCTCCCTCTTCGTGAGCTTCAGCTCCTTCCTGATCGTCTCCGCCGCGTTGGTGACCGGCCTGCTGTTCGCGCTCGGGCTCGAACGCCGGGCGCGGGAAGTCGGCCTGCTGCTGGCCCTGGGCTACCCGCCGCGCTCGGTGCGGTGGCGCTTCCTGGGCGAGGGCCTGGCGCTGGCCGGCGTGGGCGCGCTGCTCGGCGGCCTCGCACCGGTGCTGCCGGCGCTGACGGCGCTGCCGGAGGCGGAGGGGTCCCGAACTGGACATGGAAGCGGTGCGCCTCATGCGGCAGGCCGTGGGTCCCGACTTCGATCTGATGGTGGAT
>DATDGZ010000566.1:0-4044 GCA_036521795.1 Thermoanaerobaculia bacterium | reverse complement strand
GCCGGCCTCTCCGCCCTCCTATCTGGAGGCAATCCAGCGCGCAATGTCGTCGATCACCGGCGCGGCCACGTGCGCGGGCCGCTGGTAGTCGGCGGGCGAGCCGAGGCCGGCGCCGGCGGTGGTGCTGGGCATGAAGAGATGGTAGAGCCCCGGGTAGAGCTTGAAGACGGCGCGCGGGCCGTGGGCGAGCGCCGCCTTCCACTCCTCGAAGTCTGCCATCGTGACCTGGTAGTCGCGGGCGGCCTGCAGCACCAGGACGGGGATCCCGAGCTCGGCCGCCGCGGCCGCCGGATGGTAGGAACGCAGGTCCAGGAAGTACGAGCCCGCGATCGACGTGCCGAGGAGGTCGATCATCGTCGTCGGGGTCAGCGCCGGGTCGTCGATCTCGCGCGCCGCTCGCTCCGCGGCCCGGATCTGCGCTTCGCCGGCGGTCGCGCCACCCGGTCCGAGGCTGGCGACGTAGCGGACCTGCTCGACGAGGACCTTGCCCAGCGGCCGGGCGCCGCCGCCCATCAGCACGAGTCCCGCCACCCGCGGATCTCCTTGCGCGATGCGCGGCGCCAGCGTGCCTCCCAGGCTGTGGCCAAGGACGAAGATCCTCCGGCGGTCGATCTCCGGCTGCGCGGCGGCGAGCGCCACGGCGGTGCGCGCATCGTCGACGGTCTCGTCGCGGACGGTGAAGGTGCCTGAGTCCAGCCGGAGGCGGGAGCCGTAGCGCAGCGTGCGCTTGTCGTAGCGCAGGACCGCGATGCCCCGGCTGGCGAGGCCCCATGCGAGGTCCTTGAACGGCCGGTTGGGACCGATGGTCTCGTCCTGGTCCTCCGGTCCCGATCCGTGCACCAGGACCACGGCCGGAAATGGACCGGTGCCGTTCGGCACCGCCAGCGTGCCGGGCAGCTCCCAGGGGCTCGCGCCCACCGTCAGCGTGCGCTCGTGAAAGGCGCTGGGCCGCGCGTACTCGGGCGGCGCCCACTCGGGCTGGGCCTGGGATGGGGACCGGGTCTGGGTCTGAGCCGGGGCCTCGGTCTGGGCCTGGGCTGGCGGCTGGCCCTGGGTCGGGACGAAGAACAGCCCGGCGATGCGCTGCCTGGCATCGAACGCGATCTTGACGTCGAGGGTGGCCTTGTCGAACCGGCAGGTCACGAAGACCAGGTGATATCCCTTCGCTTCCTGCTGGCGCGTCGCGGTGACGCCGCGGAACGCCCCGACCTGGCCCAGCAGGCCGTCCCAGGTGGCGGCGAGCGTCGCCGCGGGCAGCACCGCCGTCATCGTCTCGTCGAAGCGGGCCACGGTCTTGTCGAACTGCCGCGTCGAGATCTCGAGCGTCACGGCTCTCCCGAGGCCGGTCCAGTCCTCGCCGGCCTGGCCCCGCACCGGCGCGGCGGCCAGCGCGAGGGCGAGCGGCACGGCGATGCACCACGACGTTGCCGATGTCCTCTCCGTCCTTCTCATGCCCGCCTGATCCCCATCAGCTCTCGCGCCCTGCGCAGGTCCTCTACAGGGTCTCCTGGACCTACCTTGAAGGTTCCTTGGAGTGCGAGGAACGCCGGCGTGACAGCTGTGACCTGCACGTGCTCACCAATGATTTCCCATTGCAAGACGTCGCCTGGCCCCACTCCCAGCTTCTTCCGGATTTCCTTTGGCAACGTCACCTGATGCTTGACCGTGATCGTGGACTTGGCCATGGCAGGTCCCCCTTATTCATTCTCCGTCCTGAGATAGCGATGCAGCAAGTGTCCGTCAGAGTGGCGCCTCATCGCCGCAGGCTCAGGACCCGGAAGAACTCCGCAGCGGCACCTGCGGGGTCGCCGACCAGGCCGGAGGGGCCTTCGCCGGGGAGCCAGTCGGCGGGGAGGTGCTTGCGGTAGGGGCTCTCGAGGAAGCGCTGGTCGAAGAGGGCGACGATGCCGGTGTCGTGGGGTGAGCGGATGAGGCGGCCGGCCGCCTGGACGACGCGGGTCATGCCGGGGACCACGAAGGCGTACTCGAAGCCGCGCTCGAAGCGCTCCTGGTAGTAGTCCTTGAGCAGCTGGCGCTCGAGCGAGAGGCCGGGCAGGCAGGGACCGACCACCGCCACCGCCCGCAGCATGTCGCCCGGGTAGTCCACCCCTTCCGCGAACGCGCCGCCGGCCACCGCGGCGAGCAGCACGTCCCCCAGCACCGCCGAGCGCAGGACCGCCAGCAGCGCCTCGCGCTCCTTGTCGCTGTCGGCCTGGCGCTGCACGAAGAGGCGCTTGGCGCGCAGGCGCATGCGTCCCGCCACCTCGGCGAGGAAGGCGTAGCTGGGAAAGAGCGCCAGGCAGTTGCCCGGCACCGCCTCGGCGAAGGCGGCCAGGCGCTCGGCGATGCGGTCGTAGTAGGTGGGGCGCTGGCGGTAGGTGGTCGCGACGGTGGTGTCGATCACCACCCGGCGGTTGCCGGCGGGGAAGGGGTTCGGAATCTCGACGAAGGCGGTGCGGCCGGCGGCGAAGCCCAGCAGCCCGGTGTAGAACTCGGGCGGCGACAGGGTGGCCGAGAGGCCGATCGCGGTGTGGGCGCGGTTGATCACCTCGCCCAGGAAGCGGCTGGGGTCCTTGCACAGCACCCGCACGCGGCAGTCGCCGCGGCAGATCTCGACGAACTGGCTGAAGGCGTCGTCGGCCGCCGCGAGGACGTTCAGGAAGCGCAGGAAATCGAAGTAGAGCTCGACGAAAGGGTCCTCGGCGCGGAAGCTGCGATGGTCGCGCTGGTGCTCGAGGTAGTCGACGAACGCGGCGTCGAGCTCCGGCCGCAGCCGCCAGAACCGTTCCTCGGGCAGCGGCTTCTCGACGGCGCGGTCACGGCCCCATCGGTGGGCATCGCGGGCATCGCGGGCATCGCCGCCGCCGCCGCCGTTCTCGCCACCGCCCAGGAAGAGGTCATCGTCGCCGCCCACGTCGTCGAGGCAGTCCCGCACCGCCTCCTCGACGATGGCGGCGAGCTTCAGGCAGAGGCTCGCGAGGCGCAGATAGATCGACTCCCCGAGCTGGCCGAGGGCCGCCGCCGCCTGTCGCGCCGCGCCGGCCGACAGCGACGGGCTGTAGTAGCCGCGGCCGCGCTCGACCAGGTTGTGCACCTCGTCGATCACCAGCACGGCGTCGGAGAGGTCCTGATCCGGCGAGAAGTCGGGCAGCGACACGTAGGGATCGAAGGCGTAGTTGTAGTCGCAGACCGTCACCTCGACGCGCGCCGCCAGCTCGAGGCTGACCTCGAACGGGCAGACCTCGGCGGCGCGCGCGGCGCGGAAGACGTCGTCGGGCTCGATCGCCGGATAACGCTGGTAGATCTCGGCGATCACTCCCGAGGTCTGCAGCTTCAGCGCGTAGTCCTTGGCGAAGCGGCAGTACTCTTCGTGGCAGATGACCTGGTCGTTGGCGCACATCTTCGCCTTGGCGCGGAGGCGCAGCGAACGGAAGGCGGCGTCCTGGTTCAAGAGCTGCAGGACGGCCGTCGCCATCTCCTGTTGCATCGTCTTGGCGGTGAGCACGAACAGCCGCTTGTCGTGGGCCAGGCAGTAGCGCAGCGCCGGATAGAGCGCCGCCACGGTCTTGCCGATGCCGGTCGTCGCCTGCAGCAGCAGGTGCTCGCGGTTCGCCACCGCCGTCTCGACTGCCGCCAGGATCAGCTCCTGGCCGGGGCGGAGCTCGCGGTAAGGAAAGGCGAGGCGCTCCGCCGCTCGCCGCCGCTCCTGCCGGCGCCGCGCCTCGGCCTCGTAGGCGCGCAGCAGCACGTTGACGCGCCGCCGCACCGCCGCCTCCATCGCCGCGAGATGCAGCGGCAGCTCCTCGCGCTCGACCTCGTCGCTGCCGATCGCGATCAGCACCAGCTCGGCCCGCACGCCCGCGCCGCTCGCGGCCGCTCGCGCCAACATCCAGGCGTAGAGCAGCGCCTGGCGCTGGTAGATCTCGCGCACCGCCGGCGGCAGCGAGCCGCCGCGCCGCACCGACTTGATCTCCTCGACCACCAGGGTGCCGTCCGGCTCGCTGCGCAGCCCGTCGATGCGCCCCTGCACGCTCACCTGCCAGC
>DATDGZ010000565.1:0-6909 GCA_036521795.1 Thermoanaerobaculia bacterium | reverse complement strand
AGATGCAGCCGCCGCCGAGGCTGGCGGCGAGGGCGGCGCAGGCGTCGATCTGGTCGATCGAGGCGGCGGGGTCGCCGGAGGCGGCGGGGATGATGTGGGCGGTGCGGTGGAAGAGCGCCGCGACCTGGACCGGCGTCAGCTTCGGCTCACGCTCGAGCAGCAGGGCGACGACTCCCGAGACCTGCGCGGCGGCGAACGAGGAGCCGGAGAAGAAGTCGTAATGCCCGTGCGGCACGGTGGTCAGGATGTCGACGCCGGGCGCCGCCAGGGTGTCGGCGGCCAGCCGCCGCGCCGGGTAGCGCAGCCTGCCCTGCAGGTCGTCGCTGCCGGCCACGCCCAGCACGCCGCGCTGGGTGGCCGGGAAGGAGCGCGCCGGGTCGGGACCGTCGGCCGCCACCACCACGATGCCGCGTGCGAGCGCGGCCGCGACCAGCTTGGCGATCATCGGATCCGGTGGGCCCGCGAGGCTGAAGTTCAGCACCTGCGCGCCCTGGGTGATGGCGAAATCGATGGCCTTGGACAAGGTGTAGCTGTCACACACCGCTTCGCGCGCGCCGGGCCGCTCCTGCCAGCAGGCCTTGAGGGCGAAGATCTGGGCCTGCGGCGCGACGCCGACCAGGCCGAGGTCGGAGTTGAGCGTGGCCGCGATCACCCCCGCCACCGCGGTGCCGTGGATGTCGCTGTTGAAGCTGGGATCGGCGCGGCCGCCGAGCTCGACGAAGTTGCCGATCTTGACGATCTGTCCGCGCAGCTCGGGATGCTCGACGTCGACACCGGTGTCGATCACCGCGATCCGCACCCCCTTGCCGGTCGCCCAGCGATGCGCCTGGGCAAGACGCAGGACCTGGGCGCTGTGCTGCAGCGGCACCTGCAGGCTGGGGGTGTGGGCTCCCTGGGTGACGAAGCGCTGGACCGCCTGCGCCAGCTCCACCCGCGGATCGGAGGCCAGCCGGCGCAGCAGCGCCTCGATGGAGCGGTCGCCGGGCGCCTCGAAGACGATGCAGCGCTCGCCCAGCGACTGCATGGACCAGGTGAACAGCGTCCGCAGCCGGTAGGTGCGTTCGAGGTCGTGGGTGATCTGCTCCCAGATCGGGGGAGGCGCCGGCGCCAGGGTGATCATCACCTGGGTGAAGGCGCGGTCCCGCGGAACGGGCGGAACCCGCGCCGGCAGGTCCGCGTCCCTGTCGGCCGTGCCGGCGAGGTCCGCGTGGCCCGCGACGTCCCGCGACGCGACGTCCGCGGAGGCGGCGGCGCCGCCGGCGACGGCCATCGTGGCGGGCGTGGCGGGCGCGCTGCCGGCCACGCCGTGGGTGCCCGAGCAGCCCGGGACGGCCAGCAGCAGGCAGAGCGCGGCGATCCACCCCACGGCGGCGGCTGCTGCTGCCGCTGCACCGGCGCCGGCGCTTCTACCGGCACGAGCGGCGATCGAGACCATGGCGGTGCCTGGGCCTCGTCCACCGGAACGAACCATGGAGAAGGTCATATCACGATGGCGGCGCTTCGGGGGTGGTCCCGGGGACGCCCTGGGGAGCCGCCGCAGCCGTTCCCGGAGCAGGCGCCGCCGGCGAGGTCGCCGGTGCACCGGTGCCGGCGACCGGCTCGGCGAAGCGCACGATCGGCTGCGAGCGCAGATAAGCCAGGACGATCCCCACGGAGTCCGGAGCGACTTCCCTGGGCGAGGCGCGCGGTGCGGGCGGCGCCGGCGCGAGGTCGCCGGTCCAGGCGCCCCGCGAGCCGCCGGCCGGCAGGGCGGCCACGGCGGGGGCCGGCACCGGCAGCTCCAGCGTGTAGGCGCCGAGCGGCGAAGGCCCGTCCACCAGGTGGCCGCGGGTGGACAGCAGGACCTCGCGCATCTGCTTCGCGGTGGCCGCCTCGACGAACACCACCCGGATCTGCGGCGCCGCGGCCGTCGCGGACGTCGCGGCCGTCGCGGCTAGGGAGGCCGCCTGTGCCGAGGGCTCCGAGAGGGTGCGGTAGAGAGCGGGCTGGCGGCGCGCCGGGCCGAAGGCCAGTGCCGTCGCCAGCAGGATCAGGGCCGCCAGCTGTCCCGCCAGCGCCCACCGGACCAGCCGCGGCGTGCCGCCGAGCAGGGACGCGCCGCGCTGGCGGAATCGTGCGCCGGCGCCGGCGGCGCCGGCCGCATGGCGCGCCTCGGTTGCCGCGCTCGCGTTGATCGCATCGCTCGCATCGCCGGCGCCGCTCGCGTTGATCGCGCTGACTGCGTCGGTCGCGTCGGTCGCGTTGAGTCCATCGCCGGCGTCGCTCGCAGCGAACGCGTTGCCCGCGTCGCCGGCGTCGGGGGCGTCGAGGCGCTCCATCAGCCGCGCCAGCTGCAGCGGGTGCGGCGAGGGCGCGAGCTCCGGGCGGCCACGCAGGGCAGCGGCGAGGCCGTTGCAGTGCGCCATCTCTTCGCGGCAGCTGGGACAGCCGGCGAGGTGGTCTTCGACCAGGAGCCGCTCGGCCGCCTCCAACGTGCCGTTGGTGTACCAGGGGAGCAGCAGCCAGACAATCTCGTGCCGCTCGTCGTGCTTGGGATCACTCATCGTGCCTCCTCAGGGTCCTCCCCCTCGACCCGGTGTTCGGTGCTGCATCGGGTTCACTTGCTGCATGTGCTGCATGTGCTGCATGTGCGGCATGTCCAGGACGAGCAGGACGTTGTCCAGCGCCAGCGCCGGCGGCCCGCGGTCCGGACCGGCTCGTGGCTCTAACCGACATGACTCGACACTCCCATCGCCGGCAGCAGGTCCCTGAGGCGGCGGCGGGCATGGAACATCCTTGTCTTGACGGTGTTCACCGGGCAGCCGACGACCTCCGAGATCTCCTGGTACGACAGGCCGTGGTAATAGGTCAGCTCGACCACCGCCCGCTGCTCGGCAGAGATCTCCAGCAACGCGCGCCCCAGGGTGGTGGCGAGCTCGCGCCGCACCAGCAGGTTCTCCGGCTGGTCGTGGTCGACCGGCTCGGGCGGCTGGCGGCGGGCGTCGTCTCCCGGCCACTCGGACGACTGCCGGGGCCGGCGCTGCGCCAGGGCTTTCATCGCCTTGTGATAGGCGATCCCGAAGATCCAGGTGGAAGGTCGCGAGCGGCCGTCGAAGCTCGCCGCCTTCTTCCAGATCACCACCATCACGTCGTTGAGCACCTCTTCGACCATCTCGGCGCGGCGCGTCAGCTTGAAGAGATAGGAGAACAGGCGGCGGTAATAGAGCGTGTAGAGCTCCTCGAAGGCCGTGCGGTCCTTCTCGGCGATGCGGTGCAGCAGAGTGAGCTCGGCGTCCCTGGCCATGTCGCGAGTATGTACCTGGATTGCGCCCGAAAGTTCATGCCGGCGTCGCCGCCCTCCCGGGCCGCGTGAGCCCGCTGGGCAATGGAGGCGATGGCGCCGATGGCGGCGGCAGGCAGGCCCGCCCGTTGAACCCTGGTGCCTTGGCGGAGGACATACCGGGCGACCCGGGATGTCCGCGGCTGTCGGGCCGGGAGGTCCACCTGGGGCCGGCACGTTGCACCGCACTTTCGGTGGCAGGTCCAAGTCCCGGATCCATCGTACACGCCGGATCGACAAGGACGGAGGTATCTCATGGTTCAGGCTACACGGTGGTCGCGCTGGGCGGTGGCGGCAGGGCTGCTGTCGCTCTCGGCGTGCGGAGGCGGCGGGTCGTCACCCACGTCACCCAGTTCGATGGTCAAGACGGTGACCGTGCAGATCGTCGATTTCGCCTTCAACCCGAAGGACGTGACCGTCAATCCCGGCGACACCGTGCAGTGGGTGCTGAACAGCACGACCTACACCCACACGGTGACCGCGGAGAACGGCTCGTTCAACTCGGGAATGATGTTCACGAAGCCCGGGGTCATGTTCTCGCAGACCTTCAACACCCCCGGCGTCACGGTCCAGTACCATTGCATGACCCACTGGCACACCAATGGGATGCAGGGCTCGATCCAGGTCGGCGACAACGCGCCGAAGCCGGGACCGGGCTACTGATCGCGGGCCGCGCTGCCGCTCCGGGTACCTCTGCGATGAACGTGATCTTCGGCGGCGCCCGCGGGCCGGCCGCCACGGCGGCTCTCGCCCTGACGCTCCTGGGATGCGGCACGGTCAAGACTCCGACCGAGATGGCCGGGGGCTCGCAGACCACGGTGCTGGCCAGCAACTTCGTCTTCACGCCGGCGAATCTGACGGTGCGTGCGGGCACGACCGTGACGTGGACCAATACCGGCGGCTTTCACAACGTGACAGCCGATGACGGCTCGTTCCGCTGCTCGAACGGCTGTGACGACACGGGGGGGAATGGAGACCCTTCGACAGCGGCTTGGAGCTTTGCGCGCACGTTCGACTCCCCGACGGTCGTGCACTTCCATTGCCAGATCCACGGAGCAGCCGGTGGCGTGGGAATGAGCGGCACCATTACGGTCACGGCGGCTCCCTAGGTGGTCCCCATGTCGCGCACGCCACCAGCCCAGCTGTTTCGATGCCCTCTCCATGTGCTGCAGGTATTCGTGCTGATGGCCGCCTGCAGCTTGGCTGGACGCGCGCAATCGACCACGACAGCGGGTGGGCCGCCGGAGTCCGCCGGTGCCGCGAATGCCGCCGCCGGCCAAGAAGCCGGTCACAGCGACCCTGCCTCCGCCGCGCCGGCGCAGGCTGGACCGGCCGCCCCGGCCCCACCGGCCCCACCGGCTTCCCCGCCGGCGAACGACACGTTGCTCGCGGCGCAGGTCGAGCCGGGGAAGAGCGATCCCGTCGGCACCCGCCTCATCGACGTCGCCACTCCCTTCACTGTCGGCCGGCGGCGGATCGAGCTGCTGTTCACCCACCGCTTCGACCAGGCGATCAACCAGGGAGCGAACGCGCACAATCTGTGGGGCCTCGACAGCGGCGCCGATGTCGGCATTGGCTTCACCTACGGCCTGCTGCGCCACCTCGACCTGTCGGTATACCGCTCCAGCTTCCAGGAGGACTTCGAGCTGGCGGGCAAGCTGCAGGTCCTCGGCCAGTCGGCGCACACGCCGCTGTCGGCCGCGGTGCGCGCCGGCGCCGACCTGCTGGGTCGTGTGGGGATCCAAGATCCGCACCGGGCCTTTGCTCAGCTGCTGCTCGCCCGCAACCTGGCCGCCGGATGGAACGTCTTCGCCTCGCCGTCCTGGGTGCATGACACGCCGCTGCTGCGCAACGCCTGGAACGTGCCGGTGGGAGTCACGGCGCCGCTGCCCGGCAAGTGGCTGCTGGACGGCGAGGTCATCGCCGCCAATCACGCTCTGCACGACGTTCCGGGCGCCAGCCGCCTGGCCTGGCACGCCGCGTTCGCCAAGCAGATCGGCTGGCACCGGTTCCAGATCGTCCTCGGCAACTCGCGCGCCACCACCGTCGACCAGATGATCGGCGGCGACTTCGCCGGCGGCTTCACCACGCACGACCTGCGGCTGGGCTTCAACCTGGTTCGCTACTTCTCCCCCTGATCGGAGCCGCTCGCGAGCCGGCGGGCACGCCGGCGCCAGGCGGCGACGCCGCCGAGCAGCAGCACCGCGCCCAGGCCGGCGCCCACGGCGATGCGGCGGCGGCGGGCCGCGGCGAGCTCCCGGGCCCGGGCGGGGCTGATCTTGCCGTCGCCGATGTCGCCGCTGTCCCCGATGTCGCCGGCGTCGGCGGCAGCCGACCGCGCGTCCGCGGGCGGACCGAAGAAGAAATGCGAGACCCGGGTCAGCAGCGGCCGGTGATCGGCGACCCAGCGGTAGCCCCACTCGAACACCGGGCGGGCGCCGGGAACGTCCTGGTAGACGGCCAGCCAGCGGCGCTGGTGCGGACGGCCGGGGGCCAGCGCCAGGGTGCGGAACACCGCCTCCGCGCCCTCGAAGACCTCGCCGTCGGGCAGGATGAGCTGCAGTGCGCGGCGGAAGCGGGAGCGCTGGATGGTGGGGAAGCGCGCACCGGCGGTCTGGAACTGCTCGTAGTCGACCTGCGGGCCCACCGTGCGGCGCCAGCGCGCCACCCAGGTGCGGCAGAAGCCGCAGTCGCCGTCATAGACCAGCAGGGGCTTGGCAGGCGGGTTCGGCACTCTCATGGCTCTACGTCCCTGCCCCGGGTGACGCAAACGCGACCCTGGAGGCCTCCTCCACATCATACCTACCCGGGAGGGGATTTCCCGAGGGGTCGCGAGTCGTCGTATCCTGGAGGTGGCTCTGGGGTGGCCGCCGGGAGGCTTGGCGCATGAATCGAAGGCGGACCGAGACGCGCGTCCCGAGGCGGGTCGAGGTGCAGTTCTGGCAGGCAGGCCAGAAGATCCACCGCGGCTACAGCACCAACATCTCCGCGGGTGGCATGCACATCTCGACCGCGAACCCGCTGCCGCCGCGGGCGCGGCTGCGCATCGAGGTGGTGCACGGGGAGCGCGGCTTCTTGATCGAAGGGGTGGTGGCGCACCGGCGCGCGGTGCATCCCGAGCTGATGAAGGTGACGCCGCCGGGGATGGGGGTGCGCTTCCTGAGCCCGGAGGAGCTGATCCGCGAGATCTTTCCGGTCGAGGAGGGCGGGGCGGCAGGCGCGGTGGTGGGCGGCGGCACGCCGGAGGCACTCGAGGAGCCGCGACAGGAGGACGTCCGCACCTTCACCGTCCGCTTTGCCAGCGCCAAGGATTTCCTCGCCATCTACGAACGCGACATGGTCAACGGCGGCCTCTTCGTCGCCACCAGCCGTCCAGGCAGGATGCGCGAGCTGGTGCGGATCGAGGTCCATCCTCCCGGCCCATCGCCGTCGCCTATCCAACTGCCGGCCCGGGTGGTCCAGCGCTTCGAGCCCGAGCCGGGCAGCGGCGCGATCCTGGTGGGCATGGCTGTCGAGCTGCTCGACCTGCCCGTGGCGCTGGACCGCCTGCGGCCGATCGCCGAAGGTCTCGCTCGGCTGGTGGGATGAAC
>DATDGZ010000564.1:0-2567 GCA_036521795.1 Thermoanaerobaculia bacterium | reverse complement strand
GGTGATCTTGGGCACCGTCGAGTTGGCGACCGCGTTCACCATCTTGGCCCCGTCCTTGATGATGCCGCCGCGCTCGGCCCGGCTGCCCACCATGAAGCCGGTCACGTCCTGGATGAACAGCAGCGGCAGGCGCTTCTGGTTGCAGAGCTCGACGAAGCGCGCCCCCTTGTCGGCCGAGTCCGAGTAGATGACGCCGCCGATCTGCAGCTCCTTGTCGCCCGGTCCGGTGCCCGTCGACCGCGGCACGATGGAGCGCTGGTTGGCGATCACGCCGACCGCCCAGCCGCCGATCCAACCCGTGCCGCAGATCAGCGTCCGGCCGTAGGTCGCCTTGTACTCGTCGAGCTCGCTGCCGTCGAGGAGCCGCGCCAGCACCTCGTGGGTGTCGTAGGGCCGCGTGCGGTCGACCGGCATCACCCCGTACAGCTCCTCCTCGTCGTACAGCGGCGGCGCCGGCTCGCGCCGCGCGAAAGGCGCCATCGCCGGCCGCGCCAGCTGCGTGAACTGGCTGCGGATCTTGGCCAGGCAGCTCGCTTCGTCCGGGTGCCGGTGGTCCACGACCCCCGAGATGTCGCACTGCACCGCCGCCCCGCCCAGCTCCTCGTTGTCGATCTGCTCGCCGATCGCCGCCTTCACCAGGTGCGGGCCGGCGAGGAAAATCGACCCGGTTCCCTCGACGATGTGAGCCTCGTCGCTCATGATCGGCAGGTAGGCGCCGCCGGCGACGCAGGACCCCATCACCGCTGCCATCTGGAACACTCCCTCCGCGGAGAGCCGGGCGTTGTTGTAGAAGGCCCGGCCGAAGTGCTCCCGGTCCGGGAAGATCTCGTCCTGGAGCGGCAGGAACACGCCCGCCGAGTCCACCAGGTAGACGATCGGCAGCCGGTTCTCGAGCGCGATCTCCTGCGCCCGCAGCACCTTCTTGCAGGTCATCGGGAACCAGGCTCCCGCCTTGACGGTGGCGTCGTTCGCCACCACCACGGCATCCCGGCCCGAGATCCGCCCCACCCCCATCACCACCCCGGCCGCCGGAGCCCCTCCGAATTCCTGGTACATCCCTGCCGCCGCCCAGATCCCCAGCTCCTGGAAATCGGCGCCGGGGTCGCACAGCGCCGCCACGCGCTCCCGGGCCAACATCTTCCCCTGCGCCCGCTGCCGCTCCTCGGCGGCGGCCCCGCCTCCCAGCCGCAGCCGCTCCTCCTCCTCGCGCAGCCGGGCGACCTCGCCCCGCCAGTGCGCCGATCGGCGCTCGAAAGCCTCGTTGCGGCTGATCCTGCTCTCCAATATCGGCACCGTGTCTCCCCAGGTAGCCCAGGCATTATATGGACCGCCACGCCGGGATTGCGGCCCGGGCGCTCGCGCACTAGCATCCAGCCATGCGCGTGCGCCTCCTGGCCTTCGCCAGTGCCAGCGACGCCCTGGGCACCGGCGAGCTGGAGCTCGAGCTTCCGGGACCAGCCAGGGTCGCCGACCTTCGCGCCTGGCTGGACGCGCGCTACCCGGCGCTGGCGCCCCTCTGGCCCAGGCTGGCGGTGGCCGTCAACGGGTCCATCGCCAGCTCCGACGATCCGCTGAGCGAAGGCGCCGAGGTGGCGCTCCTGCCTCCGGTCTCGGGCGGCAGCGGCAGCGGCAGCGGAGAAGCGGCCACCGGCACCGCCGCGCGCCCGCGCGTCGAGCTCGTCGACGCCCCGATCGATCCGCAGGACGTCATCGCCCGCGTGGCATCCCCGGCCTGCGGCGCCGTCCTCCTCTTCCTGGGCACGGTCCGCGACCACTCGCGCCGGCGCGACGAAGCCGCCGCCGCGGTGCTCAAGCTGACCTATACCGCCTACCGTCCGATGGCCTGCGAGGCCCTGGAGCGCATCGCCGCCGATCTCGAACGGGCGACCGAGGGACTGCGGGTGGCGATCGTCCACCGCCTGGGCGAGATCCCGCTCGGAGAGCCCAGCGTCGCGATCGCCACCGCCGCCCGCCATCGCGCCGCCGCCTATGACGCCAGCCGCCAGGCCCTCGAACGCCTCAAGTCGGAAGTCCCGATCTGGAAGCTCGAGCACTACAGCGACGGCAACGCCGCCTGGCGGGAGGAGGAGTCGCTGGCGGGGAGTAGCCAGCACCGGGCATGAGCTCTCACTCCCGGTGCGCGCGTGGCGCGTAGCTGCCGGGACCGGTGCGCTCGGTCTCGATCAGCTGCGGGTCGGGCGGCCGGCCGAGCTTGAAATAGCGGGCGGCGAGCCAGGCGAGGGTGAGGGCGGGGATCATGTCGCCGATCGGGATGACGGCCTTGATCGTGGCGACGTTGCGCAGCGCCTTCAGGCCGAGGCGGTCGAGCAGCAGCCAGGTGATGGGCGTCGAGAAGACGTCGAGGCCGAGGTCGAGCAGGTCGAGGCCCACCACCAGCGCGAGCGGCACCGCGCGCACGGTGGTGAAGAAGTCGGAATCGCTCGCGATGCGGATGCGGCGCAGCTTGCGATACGCAAGGTAGAGCGCGGCGGCGGCAAGCGCCACGATCAGCAGGACGGCGACGGCGGCGGCGGCGAGGAAGCTGCGCAAGCTCAATGAAGGCTCCT
>DATDGZ010000563.1:0-20668 GCA_036521795.1 Thermoanaerobaculia bacterium | reverse complement strand
GGAGCAGCACCGGGAAGTACCACCAATGGCCGCGCGAATGCATCGTCCCGAAGTTGCACGCCGGGTAGGTGCCGATCGCGTTCTGCGCCATCGTCGCGAGCAGCCCGGTCAGCCATTGCGCGGCGCGCGGGTCGCGCCGTTCGAGTGACAGCAAGTGGCGCTCGCAGGGCTGCAGCCGATCGCCGACGATCATGTCCGCATGATTGCCGCAGTAGAGCTGGATGGTCTCGCTTCCATGCGCGGACCGGTAGTGCCGGTTGGCGATACCGTAGGTGACTTCGACCAGGCCCCAGGCGACGAGCACGGCCGCGGCGCCGTGGAGCAGCCGCCGCCGATATCCTTTCCAATCACTGCCGCGGACAGGCGCGAGGACCAGTGCGCCCGCGACCGCGGGCAGCGCCAGCAGCCCGGAGAATTTGCTCGCGATCGCGACACCCAGCCCGAGCCCAAGGAGGATCGCGGACCTCGTGCCGGGGCGCCGCAGGAAGCCGGCGGCGGCCCAGAGCGCGATCCCGAATCCCAAGGCGGCGGCGGCGTCGGTATAGATCAGCGCGAGGAACGGGAAGACGCAGAAGTTCAAGCCCAGCAGCAACACCAGGCTGACGCCCGCCGCGGGGCCGCCCAGCTCGCGGCCGAGCAAGAAAGCCACGATCAGGAACGGCATGCCGAAGGCGGCGGCGGCCAGCGTGCGCCCTCCGAGCCGCACCAGGGCTTCGGTACCGGCAGAGTCGCAGATCGGCTTCGTCGAGGTGACCTGGGCCAGCGGAGCGACGGGCCGCGGCGTGGACAGCAGCGGCAGGGCCGCGATCATCTTCAGCAGCGGCGGATGCTCGAGGTTCTGATCGTTCTCGCCGTACCGGTCCGCCTGGTCGCCGGCGAGCGCATGGAAGATCTCGTCGCTCGTCAGCGCCTGCCGCGCGACGGCGAGCCCCTGGAGGAGCAGGATGGCGAGGGCCCCGGCGATCCCCGTGACGCGCCAGAGCCGCATGGTCCGGGCGTCGCTCCAGCCGCGCGAGGCGGCCGGCAGGCTGGTGCGCTGAGTTTCCTCGGCACGGTCGATCAAGGGGACGCTCCGCGGGAGCTCTTGGCGATGAGGCTGGCGCGAGCCCAAGTGTAACGTAGACAGCTGCCTTGCCGCGAGTGACTCAGTGCACGAGAAGGTCTTTGTACTTTCTTAATGGGCCCCGGCGGTATTCTTTGCCGTCCCCGAGGGCGCTGGCCGGAGGAGCCGGCGGACGGTGCGGGCGCTTCCCGGCGCTGCCAACGGCGGCGTGCATCGCGGCGCCGCGTCCCCCCGGCAGCCGCCGCCACGTTCCAACCCAGCAATGCCAGCAATGCCAGCTTCGGACCTCTCGAGCAGCCACCGCCGGCCGCCCTGTCGGCGCCTGGCCGGCCTGGCCGGCCTGGCAGGCGCGGCGGCCATGACCGCGGCGCTGCTGGCCGCGATGCTGGGGGGCCTCGCCGGGTGCCGGCCTGAGCACCGCGCGGCAGACCCCGCGGGGCCGCGCATCGAGGGCGGCGAACGCATCGTCTACCCGGAGAACGCGGCCGAGCTGGCATCGCTGTCCACCG
Source organism: Thermoanaerobaculia bacterium (assembly GCA_036521795.1). Classification (GTDB taxonomy): domain Bacteria; phylum Acidobacteriota; class Thermoanaerobaculia; order Multivoradales; family UBA5704; genus JASLEW01. Next base: position 19,096 of record DATDGZ010000563.1, on the reverse strand, counting down.
CGGCGACGGAGCCGGCGCCGGTCGGGACGGTGCGCACGACCGGTCGGCTGGCCTGGGACGAGGACCGCACGGCGCGAGTCTTCCCGCCGATCGGCGGACGGGTGCGGCGGCTGCTGGCCGACCTCGGGCGCCCGGTGGGGAAGGGCACGCCGCTCGCCGGCATCGAGTCGTCCGACTTCGGCCAGGCGCAGGCCGACGCCAACCGCGCCGCGACCGATCTCGCGGTGGCCGAGCGCACCCTGGCGCGGGTGCGTGAGCTCTACGAGCACGCGGCGGCGCCGAAGAAAGACCTGGAGGCGGCGCAGGCGGACCGCGACCGCGCCAAGGTGGAGAGCGAGCGCACCGCGAGCCGGTTGGCGCTGCTCGGCGGCCAGCCCGGCGGCGCGCGCGGCGTGGACCAGCAGTTCGTGCTGCGCAGCCCGATCTCCGGAGTGGTGGTGGACCGCGCCATCAATCCCGGCCTCGAGGTGCGCACCGACGCCCCGGGGCCACTGTTCGTGGTCTCCGACCCGTCGCGCCTCTGGGTGTACCTCGACGTGGTCGACCAGGATCTCGCCGCGGTGCGCGCGGGGCTGCCGCTGACCTTGCACTGCAACGCCTATCCGCAGCGCGTCTTCGGCGGCCGCGTCGAGGTGGTGGGCGACACGCTCGACCCGGCGACCCGGACGGTGAAGGCACGCGGCGCCGTGGACAATCCGAACCGCCTGCTGAAGGCCGAGATGTACGTCGAGGTCGAGGTCACCGACCCGGAGCGGCGGCCGGCGCTCGAGGTGCCGTCGGCGGCGGTGGTGGCCGAGGGCAAGCAGCGCTACGTGTTCGTCGAGGAGGGGCGCGGCCGCTTCGCGCGGCGCCCGGTCACCGCCGGCGGCGAGCGCGGCGGCAAGACGGTGATCCTGGCCGGGCTCGACCGCGGCCAGCGCGTGGTGGTCGACGGCAGCCTGCTGCTCGAGTCGCTGCTCACCGCCGGTGGTTAGCGGGTCTCGCGCACCCTACCTTCCTGCCGTGTCCTCCACGAGCACCACCACCCATCCACACGCCCACCGCGGGCTGCTGCAGCGGTTCACCGCCCAGGCGCTGCGCAGCCGGGTGGTCATCGTCGCGCTGCTGGTGGTGTTCGTCAGCGGCGGCATCGCCGCCTTCCGCGAGCTGCCGGTCGAGGCCTACCCCGACGTTACCAACGTCCAGGTGCAGATCATCACGCTGTTCTCCGGCCACGCCGCCGAGGAGGTCGAGCAGCTGGTGACGGTGCCGGTCGAGAACGAGATGAACGGCATCCCGAAGCGCGCCTCGATGCGCTCGATCTCGCTCTTCGGGCTGTCGGTGGTGACGCTGGTCTTCGAGGACGACGCCGACCCGGCCTACGTGCGCAACCAGGCGTTCGAGCGCCTGCAGGCCGTCGATCTCCCGGCGGGCGCGCGGCCGGGGCTGTCGCCGGACTCGACGCCGGTGGGCGAGATCTACCGGTACACGCTGCGCGCCCCCAGGGGCTATTCGCTGCTCGAGCTCAAGGCGCTCGAGGACTGGGTGGTCGAGCGCCGCCTGCGCACCGTGCCGGGGGTGGTCGACGTGGTCGGCTTCGGCGGCCCCACCAAGCAGTACCAGGTGCTGGTCGACCCGCTGAAGCTGAAGTCGTACGGCATCACCTTGAAGTCGGTCTTCGATGCGCTGGCCAACGGTAACCGCAACGCCGGCGGCGCCTACATCGAGCACGGCAGCGAGATCTACGTGGTGCGCGGGCTCGGCATGGTGCAGAACCTCGACGACATCGGGGCGATCGCGGTGACCGCCCGCGGCGGCACGCCGGTGCTGATCCGGGACGTCGGGCGGGTGTCGTTCGGCCCGGCGATCCGGCTCGGCCGGGTGGGGAAGCTGGCCAAGGACGCCGCCGGCCGGCCGCAGCCGGACGAGGACGACGTGGTGCAGGGCATCGTGCTGCTGCGCAAGGGCGAGAACGCGCTGACGGTGCTCGAGAAGGTGCGCGCCGAGGTGGTCGAGATCAACCGCGAGCTGCCCGCCGGGGTGCGCCTGGTGCCGCACTACGACCGCACCGAGCTGATCGACCGCACGCTGCTGACGGTGCGCAAGAACATGGGCGAGGGCATCGGCCTGGTGCTGCTGGTGCTGGTGCTGTTCCTGGGGCTCGGCAACTGGCGCTCGGCGTTGATCGTGGCTTCGGTCGTGCCGCTGTCGCTGCTCGGCGCCTTCCTGCTGCTCGACCTGACCGGCATCCCGGCGAACCTGATCTCGATGGGCGCGATCGACTTCGGCATCATCGTCGATTCGGCGGTGGTGGTGGCCGAGAACCTGCTGCGCATCATCGAGCTGCGCGGCGCCAGGCTGCGCTCGATCGGCGAGGCGATCCAGCAGTCGGTGGCGCAGATGGGCAAGCCGATCCTGTTCTCGAAGGCGATCCTGCTGACCGCGTTCATCCCGCTCTACACCCTGCAGCGGGTGGAGGGGAAGATCTTCCGGCCGATGGCGCTGACGCTGACCTTCGCGCTCCTCGCCGGCACGCTGCTGGCGCTGTTCGTCGTGCCGACCCTGCTCAGCTTCGCGGTCGATCTCCAGCGCCAGCTCGCCGCGGCGCCGTCGCGCCTGGTCGGCCGCCTGCAGGCGATGTACCGCCCGGCGCTCGACTTCGCGCTGCGGCGGCGGCTGCCGGTGCTGGCGGCGGCAATGGCGTCGCTCGGCGTCGCCTGGCTGGTGGGGGCGAACCTGGGCTCGGAGTTCCTGCCCAAGCTCGACGAGGGCGCGCTGTGGGTGCGCATCACCATGCCGGGATCGATCTCCCCCACCGAGGCCGACCGCCTCACCACCGAGGCGCGCCGCATGCTGGCGAGCTTCCCCGAGGTCAAGACTGTCGTGTCTCAGCTCGGGCGGCCGGACGACGGCACCGACGTCAACGGCTTCGACACCGTGGAGATCTTCGCCGACCTGATCCCACGCCAGCGCTGGACGACGGCGCGCGACCGCGAGGGGCTGTCCGACGCCATCCGCGCGCGGCTCGAGCGCATCCCCGGCACCGACCTGACGGTGTCGCAGGTGATCGAGGACAACGTCAACGAGGCGGTGTCGGGGGTGAAGTCGGAGCTGTCGGTGAAGATCTTCGGCCACGACCCGGTGAAGCTGCAGGCGCTCGCCGACCAGGCGGCGGCGGCGCTGGCGAAGGTGCCGGGGGCGGCGGACGTGGCGGCCGAGCGGCTGGCCGGGCAGCCACAGGTGCAGATCGTCGTCGACCGCCAGGCGGTGGCGCGCTCGGGGCTCACCGTCGACGACGTGCAGTCGGTGATCGAGACCGCGCTGGGCGGCGGCGTCGCCAGCCGCGTGCTGGAAGGGGAGCGGACCTTCGACCTGGTGGTCAAGATGTCGCCGCTGGCGGTCTCGGACCTGGACGCGATCCGCGCGCTGCCGGTGGTCGGGCCGAACGGCGAGAAGTTCACCCTCGGGTCGCTGGCGCGGGTCGACGTGGCGCCCGGCTTCGCGCGCATCTACCGCGAGGAGAACGCGCGGCGCATCGCGGTCAAGCTGTCGGTCTCGGGGCGCGACCTGGGATCGCTGGTGGACGAGGGGCAGCGCAAGGTGGCGGCGGCGGTACGGCTGCCACCGGGCTACCGCATGGTCTGGACCGGCGCGTTCGAGAACCAGCAGCGGGCGGTCAAGCGGCTGCTGCTGATCGTGCCGCTGACCCTGACCGCGATCTTCTTCCTGCTGTTCCTGGCGTTCAACTCGGCGCGGATGTCGCTGCTGATCCTGCTCGACATCCCGTTCGCGGCGGTCGGCGGGGTGCTGACGCTGTGGATCGCCGGCCTGTCGCTGTCGGTGGCCTCGCTGGTCGGCTTCATTGCACTTTTCGGCGTGGCCGTGCAGAACGGGGTGCTGATGATCGAGCGCATCCGCGAGCTGCGCGGGCGCGGGCTCCCGGAGGCGCAGGCCATCCGCGAGGGGGCGGAGAGCAGGATGCGCCCGGTGCTGATGACGGCGCTGATGGCCAGCCTCGGCCTGCTGCCGGCGGCGCTGTCGCAGGCGGTCGGAGCCGAGACGGCGCGGCCGTTCGCGATGGTGATCGTGGGCGGGCTGGTCACCGCCACGGCGATCACGCTGTTCGTGCTGCCGCTGCTGTACAGCTACTTCGAGAAGGAGCCGCCGGCGGTGGAGGCGGCTGCGGATTCGGCTGGGCCGCTCCACGGCATCGGGACCGATTGACGCGAAACTCGGGCCGGCGGCGGGACGGCCGATGACAGGTCGCGTCGGGGGTCTCCCGGCGCGGTGTGACGATCTTGCGTAAGTGCGGCACTTGCGTAGCTGCTTGCCATCATCGCTAACCTAAGAGCATGCATGTTTTGCTATTGGACTTGCATATTTTCGTTGTGTAACCTTCGCGCTGCCAATCGAAGTCAGGTCTTCGCGGCGGGCCGAGTCTTCCCGTAGCTCGAAGGGAGACTCCTGCGCCGGCGCGAAGGGGGAGAGACGGCGGAGTGAGCGAGCGGGAGTGGTGCCAGCAGCCGGGGAAGCGATGCGGATGCGGATGGGCCGCGGTGGCGGTCCGGCCGCGGGCATGGCTGACGCTGGCGCTCGCGCCGGCGCTCCTGCTCGCCGCCGCCGCTGCGCCGTCGGTGGCTCAGGCGCCGCCCCCCCCGAGCGGCCAGTTCCAGGCGCACCAGGTCGACGAACGCAACGGCATCCCGATCATCCAGCTCACCGGCTCCTACGACACGGCCCTCGGCGGCCAGCCGAACGCCGAGCCGCGCGCCGTGGTGGCGCAGGAGCTCTACCGCACCCATCCCGACGACTTCGACTTCCTGGTCGTGATCCCCAACTTCGCGTTCCAGTCGAGCGACGGCGTGGCCTTCCACTGGCAGGTGCGCAGCAGCGTGCTGGGGATCGGCCAGGCTCCCTACGACTTCGGCAGCGCCTACGGCAGCCCGGCCCGCCTGCAGGGCTTCATCGACCTGCAGGCGCTGTCGCAGATGCAGACCGACCCGCTGCAGCCGGACTTCGAGGCGACGCTCAACGCCTTCGCCCACGAGCTCATGCACCAGTGGGGGGTGTACGTTCACCTCAAGAACCCGGACGGCACCCTCAGCACCGAGCTGCTGGGCCTGGCCCAGGCCCACTGGAGCTTCCTGGTCGACACCCGCGCCTCGGTGATGTACGGCAACCAGTGGCAGGACAACGGCGGCGGCACCTTCAGCTCCGTTGCCGTCCGCCGCTTCTACAGCCCGCTGGACCTCTATCTCGCCGGCTTCTACGACGCCTCCGAGGTGCCGCCCTTCCTGGTGATCACCAGCCCCGGCACGGACCCGGCGGCGCTGCCGCAGCTCGGCGCCACGGTCACCGGCACCGGCCGCATGGTGAGCGTCGACGACATCATCGCCGCCGACGGGCCGCGGGTGCCGGCCGCGGCGCAGGCGCAGCATGCCTTCAAGGCGGTGTTCGTCTTCCTCGTCCGCCCCGGCGACGTGGTGACCGACGATCAGCTGGCGGCGATCGACCAGGTGCGGCGCGAGGCGATGACCCATTTCTCGGTGCTGACCGGCGGCCGCGGCACGCTCGACATCGCCACCGAGCCGCTGCCGCCGGCGCCCGGCAGCCCGCCGCCCGTCCAGGGGGGCCGCTGCGCCAGACCACGGCCAGCCTTGGCGACGCTCTCACCTGGCTGCGCGGCCGGCAGGCGGTGGACGGCTCCTGGCAGGACACGTCGGCGACCCAGCCGCGCGACTCGGCCGTGGTCTTCTCGACCCTGGCCGCGCTCGATCCGCTGTTCACGCCTCCCGGGCAGCAGCTGGCGCTCTCCTGGCTGGGAGCGCAGGCGGGCAACAACACCGACGACCTGGCCCGGCTGGCAACCGCTCTCAACAGCGTGCCCTTGCGCGCCCGCCTGCTGGCGCAGGCCAACGCCGACGGCGGCTGGGGCCTCGGCGCGGGCTACGGCAGCGACCCCCTGGACACTGCCCTGGCGGCCCTGGCGCTGGCCGGCAAGCCTGACGCGCCGGCCGCGGCGCTCGCCGCCGCGAGCCGTTTCCTGATCGCCAACCAGGTGCCCGGCGCCGGTTGGGGCAACGTGCTCGGCGGCGCCAGCCGCACCGGCGCCACCGCCCTGGCGCTCGAGGCGCTGCGATCGCTGAACGCCGCCGCCGCCAACCCGGCGCCGGTGGCCACGGCGCTCGCATGGCTGGCCGGCAAGCAGAACGCCGACGGCGGCTTCGGTGACAGTCCGTCGACCGCACACGACACGGCGGCCGCGTTGCTGGCCGCCGTCGATCTCGGGCAGGGGGGAGCCGTCCGGGCCGGCGACGCGACGACCTATCTCGTCACCCACCAGAGCACCGAGGGGAGCTGGGAGGGAAGCACCTTCACGACGGCGAGCGTCGTGGCGGCCCTCGACCGCTCGACGCTGCCGAACTGGGCCTTCTCCGGACCGCTGGCGGCGACGCCGGCGCAACCCGCCGACGGCGACCGGGTGGCGATCGCCATGACCGTACTGTCGAACGGCGACGTCGGCGCGCCTGCCGGCGTGGTCCGGGTCTACGACGGCGACCCGGCGGCAGGGGGCACGGCGATCGGTGCGGATCTCGCCATCCCGCCGCTCGGCGCGGGCCAGACCGCCAGCCTGACCGCGACCTGGGACACCCTGGGGAAGGCCGGCAGCCACACGCTGTTCGCGGTGATCGATCCCGACGGCAGGGTCGCCGAGCTGAGCAAGACCGACAACCAGGCCACGCTCGCGGTCACCGTCGCCGCGGCGCCGGCCGGCGTCGACCTCGAGGTGCGCGGCGCCGACGTCACTGTCAGCCCGCCGCACCCTGCGACCCTGCCGGTGCAGCTCGCCATCTCGGCCGTAGTGCGCAACAACGGCCAGACCGGCGCGCCGGCCGTCGACGTCCGGCTCTACCTCGGGACGCCACCCGCGGCCACCGTGCTCGGCGACGTCACCGTCTCGGTCCCCGGCCGCTCGAGCGCCGCGGCCAACTTCGTCTACACCTTGACCACCCCGGGCACGACCGTGCTCACCGTGGTCGCCGACCCCGACAACCTGATCCCGGAGACCGACAAGACCAACAATGCCGCCTCGGTCACGGTGACCACCGCCGCGTCCTCCGACCTGGGCCTCTCGTCTTCCGACATCCAGCTCGCCGGCTCTGCCTACCTCGGCAACGACGCCACCTTCCACGTCACGCTGCACAACTTCGGCACCGTCGACTCGCAGTCGGCGCAGGTGCAGTACACGGTCACCGACGGCACCACCACCCGCAACCTGCCCCAGAGCACCGTCGCCATCGCGGCCGGCGGCACGGCCCAGGAGACCGTCGTCTGGCGGGTCGACCTGACCGGCAGCCTGACCTTCACCGTCGACATCACCACCGTGGACTCCAATCCCGCCAACAACCAGGCGAGCCTGGCCTTCACCGCCTCCGCGGTGTCGGTGCCGAACCTGGTCATCGGCAGGGGCGACCTGACGCTGGCGCCCACTCCCGGACTGCAAGGACAGCCGCTCACCGCCACCGCCGTGGTGCACAACACCGGCGGCCAGGACGTCGCCAACGTCCAGGTCGGCCTCTACGACGGCGACCCGGCGCAGGGCGGCGCGCTGATCGGCGGCGCGTTGCAGGTGGTGCCGTCGCTGCCGGCCGGCGGCTCGGCCACCGTCGCCGCCACCCTGGCGAGCATCCCGGACGCCAACGATCACCTCATCTACGCCGTGGCCGACCCGAACAACCAGGTCTCCGAGCTGACCAAGGACGACAACTCCACCTTCATCGTGCTGCCGGTGCTGTCGCTTCCCGATGCCGCGATCACGCAAGGATCGCTGGTGCTTCAGCCTGCCTTCCCGGCGCCGGGCCAGGCGGTGACGCTCACCGTCGCGGTGGCGAACCTCGGTCAGCAGCTGATCCCCGCGCTGCTGGTGCGGGCCTACGACGGCGACCCCGCGCAGGGTGGAGTGGCGGTGGGCGACCAGACCATCGCGCTGCCGGGCAGCGGCGGCGCCCAGGCCGTGATCGGCTGGACGCTCGGCGGCGCCAGCGGGCCGCGCACCTTGTTCGTGGTGCTCGACCCGAACGATGCGGTGGTCGAAGCGAGCAAGGCGAACAACTCCGCCAGCCTCGCCATCGTCGTCCAGCAGGGCGACTTCACGGTCAGCAACCGGTACTTCTCGCCGAACGGCGACGGCGTCCAGGACACCACCGAGCTCGACTTCCGGCTGAGCGGCCCGATGACCGTCTCCATCCAGGCCGTCGACGTCCGCGGCAACGTCGTGCGCACCGCGGCCGGCGCCGGCTACGCCAACGTCGCCGGCGGCAGCTTCGTCTGGGACGGCAAGGACGACGCCGGCCGCGTCGTCGCGGACGGCGACTACGTGCTGCGGGTGGTCGCGGCCGACGGCACCGCGCAGGGACAGGCGGTGACCACCGTCGACACCGACCGCTTGCCGCTGTTCGCCGCCCTCGGGACGCCGTTCGCCAACTTCGTCAACTTGACGTGCCAGATCCCCTTCGTGGCGGGACCGTTCTTTTACAGCGACGACGAGCAGGCGATCTACTTCCTCGAGAACAACGCCCCTCCCGATCCCGTCTTCGGCACCGGCGTCTACCAGATGGCGCCGGCGGGGGGCAGCGCCCAGCAGCTCGTGCCCACCTTCTGGTTCGGCGGCAGCCGGCCGTCGCAGCTCGTCGCGTCGGCCGACGGCTCGCGGCTGGCCTTCGACGCCTACCCGCCAGGTGTGCCGGCGAGCTGCCCGCCGAGCGCTGCAAATCCCCAGCCGACGGTGCCCACGTTATGGACGGTGCCCAGCGACGGCTCGACGCTGCCCGTCGCGCTGGGCTGTGGATACGCCACCTTGGTGGGCTTCGACGCCAGCGGCCAGAACGTCACCGTCGACGACGGGCAAAGCATCCTGTCGCTGCCGGTCGCCGGGGGTGCGCCGCGCACCGTGTTCACCCCCCCCGGGGGCCTCCTCTACAGCAGCCTGTCGCCGGACCGCCTGCTGTTGGCGGTTACCGGCACGACCATCGTCGACCTCGCATCTGGCGTCGCAACTCCGATCGCGGTGACCGGAACGGCCACCTCCTTATCCTGGTCGCCCGATAGCCAGCATCTCGCCCTGGCGGTCGACACTTCGGTGGTGGTCGTCGGTAGGGATGGCACAGTCCAGCAGACCTTCGCGATGCCGGCCGACGTCTCCGACCTGCCACCCGGCTTCTTCCCCAACCCACTTCCGGGGGGGAGCGGCCCGGCGCCGGGGCTCGGCGTTCCAGAGTGGTCATCCGACAGCAGCGAGCTGGGCGTGCTGCTGGACTACGACGGCTGCCACGGCTTCGTCGGCGGTATCTTCGGCTACTTCTGGTCGCGCGTCGTCACCGCCGACCTGGCGACCGGCACCGTACAGACGGTCGCCTTGGGCCAGCCGGAGCCGAGCGGCTGCGACTCGTTCCACGTCTCCACCTGGGACGGCAAGTCCTGGGCGGAGCGCGGCGTGCTGCACTACGACGCCCGCCGGCGCGAGCGCAGCCTCGACCTGGATCGCTTCCTTCCCGACGCCAGGGGCGAGTACCGGGTGCGCATCCGCCAGACCGGCTATGGCGAGGCGCATGTCGACAGCGTGGCGCTCTTCTCCGGCGCCAATCGTCAGCTGCCGACCGCCGCCGTGCGGCTCTCCGACGGCAAGGACGTGCGAGCCGAGGTGGCTGCCCACGACCATCGCGGGATCGAGTTGCACGACGCCGAGATGGAACTGGTCTGGAAGGACGTGCTGCACGGCCGCGTGCGGCTGGCGCTCGCCGCCACGGAGGGGCGCCCAGAGGACTTCGCGGTCCCGGGTGTTGCTTCGCCCGGGCGCCGGGGCGCGAGCGCCGCCGGCCAGCCGGGCAGCCGGCTGGCCGACCGCAGCGCCTCCGGACAGGCGCCGGCACCGGCGCTGCTGCCGTCGATCTTCTTCGGCCACCTGTTCTGGGCGCCGAACCAACGGCAACTAGCCGTCTCCGACCTCTCCACCCATACGATCGACCTCGACGCCGGCAACCTCGTCGCCACCATCCAGGCCTTCGGCCAGGACATCTTCATCGACGGCTTCTCTCCGGTGGGCCGCTACATGGAGCTCGGCTTCTTCGGCCCCGATCCGAGCACGGTGTGCTACCAGGCATACGGCCATACCTGGGCCATGCGCTCGCTGATGAACCTGACCGCCGATCTGCAGGTGCGCCAGACGCCCGGGGTCTCCGGCTACCTCCTGGAAGGCACCGCCGCCGATCTCCACTTCGCCCGCTACCAGCTCGACTACGCGAGCGCGGCGAACCCGGGCATCTGGACGCCGATCGCGCCGCCGTCCACGACGCCGGTGCTCGACAGCCAGTTCACCAACTGGGTGCCGCCCGGCCCCGGGTCGTACCTGGTGCGCCTGACAGTCCAGGACCTGGCCGGCAACAGCCGCACCGCGGTGCGGCGGGTGAGCTCGAGCGACTCGCCCAGCATCACCGATCTCAGCATCACGCCGCGCTACTTCTCGCCGAACGGCGACGGCGTCCTCGACACCGCCACCATCCACTACCGCGTGCTGCAGCCGGTGCACCTCGACTTCCGGTTCTTCGACGGCACCGGCAACCTGGTGCGCACCATCAGCCAGGACCACAGCGAGATCGGCAGCTCCTTCGACGTGGTCTGGGACGGGCGCGGCGACGACGGTCAGGTGGTGCCCGACGGCGAGTACACGGTGAAGGTGCTGAGCTACGAGCTGTTCGTCACCGTCGACACGACGCCGCCGACGGTCGATCTCGAGCTGCTGCCGGCGCGGGAATGCGATTTGACCCAGGGCGTCATCTATGCGCCGAGCCTGAGCGTGAAGTTCGACGACGCGAACGGCATCGCCACGTCATCGGTCGAGACCGGAGTCGGCGCCGCGCCCGTCACCTGGCTGCCCTCGGGAACCGGCCCTCCGGGCGAGGCGCTTTTCGACAACCACAGCTTCCGGGCCACGGCCACCGACGTCGCCGGCAACACCACCGTCCGCCAGGTGCCGCCGATTCCCGAGCAGCTCTTCCTGACCGGGATCGACACCAAGACGATCGATCCCAAGACCGGCCAGCTCAAGCCGTTGCCGCCCCTGGACTGTGCCTTGAACCCGCAGCTGAAGCTGCCGGAGGCGGTGACGCGGGTGCAGATCGGCGAGTCGATCACCGCCCCGATCAGCCAGCTGTTCGTCGAGACCCAGGCGGCGCCGCTCCTGCCCAACGGCAACCCCGACTTGGACCCGACCCACCTGCAAGGAAACCAGTGGCGGGCCGAGGCGATCACGGCTTTCTACCTGCTGGGGTCCAACGCCACGCAGACCACGATCCCTGAGACCCAGTTCGAGATCGACTGGGACCTCGCGAACGTGGTCCCCGGCACGGAGACCGCGGCGCGGCTCCATGCGATCGACGAGACCGGCGCCGATCACTACTCCGATCCGTTCTACGTGCTGGCCGCCGGCGTGTTCTTGATCGGCTTCCTGGGCAGCGGCAGTCCCGGCGACGTCGGCAATGCCGTCGCCAACCTGCTGCAGCAGCAGGGCCTGGCGCCGCCGCAGGACGCCGTGCTCCTGGGCCTGAGCTTCTCCTCCCAAGCGCTCGCGAACGTCACCCTGGTGATGAGCAGCGATGAGGACCCGAATTTCCAGGCGCCGCGGTTCTATACCCCGGTCGCATCGGACGGCACCAACTATCTTTTCTCCTCCCCGGATTGGCGGCCCTGCATCAAGTACCGGGCTTACCTGGTCGCCCAGACCGCGCCGCAGATCGATCCCGCGACCGGCGAGGCACTCACGGTGACTTTCGTCACCGACGAGGAGGTCATCCAACGTCCGTGCCTGATGTTGAGCGTCACGGTCGAGCCGCAGCCCCCGGAGAACCCGGCGTGCGACACGAACCTCGGCACCCAGCGCACGCTCGTGATGACGCCGGTCAGCCTGGACGGCACGCCGCTGCAGCTGCTCAGCGTCACCGGCCCGGGCGGTGTGCTCTTCAGCGTGAGCAATCCGGCAAGCGGCACGCAGTACCGCTACAGCTTCGACCTCGCGGGGCAGCCGGCCGGCACCCTGCCGCTGGTGGCGCACATCACCAGCACGGCCGGCAAGGAGCAGGTGGCCATCGCCAACGTCGTCGTCGAGACCGCGCCGCCGGTGGCCGCCATCACCTCGCCGTCTCCGGGCCAGACGTTCTGCAAGCAGGTGGACGTGGAGGGCACTGTCGACGACCAGGCGGGATTCATGCTCCACCTCGACAGCGTCGATGCGCCTGCTAAAGGCGGGCGCCTGCACTTCCAGGGAACGGTCGCCACCTTGAGAGGCGACGGCAGTTTCACCACGCGGCTCGTGGCGACGAACCAGGGCGGCTTCACCGCCTGCTCGGCTCCCCTGACGGTCAACGTCGTCTCCCAGGTCCGCGGGCCTGCGATCTCGGCACTGCCCTGGATCGTGTCGCCGAACGGCGACGGCATCGCGGACACCACGACCCTCACCCTCGGCGCCGCCGAGCCCACCCAGGTCGGCCTGGTGGTCCAGCCGGCGGTGAGGGAGGTCCTGTTCGGGGTCATCAACATCTGTGCCGTATATGGAGTGCCCGCCCGCACCCTGGCCACGGGCATGCCGCTCGCGGCATCCACCAATGCCGGCACTGTCACCTGGGACGGCAAGGGCGACGACGGCAGCGTGGTGCCGGACGGCGACTACGCGGCGGTCGCGACGTTCCAGGACAGCTGCGGCAACCAGGCCGCCATCAACACCTGCCTCGAGGTGGACACGACGCCGCCGCAGCTCGCGATCGACTATCCGCAGGCCGGCGATCCACTGGCGCTGGTGGTCGAGGTGAGAGGCCTCGTCACCGACGCGCTGAGCGGGGTCCAGGGATGGTCGCTCGAGTACGGCGTGGGCAGCGATCCGCCGACCTGGGCCGGCATCGCCGGCGGGTACAACGAGGTCCGGCACGATTTCCTGGGCGCGTGGAACACCTTCGGCCTGAGCGGCGCCTACACCCTGCGGCTGCGCGCCGTCGACGTCGTCGGCAACGCCTCGGAGGTGCGGGTGCCGCTGACCCTCGCCCAGCGCGTGCAGCTGATCACCAGCCTCGCCGCGCAGCCGCGTCTGTTCTCGCCGAACGGCGACGGCCGGCTGGACACCACGAGCGTGCTCTTCGGCCTCGGTGCCGCCGCCAGCGGCAACCTGCAGGTCCAGGACGCCGGCGGCGCCGTCGTGCGTAACCTGCTGGTCAACGCGCCGCTGCCGCAGGGGGCTTCCTCGGCCGCATGGGACGGCACCACCGACGCCGGCCAGCCGGCCCCGGACGGCGACTACACGGTGGTGCTGGCGGTGCAGGCGGCGGCCAACTCGAGCTTCACCGACCAGCAGTCGATCACGGTCACGCTCGACCGCACGCCGCCCACCGTCACCATCACGCGGCCGCTGCCCGGCGGTTACGTGGCGCCGATCGGCGGCGTCACCGGCACCATCACCGATGCGCACCTCGCGAGCTGGAGCGTGTCGCTCACCTCGACGCCGCAGGCACCGGTCTGGACGCAGATCGCGAGCGGCACGTCCAATGTCACGGCCGCGACGCTGGCCAGCCTCACCGGCCTTGCCGAGGGCACCTACGCGCTGAAGGTCGACGCCGCGGACGCGGGGCAGATCCAAGTCGAGCAGATCATCCCGTTCACGGTCGACGCCACGCCGCCCAAGGTCACCCTCACTTCGCCGGCGGCCGGCGCCATCCTGGGGAGCGTCGGCGGGCTGGTGACGGTGGCCGGCAGCGTCGTCGAAGACCACCTCCAGGACTGGCGGGTCGAGCTCGGTTCCGGCCCCGCGCCGGCGAGCTGGACCGCCCTCGCCACCGGCACCAGCCTGCCTGTGCCTTCGCCGGCGCTGGCCTGGAACGTCGGCGGCGTGGCCGACGGCGACTACACGCTTCGGCTGATCGCCGACGAGCTGACCGGGCAGACGGGCGAGGCGCGGGTGGCGGTGACCATCGATAACACGGCGCCGGTCGTGGCCATCCTCTCGCCCGCGGACGGCGGCACTGTCACCGGTCCGGTTGACATCGTCGGCACGGCGACCGACGCGCACCTGGTGGAGTACCGCCTGGCGGTGGCGCCTGGGCCGAAGGCGACGGCGGCGCAGTTCTCGAACCTCGGCGCCGGCTCGAGCTCGGTGCAGAGCGGCCGGCTACTGTCTTGGACGGCGCTGCCGCCGGACGGTGTGGTGACGCTCCGCCTGACGGCCGTTGACCGCGCGGGCAACCAATCGGCCGCCTATGCTCAGCTCACCGTCCACACCCGGGCGCCGGCGGCGCCGCAGGGACTCACCGCCCAGGTCGATCACCGCGACGTCCACCTGGCATGGCTGCCGAACACCGAGACCGGCCTCGCCGGCTACCGCGTCTGGCGTAACGGCGCGGTCGTCACCAGCCAACCGGTCACCGGCACGTCCTACGTCGACGCCGGGCTCGCCGCGGGGACCTACACCTACACCCTGACCGCGGTCGATCAATATGCGCTCGAGAGCGTCCCTTCGGCCGCGGCGACCGCGACCATCGATCTCACCGCGCCGACGGCCCTGATCTCGCGGCCCCGCAACGGCTCGCGCACCGGCGGCGTCGTCGACGTCATCGGCAGCGCCTATAAGCAGAACGATTTCAAGGAGTACCGCGTCTACGCGACCCCCGCCGACGGCAGCGCGCCGCCGCAGCTGCTGCGCCGCTCGCCGGTGCCTATCCAGGCCGCGCTGCTGGTCCAGTGGAGCACGCTGAGCCTGACCGACGGCTCCTCCTTCGTCCTGCGGCTCGAGGCCGAGGACCTCGCGGGCAACGTCGCCGCCGCCGAGGTGACGGTGACCGTCGACAACACGCCGCCGGCAGCTCCGACGGGGCTGACCGCGACGCCGGACGGCACCACCATCCACCTGGCCTGGAACGCCAACTCCGAGAGCGACCTCGCGGGCTACCTGCTGTACCGCAACGGCAAGGTGGCCAACGCCGCCGGCCCGGTGGTGGGTGACCTGACGCCCTACCTGCTGACCAGTCCGGCGTACGACGACCTGGCGCTGCCGGACGGCACCTTCGTCTACGTCGTCTACGCGGTCGACCAGGCCGGCAACCAGAGCCCGCCCTCGGCGCCGGCGCAGGCGAGCCTCGACAATCATCCGCCGCACGTCGTCATCACCCAGCCGGCGGCCGGGGCGCTGTTCCAGGACAGCCTCGACATCGTCGGCACGACGCCCGACCTCGACGTGGTGAACGTGCAGTTCCAATGGCAGCCGGCCGGCGCGGCGGGCTGGAACGACCTCGGAGCGGCGCTCACGGCACCTCCCTGGGAGGTGATCTGGAGCACGACGGCGATCGCCTACGGCGACTACATGATCCGCGCCGTCGCCACCGACGCGGGCGGGCGCACCGATCCGGCGCCGGCGGCGGTGCCGGTGACGCGCAAGAACCTGGCGAAGCCGCCGGCACCGACCGGGCTCGCGGCGGCCGTGAACGGCGGCAACGTGACGCTCACCTGGACCGCCGGCACTCCGCCGGCTCCCGACCTCGCCGGCTACCTCGTCAGCCGCACGGCGGCCGACGGCACCGTGACGCAGCTCACGGCGTCGCCGATCGCCGCGACCACGTACGTCGACGCCGGCCTCGCGGACGGCACCTACAGCTACGCCGTCACGGCGATGAACCAGGCCGGCAACTCCTCGGCTCCGGCAGGGCCCCAGAGCGCGGTCGTCTACTCGCTGGCGCTCACTCAGCCGTACACCCCGACCAGTGCCACGGCGACCGACCTCGCGGGGGCCGGCGCCGCCGCCGGTGCCCAGGTGGCGGGGACCACGACCGGCCCGGCCGGCAGCACGCCGATCGGCGCGGTGGCGGCGGACGGCGGCGGCAACTTCACCTTCACCGCCCTGCCGCTGGCGCGCGGCGACAACCAGCTGGCGGTGTCGGCGAGCGATGCCGCGGGCAACACCAGCAAGACCGCGAGCGTGCCGGTGCTCACCGCCGATCCGCCGGCACAGCCCACCGGCGTGACGGCGGCGGCGGGCAGCGACAACGTCGTGCAGCTCGGCTGGAACGCCAACCCCGCAGCCGACAACGTCCGGGGATACCGCCTCACCCGCGACGGCGGCCCCCAGCCGGCGCCGGCGCTCGTGGACGGACCCGTCACCGCGTCGAGCTCCGGTGCGACGCCCAACGGTCCCGCCAACGCCGTCGACGGCGACCCCGCCACTTACTGGTCGCCGGTCGCCGGCTCCGACCCGGACCTGCGCAACCAGTGGCTGGAGCTGGATTGGCCCAACGCCGAGCAGGTGGCGCGATTCGAGATCGACTGGGGCGGCGAGCCCCAGTCCGACGGCTCGATGCTGGTCCACAACGCCGGCGACTACCTGCTCGAGGGGTGGGATGGGCGGGTGTGGGTGCCCCTCGCGCGACAGTCGGGCGACGCCGCGGCGGCGACGCGCATCGTCCCCGCGCTGCCGTATCTCACCAACCGGGTGCGCCTGCAGCTGCTGCCCAGCTCGGCGCTGCCCTGGGTGGCCGAGATGCGGGTCTACCAGTATCCGTTGACGACCGCCACCACGGCGAGCGATACGCCCGGCGGCGGCGCTCACTCCTACCAGGTGATCGCGGTCGGGCCGCTGGGGATCGAGAGCCAGCCGTCCGCGCCGGCGATGGCCACCGTCGGCACGCCGCCGGCGGCGCTGACGCTGAGCGGCACGGCCAACGGCTCCGAGGTCGATCTGAGCTGGACCGCGAGCACCTCGCCCAACATCGCCTACTACCTGGTGTTCCGCGAGGGGGCGCAGATCGCGCAGGTGACCAACCCGGCGACCCTGGTCTATGCCGACGCCGGACGGCCGGACGGGACCTGGCACTACACAGTGGAGGCGGTCGATCAGCTGGGGAACGTCTCGGCCCCTTCGAACGTGGTCGCGGTCACGGTGACCGTGGCGCCGCCGCCGGCACCCTCGGGGCTGACGGTGACCGTGGTCCCGGCCGGCGGCGCCCTCGATCTGAGCTGGACCGTCGCGGCGGGGACGCCGGCACGAACCGTGTTCGAGGTCGAGCGCGGTACGGTGTCGGGCGGCCCGTACCAGGTGGTGGCGAAGGTGCCGGCGGCGCCGTACCGCGACAGCGGGCTGACCAACGGCCAGACCTACTACTACGTGGCGGTGGCTGTCGACGGCCTGGGCAATGCCAGCGCGGCGTCCAACGAGGCCAGTGGCACGCCGGCCGACACTACTCCGCCACCTCAGCCGGTGCTGCACTTCCCGGCGATCTCGACGCTGCAGTTCCAGACCAGCGACGACACCGCCGACCTGGCGGGCAGCGCCGAGCCGGGCGCGACCGTGAGCGTCACTCCGGCGGGTGCGGGTGGCAGCCGCAGCACGCAGGCGCTGCCGGCGGCGGCGGTCGAGCAAGCTGTCGGCGCCGCCTTCAGGTTGCTCCCGCCGTCTCCCGATGGCCGCTACCTGCTGCAGAACCTGGACGGCGGCGGCGCCGTGACGTTGGTCGACTTTGACGCCGCCGGCGGCCCCGCCACGGTGACGCTCCCGCCGCTGAACCCGGCGCCGTTCGGGGTGAGCTGGATGGCGGACGGGCGGGGCCTGCTGCTGATCACGGGCGGCGAGATCGACTCCTACCGCTTCGCGGGCAACTTGCGGGCGCCGCTGACGACCCTGGATATCGTCTATGCGGTCACCGCGGCGCCCGACGGCGTGCGCCTGGCGATCCTCGGCAGCCTGTCCGGACAGGCCGGCCTCTGGGTGTTCGACCCGTCGGCGGGCAGTCTCGGCCTGCTGGCTGCCTTCGACCCGACCGCCGCCGCGCCGAGCTCGCTGGTGTGGTCGCCCGAGGGGTCGTACGTCGCCTACGTCGGGCCGCAGCCGGCGAGCTCGTCCGGTGGCGCGGGCGTGGTGGTGGTGCAGGTGGCGGCGCCGAGCGCCGCGACGCTGGTCGAGGCGAACCCGGGCTCGGGCCGGCCGAGCTTCACCCCCGACGGATCGGCAGTCGCCTACACCGAGGTGGTGGCGGCGGGCGGCGAGAAGGTGCGCTTCACGACGCTCGCCGACGGCACGGCGGTCGATCTGACCGGCGTGCAGCCGGGGCCGCTGCTGCCGCAGCTGTCGCCCGACGGCAGCATGCTCGCCTACGCCACGGCGGCCGGCGTGGTGGCGGGATCGGTGGCGCCCTTCGGACCGTCCAGCCCGGCGCCGCCGCTGCTGTCCAACCTGGCGGGGGACACCGCGCAGGACCTGGCCTGGGTGCCGGGCGGCTACCTGCTGGTGGCGGCCGGCGACGAGTTCCGCATCGCGCCGGCGGGGCGCTTCGCCTTGGCCGGAGTGGCGCTTGCGGTGGGAGAAAACAGCTTCACCGCGACGGCGCGCGACGCCGCCGGCAACGTCAGCGCCGTCTCGGCGCCGCGGGTGATCCACCGGGCGGCCGCGAATCTCCCCGACTTCGCCATCGCGCCGGCCGACCTGGCGCTGCTGCCGGCGGCGCCGCTCGCCGGTCAGGCGGTGCGGGTGTCGGCGACGGTGCACAACCTCGGACCGGCCGACGCGCCGGCCACGACGTTGGCGCTGACCGCTTACGGCCCGGGGGCGACCCAGGTGCCGCTGGCCACGGCGCTGGCGGTGCCGGCGATCGCGGCGGGCGGCATGGCGACCGTCACCCAGGACGGCGCGATCCCCGGACCGGCCGGCGCCTGGACGCTGGTGGCGCAGGTCGATCCGCAGGGCCTCGTGCAGCAGGTGAGCACGGCCAACGACCGGGCGCAGATCTCGTTCCAGGTGGTGAGCCAGGGGCCGCCGGCGGTGACGGTCACGACCGATGCGGCCAGCTACCAGCCGAACGCCACCTTGACCGCGGCGGTGACGGTCTTCAACGGCAGCACGACCTTCAGCGGCCAGGCCCTGGTGACGATCGAGGACACGCAGGGGTTCGCCGTCACCACCCTGCCGGCGATCCCGGTCGATCAGCTCGGCTACGCGCAGCAACTGACGCAGCAGGCGACCTGGAACGTCGGCTCGACCTTCGCGGGCAACTACCTGGTGGACGTCAAGCTGCAGGACGGCCAGGGCAACACCGTCGCC
>DATDGZ010000562.1:0-2016 GCA_036521795.1 Thermoanaerobaculia bacterium | reverse complement strand
ACGCAGGTCAAGATCTCGGGTCACCGGGTGGAGCTGGGCGAGATCGAGTCGGCGCTCGAGCGCCACCCGCGGGTGCGGTCGGCGGTGGCGGCGGCGGTGGGCCCGCGTCGCGGGCCGCGGCGGCTGGTGGCCTACGTGGTGGGGCGCGGCGAGGACGGCGGTCCGCCGGCGGCGGCGGAGCTGCGGGAGTACCTGCGCGAGCGGCTGCCCGAGCCGCTGGTGCCGGCGGCGTTCGTGAGCCTGCCGGCCCTGCCGCTGACCGCCAACGGCAAGGTGGACCGCGGCGCGCTGCCCGACCCGGAGGCGGCGGCGGCAGGCGGCGGCACCGCGCGCACGGCGGCGGGCTCGGGGACGCCGCGCACGGCGCTCGAAGCGCAGCTGGCCGGGCTGTGGGAGCAGCTGCTGGGGCGGGCGCCGGTGGGCCGCGACGACAGCCTGTTCGACCTCGGCGGCAACTCGCTGAGCGCCATCCAGCTGCTGGCGCGGGTGCGCGACGCCCTGGGCGTCGAGGTGCCGCTGCGGACGCTGTTCGACCATCCCACCGTCGCCGGCCTGGCCGCCGGTATCGAGGTCCAGCGCCGGGGCGGCGCCGGCGCGGCCGCCCGCCCCACCCCGGGGCTCCCTTCCCTGGTGCCGGACCCGGCCTTGCGTCACGTCCCCTTCCCCTTGACCGAAGTTCAGGAGGCCTACTGGATCGGGCGCGGGGGGCTGTTCGAGCTCGGCAACGTCGCCTCGCACAGCTACTCCGAGGTCGAGTTCCGGGATCTCGACCTCCCCCGCCTGGAGCGTGCCTGGCAGCGCTTGATCGAGCGCCACGACATGCTCCGGGCGGTCGTGCTCGGCGACGGCACGCAGCGGGTGCTGGCCGAGGTGCCGCCCTACCGGTTCGGCATCCTCGACCTGCGCGGCGTGCCGGCAGCGGCAGCGGCCGCGCGGCTGGCGGCGGTCCGCGAGGAGATGTCGCACCAGGTCCTGCCCGCCGACCGGTGGCCGCTCTTCGAGGTCCGGGCCAGCCTGCTCGACGCCGGCCGCATCCGCGTGCACTGCAGCATCGACATCCTGTTGATCGATGCCTGGAGCGCGCGGCTGCTGGCGCGGGAGCTGTCGCGGCTCTACCGGGACCCGGCCTTCGAGCCGCCACCGCTCGGGCTGTGCTTCCGCGACTACGCCCTCGCCGAGTCCGCCTTCCAGGGGTCGGAGATCTTCGAGCGCGCGCGGGACTACTGGCGCCATCGCGTCGAGACCCTGCCGCCGGCACCGGAGCTGCCTTTCCAACGCGCGCCGGGCACCCTGCAGCGCCCGCAGTTCCGCCGCCGCGGCGCGACCCTCGAGCGAGCCGCCTGGTCGTGCTTGCAGGAGCGCGCCGCAGGCGCGGGCCTGACGCCCTCGGGAGCCTTGCTGGCGGCTTTTGCCGAGGTGCTGCGCGGCTTCAGCAAATCGCCGCGCTTCACTCTCAACCTGACCACCTTCAACCGCCTGCCGCTCCACCCGCAGGTCGACCAGGTGGTCGGGGATTTCACCTCGCTGACCCTGCTCGAGGTGGCCGCGGGGGCCGGGCTGTCGTTCGAGCGCCGCGCGCACGCGCTGCAGCGCCAGCTCTGGCAGGACCTCGAGCACCGTCATTTCGGTGGCGTGCGGATGCTGCGCGAGCTGGCGCGTGCCCACGGCAGGACCATCGCAGCGCCCATGCCGGTGGTGTTCACCAGCACGCTCCTGGGCGGCGAGCCGCCGCACGCGGCGGGTCTGCCGGCGGCCGGCGGCCTACCGGACGGCGGGGGAGGGGCGGTGGCGCCGGGAGAGACGGCGGGACCGGCGCTGCTGGGAGAGGAGGTCTACGGCATCTCGCAGACGCCGCAGGTGCTGCTCGACCACCAGGTGGGCGAGCGCGACGGAACGCTGATCTACAACTGGGACGCGGTGGAGGAGCTCTTCCCGGCAGGGCTGCTCGACGCCATGTTCGCGGCCTACGGCGGGCTGCTCGAGCGGTTGGCGGCGGGCGAGGAGGCGTGGCAGCCG
>DATDGZ010000561.1:0-9258 GCA_036521795.1 Thermoanaerobaculia bacterium | reverse complement strand
ATGCTGCTCGCGGGTGCGATGACGGCGCCATTATAGTCCGCAACATCCACGCTCCTGCGTATTCCTTTCCTTGCTATGCTGTCCGTGCTCCGTCCTTGCCCTCGCGGCGATGCTGGGCACCGCTCGAACCACCAGCCCATGACCGCCCTGCGCCAGCTCGCCACTCTCGGCTCCTGGCGCCGCCGGCGGTTGCTGCCGGCCCTCGCCGGCGGCGTCGCCGGTGCGGCCCTCTGGATGGCAGCCCAGGTCGCCCTCCCCCTGCTCACCGGCTCCATCATCGACCAGGCGCTCCTGGCGCGCGACCGTCACGTGCTCGCGCTTCGGGTGCTCGCCCTCATCGGCGCCGCCATCGCGAGCACCCTCGGCAAGGGCGCCCATGTCACCCTCTTCGCCTGGCTCGCCGAGCGCGCCCGCGCCGGCCTCGAGATCGGCCTCCTCTCCCGCCTCTACGAGCTGCCGGTCAGCTTCTTCGACGAAGAGCGCAGCGGCCGCATCCAGCACCTGCTCGCCGAGGACACCGCCGGGGTCGCTCGCCTGGGCAGTCAGCTTCTCTCCGAGACTCTCCAGGCGACCTTCCAGCTCGGCCTCGTGCTTGCCGTGCTGGCGGTCCGCTACGGCCGCGCGACCTTCGCCGCGCTCGCCCTCATCCCGATCTACTTGCTCCTTCCCTTCTTCGTCGGCCGGCGGGCCCGCGAAGCCGCGCAAGCGGCCCTGGCGGGTAGCGCCGAGGCCGCCGCGATCCGCCATGAGTCGATCCAGGCGCTCCGAGAGATCAAGCTGTTCGGCCGCGAGGATTGGGCTGTAGCGCGCGTCGCCACCCGCCTCGGCGACGAGACACGCCGCCTGGTGCGCCTCGCCCTCCTGCGGTCTGCCTACGCTCTCAACTACGCCATCTACTTCCTCGCCGCCGGCCTCGTCTACTGGTTCGGCGGCCTGCAGGTGCTCGCCGGCCATCTCAGCCTGGGTAGCCTGGTCGCCCTGGTGGCGCTCCTCGCCAACCTCGACGGCCCGGTCGGCACGCTCGCCCGCCTCGGCGCCGACCGGCAGCGTCTCCTCGCCGCGGCGGAGCGGCTGCTGCACATGCTCGCCGTCGAGACCGGCCCCCAAGCCATCGCCGGCGACGCCATCCTCGCCCCGAGCGGTCACCGGCTGCGCTTCGAGGACATCGAGTTCCGCTATCCGGGCGCGCCGTCCCCCGTCCTCCGCGGCGTGTCTTTCCAGATCGAGCCGGGCCAGCGCGTTGCCCTCGTCGGTCCGAGCGGCGCCGGCAAGAGCACCCTGGCAGCCCTTCTCCTTCGCCTCCACGATCCCCAGGACGGCCGCATCCTGATCGACGGGCGCGAGCACCGCAGTTACAGCCTCGCCTCCCTCCGCGGCGAGATCGGTCTCGTCCTCCAGGACACCCTCCTGTTCGCCGGCACCGTCGCCGACAACATCCGCTTCGGCCGCCTCGACGCGACCGACCGGGAGATCGAGGAGAGCGCCCGCCTCGCCAACGCCCACGAGTTCATCGCCCAGCTGCCCGAGAGCTACGCCACCGAGATCGGCGAGCGCGGGGCCAAGCTCTCCGGGGGTCAGCGCCAGCGCCTGGGCATCGCTCGCATGCTGCTACGGCGGCCCGGCATCCTGGTCCTCGACGAGGCCATGTCCGCCCTGGACGCCCCCGGCGAGCGCCTGGTTCGCGAGGCCCTCGAGCGCTTGATGCAGGGCCGCACCACCCTCTCGATCAGCCATCGCCCCAGCGTCTTCGCCGATGCCGACCGCATCTTCGTCCTCGCCGCCGGCCGCATTGTCGCCGCCGGGCGCCACGCCGAGCTCCTCCAGCAGTGCGATCTCTACCGCGGTCTCGCCGGCGAGGAGCAGCGGTCCGTGGCGCGGGGTGCCACTTCGCCCTGAGATTGGCAATCTGTCGTGCGCTGCCTATTCCCTAGCCGCCCCTTCACCGCTCTCCCTCCCCGCCGCGCGCCGCGCTGCGGTTGCCCCGATCCTCGTAGCGGAAGGTCTTCGTCACCTTCCCGAAAGGCTGGCCGTCCACCTCGACGTACGGATAGATGAAGTAGTTGAGCGGCGCCCCCGCCTGGCGCGGGGCGAGCACCAGGTCGCGGCCGACAGAGAACTGCACGCGGTTCTCGTCCAGGGCGCCGAAGAAGTAGCTTCGCTTCTCCGGGTTCTTGCGCGCTTCCGAGGCGTCCACCGGCACCCAGCCGTAGCCGGCCAGGTAGAACTCCGCCCAGCAGTGATAACCGCCGATCTCCCCCTGGCCGCGCGCCTCGGGCAGCGGCAAGCCGATCTCGAACTTGGCCGGGATGCCGACCGCCCGCGCCAGCCCGATGAACAGGGCGTGGAAATCGGTGCAGTTGCCGCGCTTGGCGTTGCAGGCCCAGTAGATGTCGCCGTTGCCCCAGCCGGTGCCGGTCTTGTCGTACGACATCGTAGCCACGACGTAGTCGTAGATCGCCCGCGCCTTCTCGAGATCTCCCCGCCGCCCGCGGGTGACCTCGGCCGCCAGCCCACGGATCCGGTCGTCGAGCGGCACCAGCCGATCGGGCCGCAGCCACGCGGCAGTGGCGGCAGCCGCCGCCGGCGACGTCGCCGCGGCCGGGGCCGCGGGCGTCACAGCGGCGACGCCGAAGTCGTGGCGGATGTACTCCCGGCGCCGCACTTGCACCTTCATCTCGACCGCCAGCTCTCGCGCTCGCGGGTCCGTGACCGACAGGTGCAAGATCGAATTACCGAAGCGCGGTTCCCTGACCACCTCGTAGGAGGCGGGCGCCGACACCGCGGCGATCCTAACCTCCTGGCTATCGTCGCTCACGGGATAGGGCAGCCAGACCTCCACGCGATGGGCTGCCGCGGGCAGCTCGCCGATGCGGGCGCTGTAGGTGAGCTCGAACTCCCGGCTGCGCGGCGCGTCCGCGGCTGCCGTCCCCAGCGCCGCGCCGACCGCCAGCCACCCTGCCACAGCCGGCCATGTCCTGCTCATGACCCCCTCCTTTGCTCCGTGCACCGGCTGCACTCGACCCGGCATGAGTGGCGGAAGCGCATGGGAATCGAACCCACCCCTCGAACCGCAACCGGTCCGAGACAACGGTTTTGAAGACCGCGAGAGGCACCAGCCCCTCAGCGCTTCCCCCAATGCTACGACGTGATGATACCTCAATTCTGTCGCACGGGAGAGCGGCCATGTAGGGGGCCCGGCGGCCGGCTCCCTCGCGGCCGCGTCCTCCTCCCGCACCTCTCAGTCGTGGCCGACCGCCCGCCCGGCGTCGGCCGACCACTCGAACCACGAGCCGTCGTAGTTGCGGACGTCGGCGTAGCCGAGTGCCCGGAGGATCACCCATGCCTCCGCCGAGCGCACGCCGCCGGTGCAGTAGGTGATCACCCGCTCCGCGGGCTTGACGCCGGCGGCCAGCAGCCTGGCCCTCGCGGCGGCCGGGTCGATCCGCCCGCGCGCGTCGAGCAGCTCCTTCCATTCGACGTGGACCGCACCGGGTATGTGGCCGCCGCGCGCTTCGTGATACGGCGTCGCTCCCCGCCACTCCTCGTCGGAGCGCACGTCGAGCACCACTCCCCCGCCGCTCAGCGTCCGCGCGACGTCCGCCGCGCTGGCGCGCAGCGCCGCGACCGGCGCCGCCCGGAAGCCTCCCGCCAGCGGGCGCTCGTCGGCGACCGAGATCGGCTGCCTCGCGGCGAGCCACGCCTCCCAACCGCCGTCGAGCAGCTGCACCCGCGGATGGCCGAGATAGGCAAGCATCCAGACGATCCGCCCCTCCTCGCCCCAGCCCTGCCGTGCCTTGCCGTAGACGACCGCCAGGCGCTGGGAATCGACCCCGAGGCCGGCAAGACGCCGCGCCAGGCCCTCGAGGTCCCGCGGCAGCTTCCCCGTCCGTCCCCATCCCTCGCGGAAATCCGTCCAGTCGATCCGGATCGCGCCCGGGACATGCCCGCGCCGGTACTCGCCCGCCGCGCGGGCGTCGAGGATCGTCACCGTCCCCGCGGCACGCGACGCGAGCTCCCCCGGCGTCGTCACCAGGCTGAGCGCAAGGCCAAGCAGCGCAGGACAGATCACCGATCCAGCGTCTCGACCTGGTCTCGGAGGCCGAGCAGCTCCCAGCGCTGCAGGGAGAGCGGGACGTTGCCGTTGCGCCAGACGGAGTCGTGGAAGGCGCGGAGGTCGAAGGCCGGGCCCTGGCGCAAGCGGGCGTCGGCCAGGAGCTGGACGATCTGGAGCTTGCCGATCTGGTAGCCGATCGCGAAGCCCGGGGTGGCGGCGAAGGAGGCTGCTTCGGCGCGGGCGGTCGCGGCGTCCATGGGCACGGCTATGCGCAGGTAGTCGGCGGCCTGCTCGATCGTAAAGGTGCCGAGCGCCAAGCGCACGTCCACCTCGACGCGCAAGGCGCGCAGGCGCGCGTAGTTCCAGATCATCTCGCGCGTCCGCGGGCTGTCGTCGAAGAGCCCCATCGCGAGCATCATCTCCTCGCAGTAGAAGCCGAGCCCCTCGTTGACGCTCGAGTCGTACCAGTGGCGCCGGATCTCGTCCGGGTGCCGGCGCGAGAGCGCGAGCTGGTAGCCGTGTCCCGGGATGCCCTCGTGGACCATGTCGCCGCGCGGGTCGCGCGCCATGGAGAGGGCGAAGTAGCCGAGCGCCGGCCCTGGCTCGGGCACGTAGCGCGTCGCGGGGCTGCCGGGCCGGCCCGCCTCGGGGGTGGCCAGCGGGAAGTCGGTGCCCTCGCCGAAAGCGGTCAGCGGCGCGAGGTAGCCGGGCAGCGGCCGGTAGCCGTAGTGGGGCATCCAGGCGGGCACGGTGAGAATGCCCCGGCGCACGAGGAAGCGCCGGATGGCGGCCTCGTCGCTTCGGGCCCGGGCGATCTGGGCGGCCTGGCTCGGCAGGAGAGGCAGCTCGGGCAGGGCACGGTCGCGAAGGCTCTCGAGCGCCTCGGCGGTGACGACTCTCGCCCACTCCTGGCGCCCCATGGCGAGGACCTGCTCCGGGGTGAACGGGAGCAGCGCCACCTGGCGCAGGAATCCGGCGTAGGCCTCGCGGCCGATCGCCACCTCGGCCGGCAGGCCCGGCGCCTGCGCTTGCAGCCATGCGCGGTACGACTCGAGCGCCGCCACGGCCGCGCCGGTCTCCTGGTCGAGGCGCGCTCGGCTCTCCGCGGCCAGCAGCGGGCGGAGCGCGGACATGGCCTGCCGCAGGCGCGGCCCGACGCCCTCGAGGTCGGCGAGCGCGAGCCGCGCGAACGGGCCCACGGCCTGATCGAGGTTGGCGCGCCCGTCGGCCAGGGTGCGCGGGAAGGAGGCCAGCCGCGCGACCACGTCGCGGCTGCGGGCCGCCGTGAAGGGCGGCGGCGGGAGGAGGGCGTCGACCAGGGCTCCGAGCGTCTGCGCCAGGTAGAAGCCGGGGTCCCGGCGCCAGAGGCGGACGCCGTCGAGCTCCCAGCGCACTCGCGCCAGCGCCGAGCCGAGCAGCCGATGATCGACCTGCTCCGCGACCGGCCGGCCCGGGTCCGCCAGCGCTTTCCAGCGCGTCTCGAAGCGCTCGAGCTCGGCGCGGCGCGCGGCCACCGCCGCCGCCGACCAGGCGGGCGTCCAGCCCGGGGGCCGCAGCACCCGCGGGATGTCGTCGCTGCTGATCGGCTGTCCTACCGCCCGCCAGGCCCAGAAGTCGCGCCCCAGCCGGTGGAGCTCCTCGGTCGCAAGAGCCCCGCCTGCCGCCGCTCGCGGCGCGCCAGGGCCGCCAGCCACGGTCCCGCCCGCCGCAGGCCGGGGCGCTCCCTGGATCTCGTCGCTCGCCGCGGCAGCCTCCCCGGCCGGCAGGCGAACCAGCAGGCAGGCGAGCAGACAGCCGGGCAAGACAGAGGCGGGGACGCGTCGCATGCGTGCCGGACATCATAGCGCCGGCTGCCCAGGCGCCGGGCAGCCGGGTGCAGCCCGCGCCCTGCGTTTCTGCGCTGACTGTGTTACGATTGTGCTACATAACTTAGGAGGTTCGACATGAGAAGGCAAGTAAGGCGACTCACCTTGGCCAAAGAGACACTGCTTTCGCTGGAAGGTCGGGAACTGTCCATGGCTGTCGGTCTCACCATCGCCAATTCGTGCGCGGCGTGCAGCGCAACGTTGGCGTGCACCGTCTGCACCGTATGCCCTGGCGCTACCTGCCGCAACTGCTAGGTGGGTCAGGGCGAGAGAAGATCGACGCGATCTCGACGACGTAGCCGCTGGCGTCGAGGTGGCAGATCACCTCGACGCCACGCCGGGTAGAGCTGTAACGGCCTTGGCCGCCGGCGCCCCCGCCCGTCGCCGCCGGCCGTTTCCACCTCCTCCAGGGCGGCGGCCGCCTGCGTTGCGCGGTCGCCGGCGACCCAAGCCGGGACTCCCTACGCTGGCGTCGAAGGCTGTCCTCGAGTCGCCGCAGCTTCCGGCCGAGAGCCGCAGGAGCGGGCGCTGGTGTGCGCCGTGGCGGTCATCATTCCCCATGGCCACGCCGCCCGATACCTCTCCACGCACACGTCGACCAGGCCGCTCATGCGGAGCAACTCGCCGCATGCGGCCAAGGTCAGCACCTCCTGGTGCGCCGGATCGAGCAGGCGCAGGACCCGGTCGTAGAGCCTGCAGGCGAGGAAGTCGCCGCACCAATCGGTGATCGCCAGCCGCCCACCTGCCGCCAGGACCCTCCCCAGCTCGCCGAGGACGCGATCCGGCCGCGGCCAGAAGTGGAAAGAGCTGCTCGAGACCACCACGTCGAACGAGCCGGCTGGAAACGGCAGGGCGGCGCCATCGGCCACGGCCAGGCGCACGGCGACCGGGAGGCGCGCGCGCGCCAGTGCCACCATCGCCGGCGACAGATCGACGCCGCTCAGCCGGCTCGGCGCCCCGCGGACGGCCAGCGCCTGCAGCAGCGCCCCGGTGCCACAGCCGAGGTCGAGCAGCCGCTCGCCAGGCTGCAGCGACAGGCGTGCCAGGGTCTCGCGGATCGTGGCGGCCGTGTAGCGAGCCCAGCGCCGGTCGTACGCCGGCGCGAGGCGATCGAACGCCGCACGTGCCGGCCGCGTCGAGCCGCTTCGGAGTTCCCTCATGGACCGTTGCCGCGAGACACCAGCTGCCGGCGACCGGCTCCCTCGCGGTGGCGTCCTCCTCCAGCCGCGCCCCGATTGCGGGCGGTTGGCGGGGGCCTGCGCTCTACTTCACGCCGGCAGGCGGCTGGACGTTGCTGTACTCATAACGGAGGGACATGTGGTTCGTACCGTTCTTGCCGACGGCCATATCCACTTCCGACTTCAGCGGCAGCCCTCTGCTCGCGGAGATCCAGATCAGCGAATCCGATTTCCCGTCCTCGCCTTCGCTCCGCGCGCTATACACGGCCGCGGCTTCCCCGTTGACGGGCTCGTCGCGCAGGTGGCGGCAGGTCTTCTTCGCCTTCTTGGAGGTCTCTTCGAGCTGCTTCAGCATGTCTCCCGCCGAGAGCGGATGGCTGCTCCACGTGTCGTGGATCAGGATGTAGATCATACCGCCTGTATAAATGGATTCGCTGAGCTTGGGTTTCCCGCCCCCGGGGGTCAGGGTTATATAGATGTGAGTTGGCGTCGTGATCTGCTTTACCGCCGAGTCCCGGACCGCCTGGCAGCCCGTGTCCTCCGCGCTTGCCGTTCGCCCAGAGAGCATTCCGACCAGCAAGGCGCAGGCGCTCGCGCGAGCGGCGACGGCAAGCGCGTCGGCGAACCTCGCGCGGCGCGCGATCGATCCCGCGTCGACGCTCCAGATAGTCTTGGTCAGCACGACGTCCAGATTAGTTCACCGGGTCGCGAGGCGTCAATGCCGCCGGCGGGCGACTCGCTCCAGCGCGCGCGCACTGCAGTGTCGCCCAGTGCGGGTAGCCACGCGCCATGGCTTCTCGACGCACTCGTGGGGATCATCGCGCCAGAGCACCGCGCAGGAGGTGACCCCTGAGCACCGACACCGCCCGCGGCTCCCACACCCCTTCCGCAGCCCCTGAAACGCCGGAATCCCGCGCGACGCCTGGGAGTAGAATGGCTCGCGCGCGGGCGCCCCAGCAACCAGTTGAAGAGGTGTACCGCGACCACCCCCGTCGCCAACTGGCCGACCGGCGTCGCGAGGTCAAGACCCCAGAGCGAGAGGAGGCCCCTGGTAGCAGGACAGCAGATTTCGTGGGACCTGTCTATGATGGTGACCGCGGATCGGTCCATTGGGAAAATGTCGGCTCACATGGCGAGCTTCCCGAGACGATGACCCAGGACGGATCTGCAAGGAGGGACCGACCCATGCGTGCGCATCGACTCAAGGTCACCGTGCCCGAAAGTCACGAGCTGAGACTCCTCCT
This sequence comes from Thermoanaerobaculia bacterium, assembly GCA_036521795.1. Classification (GTDB taxonomy): domain Bacteria; phylum Acidobacteriota; class Thermoanaerobaculia; order Multivoradales; family UBA5704; genus JASLEW01. Next base: position 917 of record DATDGZ010000561.1, on the reverse strand, counting down.
GCCGAGCGATTTTCCGACAGGAGAGGCCGAGGTGATTGTCCTCGAGGCCTCCCATCCGACGAGTCCGCGTCCGCAGACGCACCTCACCGTCGACGAGCTGCTGGCGGCACGCCTGCAGCGACCGCCGGGCGTCGCTCCGGTCTCCCTGGAAGACATCGAGCGCGCGATCGCTGCGGGAGGGGGCGGCCGTGGAGACGTTTGACACCAATGTGCTGGTGCGACTTGTCGTGCAAGACGATGCCGACCAGTGCGCTCGCGCTGAGCGCTCCTGGCGCAGCGCGGTCGGTTCGAGCGGTGTCTACCTTCCGGCGGTGGCGCTGGTCGAGCTGGTGTGGGTGCTACGCGTAGCCTACAAGCTCGACCGTACCTCGATCGCTGCCACCCTTCGACGTTTGATCTCATCCGAAGGCGTCACCCTTGAGCGCGAGGACGTGCTCCACGCAGCCCTCGATCGCTACGCCGCGGGACTCGCCGATTTCTCCGACTACGTCATTCTGGCGACGGGGCGATCGGTAGGCGCCGTCCCGCTGCGTACCTTCGACGCGCGGCTTGCGCAGACGGCAGAGGTCGAGCTGGTCCCATGACCTGCCCGAGCGGTCTGCGCTCGGCGGCGCCGCCACCGCCCGAGCCGGCCCGCCAGCAACCGCATCCATCAAGCGGCGCTCAGCACCGCAGCACTCTCCGAGGCTTACTACGGCGCCCCCGCCTCGCGCGCCTTTGCTCAGGGCAAGCCGGCAGCAGGCGGCGTGATCTCCTAGATCCCGCGGCCGTGCGTGGCAATCCGCAGCACGCGCTGCGCGGTCTGGAATCCGATGTCGAAGACCGGCAGACGCGGCAGACCGTTGCTGAACGGCACCCACTGCGCACCTACAAGCGCCTCCGCGCCCGCGCGCAGAAGGACTTCGACCACCAACCGC
>DATDGZ010000560.1:0-5536 GCA_036521795.1 Thermoanaerobaculia bacterium | reverse complement strand
GAAGATCTCGCAAAGGCCCGCGGGCGCGGCGGTCACCGCGTCCGCGCCGCGGCCGCCGCAGCGGCCGCCGCCGCTTCCACCGCCGCTTCCGGGGCCTCGTCGCCTTCGCGGACATGGAGCCGTGCCGCCGGCAACCGCAGGGTGAAGACGCTGCCGCCGCCGGGCCGCTCCTCGTAGGTGAGGGTGCCGGCCTGCGCCTCCGCCAGCCGGCGGGCGATGGCCAGGCCGAGACCGGCGCCGCCGGCCCCGGCGCCGTCCGGCGACACACCCGCCGGGCGGTAGAACGGCTCGAAGATCCGCTCGCGCTCTGCCGGCGGCACGCCGCGGCCGCGGTCGGCGACGGCGATGGCGATCCACTCGCCCTCGCCGCGCATCGCGATCTCGATGGGCGCGTCGGCCGGCGAGTACTTGAGCGCGTTCTCGACCAGGTTGACGAGGATGCGCAGCGAATGCACGAAGTCGAAGCGCCCCACCGGCATCGGCTCGCGCAGTGCCAGCGAGGTGCGCAGCTCGCGCTCGCCGAGCGCGCCCGCCACCTGCTGGATCGCCGCCCCCACCAGGTCCTCGGCGGCGTTGATCTCGGTCTGCATCGGCACGCCCCCGGCATTGAGCCGGGACAGGTCGAGCAGGTCGGCCACCATGTGGTTGAGGCGGTCGGACTGCTGCTCGATCACCGCCGCGCGCTCGTCGCCGGCGGCGGCGAGGTCGTGGGCCAGCGCCTTGATGGTGGTCAACGGCGTGCGCAGGTCGTGCGACACCGACGCGAGCAGCGCGTCCTTGAGGCGGTCCGCCTCGCGCAGCGCCTCGGCGTGCTCGGCTTCGGCCGCCAACTGGACGCTGAGCGCCGCCAGCCGGTCGATCTCCTCGGCGTGCTGGCGCGCTGCGGCGGCCTCGGCGTTGGCACGGCCCAGCAGCTGCGTGGCGACCGTCGCGGTGACCAGGAAGGCCAGCAGCACCAGCCAGTCGAGCGGCTTGTCGACCGACAGCAGGTCGTACGGGGTCTGCAGGAAGTAGTCGATGAGCAGGAAGCAGGCGCAAGCCAGCGTGAAGCCGAGGGCGCGCCCGCCGCTGGCGCTGCCGCCAAGCACCACCAGCAGGTAGATGAGCGTCACGTGCGCCTGGTCGAGATCGCCGCGCACCGACACCAGCGCCACCGTGACCGCCACCAGCGTCGCCGACCAGAACAACCAGCTGCCAGGGCGCCCCAGGCGCCCCTTGCCCAGGGACCGCCCCAGGCGCCGGTTCTCCAGGAACCGCCCCAGGCGCCCGCTCCGCCAGGATCGCCGGCCCCCCTCGCGCATCAGCCCGGCATCTCGAGCCGGTAGCCCACTCCGGGCTCGGTGACGATGACCTCCGGGCGCAGCGGGTCGCACTCGATCTTGCGCCGCAGGTTCGCAACGTGGACGCGCAGGTACTGCTGCGGATCGCCGAAAGTGCGCCCCCAGACGGCGTTGAACAGCTGGCGGTGGGTGAGCGTGCGCCCTGCCTGGGTGGCGAAGGTGCGCAGCAGGTCCCACTCGATGGGGGTGAGGTGGATGGCATGCTCGCCGCGCCGCACGGTGCGGGCGGCCAGGTCCATCACCAGCTCGCCGATCTCGACCCGGTGCTCCGACGGCTGCTGCGCCGCCTGGGCGCGCCGCAGATTGGCGCGGACGCGGGCGGTGAATTCCAACGTGCTGAAGGGCTTGGTGACGTAGTCGTCGGCGCCGGCATCGAGCAGTGCCGCCTTCTCGACGTCCGATTGCCGCGCCGAGAGCACGACGATGGCGGCGCTCGACCACTTGCGGATCTCGCGGCAGACCTCGATGCCCGGCATGTCCGGCAGGCCGAGGTCGAGCACCACCAGGACGGGCTTCTCCGCCGCCGCCAGGTCGATCCCCTCGCTGCCGGTCGCCGCCTCGACCAGGCGCACCAGCTCGCCCTGCAGCGCGTTGCGCACCACGCGCCGGATCTGCGGCTCGTCGTCGACGATCAAGCCGGTGCCCTCGCGCTGGCCTTGGGGGATCATGGAGTCGCTCGCCATCGCGGTGAGGGGGTGCGTCCGGACACGTCCGCCGGCCCACCGCCTGCCGGCCCGCCTCGGCAAGACCCATTCATTCTAACAGCCGTGCGCATTGACCCTCATCGCACGGGCTGGCGCAGCGCTGACCGCTCGCCGCCGCCTCACACCCGCAGGCGGTCGTGCGGCCGGGCCACCAGCGCGTAGAGTGCCGGCATCAGGAAGACGCTGATCAGCAGGCGCGAGAACAGGCCGCCGACGATGACCAGTGCGAAAGGCCGCTGGGTATCGGAGCCGACCGTGGTCGACAGCGCCGCGGGCAGCAGCCCGAGAGCGGCGACCAGGGCGGTCATCATGATCGGCCGCAGGCGCAGGATGGCTGCCTGGCGGGTCGCTTCGGCGATCCCCATCCCGTCCCGGCGCAGCTTGTTGGCGTAGGAGATGAAGATCACCGCGGTCTGCACCGAGACCCCGAAGAGCGCCAGGAACCCGATCGCCGAAGAGACCGAGAACGGCGTGCCGGTGATCGCCAGCGCCACGAGGCCGCCGACCGGCCCGGAGATCAGCACGGCGAGCACGGTGACCAGCGGGAACTTGAGGTTGTCATACAGCATGAACAGCAAGAGGAAGATGAGCAGCAGGGTGAGCGGCAAGATGAAGCCGAGCTGTTTGCGCGAGGTGGTGTACTCCTCGTATTCGCCGCCCCAGACCATGCGGTAGCCGGCAGGGAGCTTCACCGCCGCCGCCACCTGGCGCTGCGCATCCTCGACGGCGCCGGCGAGATCCCGATCCTTGACCGAGTACTGCACGCCAATGTAGCGCGAGTTGCCCTCCCGGTAGATGAACGAGGCGCCGCTGGCCACCCGCACGTCGGCGACCTCCTTGAGCGGCACCTGCTGCCCGCCCGGCGTGGCGATCAGGATGTTGGCAATGGCCTCCGGCGTCTGGCGGTAGCGCGGCTCGAGGCGCACCACGAGGTCGAAGAGCTTCTCGCCCTGCAACACCTGGGTGGCGACGGCACCGCCGACCGCGGCCGAGATCAGGCCGTTGACGTCGGCGACGTTCAGGCCGTAGCGCGCGATCTTGGCGCGGTCGACTTCGACCGTGAGGCTGGGCTGTCCCAGCTGCTTGACCACCGACAGCTCGCCGATCCCCGGCACCCTTGCCATGACCCGCTTGATGGCGCCGGCGCGGTCCTCGAGCGTGCGCAGGTCGGGTCCGAAGATCTTCACCGCCAGGGAGCTCTTGAGCCCGGTCTCGGCCTCGTCGACCGCGTCCTCGGCCGGCTGGGTGTAGTTGAACACGATGCCGGGAAAAGCCTGCAGCCGCTGGTTGATCGCCGCGACGAGCGCGGCCTTGTCGCGGTACCGGCCCGACCACTCCCGGTAAGGCTTCAAGCCGACGAAGAACTCGTTGTTGAAGAACCCGGTGGGATCGGTGCCGTCGTCGGGCCGCCCGAGCTCGTTGGCGACGGTGGTGACCTCCGGGAAGGAGCGCAGGACCGCCCTCACCCGCGGCGAGATCTTCGCCGCCTCCTCGAAGGAGATGGTGTAGGGAGCGGTGGCGCGGATCCACAGCGCCCCCTCGTCGAGATGGGGCATGAACTCGGCGCCGATGCTTGGCACCAGCAGCAGCGAGGCGGCGAGGATGAGCACCGACAGGAGGCAGGTCGCCCAGGGATGGGCCAGGCTGGCGCCGAGGGCCCGCGAGTAGGCGGCGCTGATCACCTCGAAGACCGGGTTGCGCACCTCCCGCACGCCGCGCCGCAAGGCCCAGGTGCACAGCAGCGGCACCAGGGTCAGGGTGAGCACGAAGGCGCCGGCCAGGGCGAAGATCATGGTGTCGGCCATCGGCTTGAACAGCTCGCCCGCGGGACCGGCCAGCGCGTAGATGGGCAGGAAGCCGGCGATGATCACCGCCACCGCGTAGAAGATGGGGCGGTCGACCTCGGCTGCCGCCTGCACGACGATCTCGCGGATCTTCGCCGGCTCCTGGCGCAGCGACAGGTGCCGGAAGATGTTCTCGACCATCACCACCGCGCCGTCGACCAGGATGCCGAAGTCGATGGCGCCGATCGACAGCAGGTTGGCGGGCACGCCCTTGAGATCGAGGCAGATGAAGGCGAACAGCAGCGACAGCGGGATGGTGACCGCGACGATCAGGCCGGTGCGCACGTTGACCAGGAAGAAGATCAGCACCACCAGCACCAGCACCATGCCGAGCAACAGGTTGTCCTCGACGGTGCGGATGGTCAGCGCGATGAGCTCGCGCCGGTCGTAGAAAGGATGCACCTTGACGTCGGACGGCAGGAGCGAACGATTGATTTCCCGCGTCTTGCGCTCCAGGCGGTCCAGCACGACCTGGGCCTGTTCGCCGGTACGCATCAGGATCACGCCTTCGACCGCCTCGTCGCGATCGTTGAAACCGAACTGTCCGAGGCGCGGCGCCTCGCCGATCACCACCTCGCCGACGTCCTTGACCAGCACCGGCGTGCCGTTGCTCACCAGCAGCACGACGTTGCCGACGTCTTCCGTCGTCGCCAGCCGCCCGAGGCCGCGGACGTAGTAGAACTGGCCGCCCTGGGAGTAGAAGCCGCCGCCGGCGTTGCCGTTGCCGGCAGCCAGCGCCGCCACCACCGCCGGCACCGACAGCCCGGCGCCGGCGATCTTGGCGGGATCGAGCAGCACCTGGTACTGCATCGTCGGGCCGCCCAGGCCCGAGTCGTCGGCCACGCCGGGCACCGACTTGAACGCCCGCTCGACCACCCAGTTCTCGATCGTCTTGAGCTCCGTCGGCGAGCGGTCGGCACTCTCGAGGACGTAGCGATAGATCAGGCCGGAAGGGGGAGAGAGCGGCGCGAGACCGGGGGTGACGCCGGCCGGCAACGCGACGTCGGACAGCCGCTCGAAGACCTGTTCGCGGGCGAAGTACTTGTCCGTCCCGTGCTCGAAGGTCATGCGGACGTCCGACAGGCCGTAGAGCGAGATCGAGCGCACCACGGTGACGCCGGGCAGGCCGTTCATCTCGACCTCGAGCGGCACGGTGATCAGGCGCTCGACCTCTTCCGCGGCCTGGCCCTGCCACTGGGTGATGATCTCCACCATCGGCGGCGAAATGTCGGGATAGGCATCCACCGGCAGGCGGCGCAACGAGTAGATGCCGACCGCCAGCAGCATCACCGTGAAGAGGAGGGTCAGGAAGCGCTGGCGCACCGCCGTCGCCACGACCCGATGGATGATCGAAGCGGGTTGCCCCAGCGGCTTCGCCGGCTCGTCTCGTTTCACAGCGACTCCGCGGTCTGCAGGAACAGCCCGCCCTCGACCACCACCGACTCGCCTGCCCGCAGGCCGGAGGTCACCTCCTGGCGGTCGCCGCTGCGCGCGCCGAGCTGCACCCGGCGCCGGGCGAAGGTGCCGTCGGCGTTGGCGATGAAGACCAGCGGCAGGTTCTCGTCGTCGCGCAGCACCGCCGAGACGGGGACCATCAGGCCGAAGCTCTGGCGCTGCGAGTGGATGGCCACCTGGACGTAGAGGTCCC
>DATDGZ010000559.1:0-3813 GCA_036521795.1 Thermoanaerobaculia bacterium | reverse complement strand
TGACCTGTCTTCCTTCTCGATGCGCCGTCTTGGTGGCGGTCTCGAGGGCCGCATGGATAAAATCGTGGTAGCGCTGAACGCGAGCGGTCCCCAGCAGCGGCAGCGAATAGGTGATCGATCCCTTGCGATCCGAGGAGGTGTCGGTCCCCGTCTTCGTACCAGGCGTACGCCGCACTACGAGCGGCACGTATTTAACCGCCACCGAGGACTGCAGCAGGAGACGTTCGAGACCCACGGCTTGATCCGCATTGGCAATGCTCGTGCTTGACCACAGAAAAGGCAGGACCTGCAGCGTGGCGGGGAAGGTGTAGCCATCGAGAGTGCTGGAGCTCCCGAGAGTCACCGACCAGCTGCGATCGGCGATCGCCCGCGCGACGAACGCCGACCCCGGATCGTTCGGCGCATCGGTCAGCGGCGCCTTGGAGAACTCGAGCTCTTCTCCTTCCGCCGCCTGGTCCGTCGCCGCGACAGGACCGCCCGCTGCCGGCGCGCCGGTCTGGCCCCTCGCGACCGCTGCCAGAGTGAGAGACCAGGCGAACAGCATGTACACGACAGAGTTCCTGAGGCTCATGGCTCCATCTCCTGGGCTGCCCGAGGCGCGCCCGGTCACGACACCGTGAGGATCGCCTGCTTGGCGATGGCGGAACCGACCGAGTTGCCGGCTCCTTCGTCGAGCTTCTGCGGCGCCATGTGGTTGATGCTCAAGTTGACCTGATAGGCCCAGGGCGCCGAGATTGGGGTAATCACCCAGATCAGCGTGTTGTCGCCGTCCACGAGGTCGAGCACATAGGTGTCGTGCTGCGGCAGGAGCACGTTGTTGAGAACGACCTGCGCATCGACGCCGAATCGCGAGATGGTGAGCTCGACGATGGAGCCCTTGGGGACCGGAACGACGAGCGCCGCCGCCCCCGGGGTCGGTGCCGCGAGACTCGCCCCCGCCAGGTCTGCCTGGAAACGCTCGTGCAGAGCGCGCCGCTTGTCGCCGAAGCTACGGGCGATCTGACTCAGTGTCTTGGTGCTCATGGGTTTCCTCCTTGGCCCTCGCCGGAGTGAGCCGCGCTGGCCTATGGAGTCATTGGACGGACACCGAACGGAATTCCTCACCCGAGGCCTTGGTGCGGCCCCGCCACTTCGCCGGAATCCATGATGGGAATCGCCTCCCCGCGTCCGTCCCTATCCTTCGAGACGAGGTTGACAGGGGAGACGAGATGCCCGCTGCCGCACTCCCGCACCGCCGGCCGCAGGTACCTACTACCGCCATGCGATCCTGGGCGCTCTCATGGGTCTGTGCGCTGCCCTGGTTGCTGGGCGCGCACCCCGCGCCGGCCCAGGTTCCCTCGCTGGCTTTCGCCCAGACGACCTTCCAGCTCGACCCGAGAGCACCGTGCGGCCAGGCAACGCTCGTCTTGACGGCCACCCCAGCCGTCGCCGATGCCGAGATTCCCAGGATCGAAGACGCCGGCGGTCCCGGACCGTCCTCGGTCGCGGTCCACTTCGACGCCGGCAAGCCGCAGAGCGGGCCCAAGAGCACCCTGTGGCTCGTCCATGCGACCGCTGTCAACGTCCCGCCCGCGATCAGCCAGCCGCGTCTTGCCCATGTCACGATCGGGTCGCAGCTCGAGGCCCTCGTCCCTTATACCCTCACCAACCTCAGCTCGAGCTTCAGGTGGACAATCCAGCTTCCCCCGACGACATGGTCACTCGCCGCCGGCCGCGAGATCCCCTTCGCCATCACCGTCGGACCGGTGACGGCAACTGGCGTCCATCTGGTGTCCTGCAGCCCGGCGCCGGAGCACCCGGATGCGCTCGACGACGATCTGCCGGAGCTCGTGCTTGACCCCCGCACCTGCGCCAGGCCCGCTGCGCCCAGCACCCGCGTCGACTTCAAGAGCCAAACTCGACCGCCAGAGCTGTGCCCGCACCAGCGCCAGGCGCTCGTTCCTGGTCTTCCCGGGCCAGTAGCTGCCCGTCTTCCCCACCTTGTACGGGACCCTCGTTGCTGCCTGCATGAGGCGCAGCAGCGCCGGGTGCGGATAGACCTCGACGAGGGCGCCGGCGGCGACCGCATCGCCGACCGTGGCGAGACGGAAGCCCGCGGCCTCGAGCGCGGCCTGGAACTCCCGCCCTCGCCCAGCAGGCCCGCGCCGCCGGCAAGGACAGCGCCGGCGCCAGGCGCGCCACGACCGCTGCTACCCAGCCCGCCACGGTCGACTGGCGCGCCCTGCTGACGGAGTTCCTGACCGCCCGTCACACCCAGGACTACTCCTGGCGCCGCCCCAATCCCCGCTACGCCGTCCTCGGCCTCTTCCTCCCCCTCCTCGAGGCCGCCGCGCCCGGCAGCGTCGCCTTCGTCGTCGACACCTCAGCGTCCATCCCGAAACCCGCCCTGGACGCCGTCACCGCCGAGCTCGAGGCCTATCTCCGGCAGTACCCGGCGGCGACCCTCGAGGTCCTCTACGCCGACGCCGCGGTGACCGGCCGCGCCACCTACACCGCCGCGGACCTCCCTCTCCGCCTCGAGCCGGTCGGCGGCGGCGGCACCGACTTCCGCCGCGCCCTGACCGCCTTGGCCGAGGCCGACCAGCCGCGGGCAGCGGCGTGAGCGGCGCCACCGGCCGCTGGGTCTCGCTCAAGGCGCGAGGTGCCCGGTGAGGCTCAGGCCGCGCTCGTCGTGCCTGGTGCCACCGCCGCATCGGGCAACCGCTGCTCGAGCTCGCGCAGGGGCGCGTACCCTTGTCCCAGCAAGCTGGCCGTGACCGCCATACCGCCCATGACCATGAACAGCAGGCCGATGCCTCGCCCCGCGCCGACCCCGAGCAGCGGCCCGAGGGTCGGCACCAGCCGTCCCCCGGGTCCTAGCAACGGCTTGAAGACGCGGTCGGCCAGCGGACCGGCCACGAGGTAGCCGATCGAGATCGCGGACCAGGCGACCATCTGGCGCATGGCGAACACCCGCCCCTGGATCGCCGGCGCCACCTTGGCCAGCAAGATCGCCTGGCTCGAGGTCTGGATGAACGGGACGGCGAACAGGGCAACGAAGAAAGCCGCCGCGATCAGCGCCATCGAGGCGCGCAGCCCGCTCGCCATCCCCGCCAGGCCGAAGACGGTCCCGGAGCACAGCATGCCGCGCACGCGCCGCGCCGGGCCGCCCCAGAGGCTCACCACGACGTTCCCCAGCAGCAGGCCCACGCTGCCCACCGACAGCACCGTGCCCAGCACCGCCGCCCCCGAGAAGTCGAGGATCATCGGCGTGATCAGCGCCTGGACGACCGCCAAGGTGAAGTTCATGACCGCCAGGAACGCCAGCAACCCGACGAGCGCCGGGCGCTCCTGGAGATAGCTCCAGCCCGCCGCCCCTTCGCGCAGCAGCGACCGCTGGCCCGCGGCTCCCGCCAAGTCCGGCGGTGCCGGCACTCGGACCAGCGCCAGGGTGGCGAGCGCGAACAGGTAGGTGGCGAAGTCGACCAGGACCACGCCGCTCACGCTGGTCACCAGCAGCAAGGCGGCGCCCGCAGGCGGTCCCACCACCAGCGCGACCGCCTGCACCGCCTGCACCAGGCCCGCCGCCCGCGAGTGCCGCTGCTTCGCGACCAGCAGGGTGATCGCCGCCATCAACGCCGGCACCTGTCCCGCGCGGCAGATCGAGCCCAGGGCCACCAGGATGTACAGCTGCCAGACTTGCGGCTGGCCGAAGCGGAACAACACCACCAGGACGATGGCCACGATCGCACCGCCCGCATCGCTGAGCATCAGCGCCTGCCGCCGGTCCCAGCGGTCGATGAGCGCCCCGATGACGGGCGCGGTGACGATGCC
>DATDGZ010000558.1:0-17302 GCA_036521795.1 Thermoanaerobaculia bacterium | reverse complement strand
GTCTACGAGCGCCTGGCGAGGGTGCGGCCATGGAGCTTCGACGGCTACGAGAACCAGTACGTCAACGTCGCGGAGCCGCTGCGCCAGGAGATGGTCAAGAACCCGGCGCTGCGGGTGCTGATCACCAGCGGCGTCTTCGATCTCGCGACCCCCTACTTCGATGCCGTCTACACGGTCGAGCACATGGGGCTACCGCCGGCGCTCAAGTCCCACATCGAGATCACCCGCTACGAGTCGGGGCACATGATCTACATCCGGCGCTCCGAGCAGCGCAAGTTCAAGAGCGAGATCGCGCGCTTCATCCGCGCCGCCGTGGCGGGAGGGCCGGGCGGCCCGAAGGCTGGCGGCTAGCTTCGCGGCGAGCGCGGCGGCCGTGGCCGCCAGGGCTGGCGCCGGCCGCTGGCGGACCTGCGGCGCTACCGCTGGCTGGCCGGCGGGCCCTTGGTGCCTTGGCGCTAGCGTGGAGGCCGGCGCCAGCGGCCGAGCTGCTCGCGGCACCACTGTATGACCTGGTTGCCGAAGCGCTGTTCGAGCATCATTCCCGCCGTCGCGCCGATCGCCAGAGTTCCCGCCGTCACGATGATCATCCTGCCTGCCCTGCTTTCGTAAGAGATGGACCGCCGGAGCTCGCGAGAGCCCTCCTGGCCCAGGACCGCCGACGGCGCCCGAAGCGGACACCGAGTGGGGCGGCCTGCGTGCGTGCAGCCTTTACTACTGCTGAGGCGCTGTCCTGGGGCGATTCTAACCTCGGCGCGATCGGGCGGTCAATGCCTGCTCGCGGGCTTTGCGGGCCCAGCTTGCCATGCGGGCCGTGCGGTCCCGCGCCGTCCGCCGGCCCGGCAGGCGGTCGCGGTCACCGCGGACGCGGTTCGAGCCCGCTATACTTTCGCTCGATGAGCGACACGGTGACCCGCGGCATCCGCGTCCAGGTGGCGAGCTTCTACGACGCCGACCGCAGCTCGCCGCAGGAGAGCTACTACTTCTTCGCCTACCGCGTGCGGATCACCAACGTCGAGAGCGACACCGTGCAGCTGGTGAGCCGCGAATGGTTCATCACCGACGCCAACGGCGAGGTGCAGCGGGTCCAGGGGCCGGGAGTGGTCGGCGAGCAGCCGGTCCTCTCCCGCGGCGAGAGCTTCGAGTACACCAGCTTCTGTCCGCTGCCCACCGCGGTCGGCTCGATGCACGGCTCCTACCGCATGGTCTTTCCGAACGGCGACGGCTTCGAGGCCGTCATCGCGCCCTTCCCCCTGGCGGTGCCGCACGCGGTGAATTAGGCAGCGCTCCTGTGACGCGACGATCGGACGGGCTCAATCTGACTTGGTCATCGAGGGCGCTCGGACGCCGCACTTCGCCGTGGCCACTTCTAACGGGATTCCTAATACTGGCGTGCCAGCACGCTGGCAAGACTGAATGTCGGATCTTCTAAACTACGCCATGCCGAAGACTCGGGATCAGGATGTGCGGGAACAGAGTCGCGGGATCACCAAGGGCGGCCTGAAGAAGACGCTGTGGTTCCACGAGGATGAGGCCGAAGCGCTACGCGAGCGCGCCTACAAGAGCCGTCGGTCCGAGGCATCGCTGATCCGTGAGGCGGTGCGGCGTTTCCTGGAAATTGATGATTAGACTGCTCCCCTGATCACGCGCTCGATGAAGGCTGTCGCTCTTGGAGGGGTGCCTCGAGATGGAACAGTTCTTGCTTGCCCACTTAGGAATTCCTCTTCTTGCAGGCCTCGTGTTCATGCTTCTTGTCGCCTCTTCAGAAAAGGAACCCCTTAGCCTGGCAAAGTGCAACGACATCGCTCTCGATTTCATCCTTCTTAGCATCGGAGCGAGCGGCGCGGTATTTCTCAGTCCCAAGCTAAGTGCTCATTGGGCTGAGCTCACACCCGTGGTGGGAATCCTGCTTGTATTGGCAGATCTCGCCCTGGCAAGCATACTCGTCTACCGTCGCCGATGGAGGGTAGACGCCCCTACGAGAACTCAGGCATACTTGGACTTGGCGTTAGGTGTCTTGGGGCTGACCATTACGGTTGCACTCTTCTACACTGGCTACCAGGCACCCAACGTACCGGCAGCGGGAGGACAAGCACATGGAGTTCCTTAGATTGGCGATTACCGCGCTGGCTTCGGCTGCACTAGTGGCCGCTGCCCTGTTCGGCGTCATCTCTCTCGTAGGCCGCATCAGAGCAAGGTAGCGGAAAGTCTTCTCCGAGAGGCGGTCTGGCATGCCATAAGCTAGGTATGCCAGACCGCCATAGCAAGCCCGTTGCCTCGTTGCCTCCGCCAGCCGTGCGGTATCTGCCAATTCCTGTTACACTGCCAACAGGCCGAATCGATTGGGGAGCGAGCACGACATCGTGTCCTTCTCGCCCTTGTTCGTCGCGGCCGCCAACGACGCCGGCCCTAATGGGCCGCACTCGAAGGAGGTCATATGTTTCGCGTAGAAAATGCCGATTTCATCGCCGACAAGCTCGCTGCAGAACTCCTCCCCAACCAAGAATTTCGCGAAGTCCTGAAGAACGCGCTCGAGGCTGTCGAGCGGCGCATGTGCTCCGACGGCTCGACCGAGGGTGGTCGAGTGGAGTTCGACGTCGACTGGAACTTGCACCAGCAAGCCGATGGCACCCCGTGGTACGTGAGCTGCTCCGACAACGGCGACGGGATGAGCCGCTCCGAGCTGGAGAAGTACACGACGACGCTCGCAGTGCAGGGAGCGGGAGAGAGGCAGTCGATCCGTGGCAAGCAGGGCATGGGGCTGAAGATCAGCGGCCCGACCCGCCACAAGATGGGGATTCTCATACGGTCGTTGAGGGGCGGGGAAAGGACCATGGTTCAGGTGGGATGGGACGGTCGCGAGTACGGACTGATCCCGATCGGCGGGAACGATGAGCTCGTCGTTCAAGCCGATCCTTCCTTGTTTCCCGATCTCGTGAGACACCATGGGTCGGGCACCGTCGTGACCTTCCGCGGCACCGGTGCCGGCGAGAATACATTCGTCCCCGCGGGGCGTCCGAAGACCTGGCTCCTCAAGTACCTCAATACCCGTTTCTTCCGGCTCTCCAACGACGGTATCGAGGTGGTCGTGCGCGTTGCCTCGGGAGATCAGGAAGACTGGCCGCACACGCTGACGGAGGCAAAGGAGCGGATGCGCGGTCGCCAAGGCCGGTCCTTCAACTTGACGAAGGTAGACGGGACAGCGGAGATCTGGGACGACGCTGCCGACCGACAGGGTGAGGGGTGGCTCGGCGTCATTTCGTTGGCGGGCGACGTCGGAATGGGAATCCCTCCGGCTGACGTGCATTGGTGGGTGCTTCCGCTCGGAGCGGGAACGGACGTCTCGAGCCGCACGGCGAGCGGCGGCAGCCTCGCGGTCCTCTACGACAACGAACTCCACGACTGGAGGACGCGCAACCAGGCGAACCCCTTCTTTGCCCGGCTGGGTGTTCTGTTCGGGAAGACGCGGGTGGCTTTTGTACTCGAACCCAAGGGGGATAGCGTAACGTCGGATTTCGCGCGCGCCCACGTGCTCATCGGTGGAGTTCCCGTCCTGGAGAGCGACGCTTGGCTCTTGTGGGCCGACCAATTCCGTGCATTACTGCCCGAACGGATCAGGCAGACGATGGCCGAAGAACAAGCCCGCCTCGAGGTTGAGGATCCCGACCGGGCGCGCAGGATTCGCGATCGTCTGCGCGACGTCATGCAACTCCTGCGGCCACGCCGATTCCGTCGCCGCCCGGAGGGAACCGTGCGCGCAACGAATCCGGTCACCGGAGGGGGTGGCGACGACGGCGGCGCGTTCGAGCGAGCCATTCCGACGAGGTCCTTCCGCGGTCCGCGGCCGGATCGCGGTCGCGGCATCGGCGCCGTACTGTCCCAGGTCGATGAGGAAGCCGGAGAGCCGGCGAATGAGGTCCTCTCGATACTCAGCATCGAACCCAAGTGGGTGACGGAGGAAGAGGCGGAAGGCCTCTCAATCGTGAACGGCAACACTCACGGCCTGCGGGATCGTGCCGCCGCCTTGGCGGGGACCGATGGACGCACCGCAAACTTTCTCCTTCTGAATCGCAATTTTCGCGGGTTCCTCGCTATCGTGGCGGCGATAAACGATTGGGTCAACCCCGAGGGAGACGACGACAAGGCGCTCAAGATCAAGGCGGCTGCCGAGGAATGGGTCGAGCAGAAGATGGTCGAGGCCGTTCAGGGCCTGCGGCAGCTGGAGAACGGCAACACCTGGATCACCCAGCACTACGATGAGGCCATGAGTCCAGTGGCGTTGACGGCGGCCTTCATGGCCGACCGGTATCACACTCTCGCCGAGGTGAAGCGGGCAGTCGGGCCGCTGCGTCAGGCGAGTCGCGTCGCAGTTGTGGGAGCCGAGCGCTCTTCCTGACCTGACCAATTTGATCGCTACCCGAGCCGGTGGCGGAGGCGTTTCCGCACGACCTTTCCGATGCGAACCGAAGCCGCCGCCGGCGCCTCATGCTCCCAGACTCTCTCGACGTGCCAACCGGCCTTGCGCAACCGACGATTGGTCTCGAGGTCGCGCCGCCGGTTTTCGGCGAGCTTGTCTGCCCACCACTCGCGATTTGCCTTTGGGTTCGTGCCGTGGATTGGGCACGAATGCCAAAAACAACCGTCGACGAATACTGCTACCCGAGCGCTGACGAAGACGATATCAGCCCGTCGGTGCAGATCTGGAAGAACCTGCCGATCGATGCGGAAGCGAAGCCCTTTAGAATGGAGAATGCTACGCACCGCTGTTTCGGCGGCGGTGTCACGCCGGCGAGTCACCTGCATACGGTGGAGAGCTTCCGGTGAGGAAGCAGACGGCCTACTGCGCAGGCTCATCCGGCCTTCCAGGCTTCGCGGTAGCGCTGCCAAGCCGAGGGACGATCCCGAGCCCAAGCGCTACCATTAGGAGCGGCGGCACGGCATTGCCAATCATCTTGGCGAGAACGCCACGCTGGCTTTTCTTGCCGAAGTCGAACCAGTCCGGGAAGGTTTGCAGCCGCGCGGCCTCGTGTGGCGTGATCGTCCGCCGGTGCTGCGGATGCACATATCTGCCCTGACCCATAGAACCGAACCCCGTGGTGATGGTCTGGGCGGGCTCTTCCCAGCGCAGTCGCCCGTACATCGACACATAGGTGTGTTTCTTGTCGCGGTGGCAGTCGGGGCGCCTCTCGTTGGGAAGGTCGTAGAGACCTCTATCGAAGAGGTATGCGATGCGCCGCCGGTTATCCTCGCTCTGTTGGCTGGCAGTGTCGTAGCGGCCATCGAGCCCCACGCTCAGGAGGTCGGAAATGGCCCAATGGACTGTGCGATCGGGATGATCCGGCATCCCAGTGGCGACGTCCTCGAGGGTGGCAGCGGGCCGGATCTCATGCAAACGCGAGGCTAACAGCAAGTACCGTCGGCGCCGCTGTGGAACTCCCACGCGACGCAGGTCCACGACGCGACCGTACACCTGGTATCCAGCACGAATCAGAGCCTCCGACGTGGTTTCCACAACGCGATCCTCGTCTCGTTGAACCGGTGCGACGTTCTCGACGACGACCACCTTGGGCGCGAGCACCTCGGCTGCGCGGGCCATCCGGAGGTAGAAGGCATTCTTGGGGTCTCGGCCGCGGGTGTGATTGTTGAGATTCGAATGACCTTGGCAGGGTGGCCCACCCAGAAGAATGTCAACCTCACCCGTTCCCACAATTTCCTTCGTCGCTTGTTCGGCGTCGGTCAGATCGGTACCGATCTGACCGTCGAAGAGTGTTGCGACGTCTGCCACCTTGCAGGCAGCATTCGGAAGATTGGCTTTGAAGATTTCCACCACTTCATTATCTATGTCGACAGCGAGCGGGATATCGAGACGACGGTCCAGCCGGCGCACTGCTTCGGCGAGGCCGAGACTCATGCCTCCACAGCCTGCGAAAAGGTCGACGGCCCGAATGCGTGAGTGGTCGCTCTGGTCCTCGGGTCGACGCGTCTCTTTCAGGAACTCGAGGTCGCTGCGGCAGCGCTGGCAAGACGCGTCCGTGCAGACTTCGGCCTGCGCCAGGGCCAGCACTCCTTGTTGTTCACCGTTGCGTGTGACTCTCATCGCCACTGGCCACGTGTACGAGCCGAGAAACTTACTGCTCTTGCGTCGGGCGACCAAAGCATCGATGAGCTTTATGGAGGTTTCGAAGGTCACGCGGGTTCTCTAGCTCTTCGCGCCTGTCACCTTGGTCGGAATTTCCGTTGGCGCTCAGTTTACCTCTTTTTGCGCCACAGGCGTTGCCTTTGTCAGGCTCAACCCTGCCGCTGCTGGTTGGTCACGTCCTGTGGGTGGGTTCAGCCCCGCCCTATTCGAGCCCGAGGAGGGCCAGCGGCCGGCGCGGTGGCGCAGCTGATCGGGCAGGTGGCTGCTTGTCCGGACGCCAACGCAGGAACTCGGTGTCGGACGAAGCGGTCGCTGGAGAAGTGGTCGAAGCGCGCCACGCAGACCGGGGCGGTGAGCGCAGCGACGCCCAGTCGGGTCGAGCGGCCCTGGCTACAGCTCCTGGGGCCGCCGAACGCGCGGCCGGTGGAGCCGGGCGGGGATATGAGCGGCGTCAGGATCGGCGCGAGCCGACGCCGCTCGCCAACGGTGAATCTGGCGACGAGGCGCCCGGCGGCGTCGTAGAGACCGAGCCAAAGGGGGCCTGCAGCCATGGTACCGTAGCCGCCGATGGCGATCAGCGAGGCTCCCGGCGCCGCCGGCGGCGAGCTCCCCGAGGCGGCGGCGACGGTGAGGGCCGAGCCGCTGCCGGCGCCGGCGTTCCGGCCGTTCATCCCGGCGGAGGTGGTGCTGCCGGAGCTGACGCCGCTGCCGCTCGTCGCCGGCACCATCCTCGGCGTCATCTTCGGCGCCTCGTCGCTCTACCTGGTGTTGAAGGTGGGGCTCACGGTCAGCGCCTCGATCCCGGTGGCGGTGATCTCGATCACCCTCTTCCGCATGCTGGCGGCGATGGGGCTGCGGCGGCGGAGCATCCTCGAGAACAACATCGTGCAGACCGCCGGCTCGGCCGGCGAGTCGATCGCCTTCGGCATCGGCGTCACCATGCCGGCGATCCTGATCCTCGGCTTCGATCTCGAGATCACGCGGGTGATGCTGGTGTCGGTGCTCGGCGGCCTGCTCGGCGTCCTGATGATGATCCCGCTGCGCCGGGCGATGATCGTGGCGCAGCACGGGGTCCTCAAGTTCCCGGAAGGGACCGCCTGCGCCGAGGTGCTGAAGGCCGGCGCCTCCGAGGAGGAACGCCGGATCGCCGCCCGCGCAGCGGCCGCGGCCCCGGCCGCCCTCCTGTCCCGCGAGCCCCAGGCGGGTGCCGGCGAGCAGGCGCTGCCCGAGTCCGGCGCCGGCACGATCTTCACCGGCTTCGGCGTCGGGCTGCTCTACAAGACGCTCAACGTCGCCTTCAAGGCATGGAAGGACATCCCCGAAAAGGTTTTCAAAGCGCCCTTCGAGGCGGGCTCGGTGTCCGCCGAGATCTCGCCCGAGCTGCTGGGCGTCGGCTACATCATCGGCCCCCGCATCGCCTCGATCATGTGTGCCGGCGGCGTGCTCGCCTACCTGGTGCTGATCCCGGCGATCAAGTTCTTCGGCAGCGCCGCCGGCGTGGTGCCGCCGGGAACCGTGCCGATCGCCGACATGGCGCCGGACGAGGTCCGCGGCGCCTACGTGCTCTACATCGGCGCCGGCGCGGTCGCCGCCGGCGGCATCATCAGCCTGGTGCGGTCGCTGCCGACCATCTGGCAAGGTCTCCGGGGCGGGCTGGCCGACCTGCAGCGCCAGCGCGCCGCCGCGGCCGCCCGGGCGCGCCTGCGCACCGACCAGGATCTGTCGCTGAAGGTCGTGGCCGGCGGCTCCGTCGCGCTGGTCGCCATGATCATGCTGGCGTCCTCGCTGCGGATGAACCTCCTCGGCGCGGTGCTGATCGTGGTCTTCGGATTCCTGTTCGTGACCGTGTCGTCCCGCTTGACCGGCGAGATCGGCTCCTCGTCCAACCCGATCTCCGGCATGACCGTGGCCACGCTTCTCCTGACCTGCCTGGTGTTCCTCGAGCTGCACTGGACCGGTCCGAGCTACTACGTCACCGCCCTGTCGGTGGGGGCGATCGTCTGCATCGCCGCCTCGAACGGCGGCACCATCTCGCAAGACCTGAAGACCGGCTTCCTGATCGGCAGCACGCCGCGTCACCAGCAGGTGGCGATGCTGGTCGGCTCGCTGGCGTCGGCGCTGCTGCTCGGGCCGATCCTGCTCGGGCTCAACGACAACTCGACGGTGTACGTGCCGCGGCTCACCTTCGAGCCGGTCGCGGCCGGCGGCGCCGCCGCGGCGGTTCCGGCGCCCGAGCTCGCCAGGCTGCCGCTCTACGCCGACAGCGTGCGGCCGCCGGTCCCGGGAAGCTACCGCGTGCAGCACGTCGCGGCAGGCACGGCAGCGGAGCGCCAGGGGCTGGGATCGGGCGACTACCTGGCCGACGGTGCGGGCCGGCCGGCGTACCGGATCAGCCACAACTTCCCGGCCGGCCTGCGCGCCGGGGTGGCGGGCTCGTCCCTTCAATCCCTGCCGATCGAGAAGCTGCGCGGACCGCAGGCCTTGCAGGACGGCGCCACCTACCGTGTCTGGCAGAAGACCGACGAAGCCGGCGGCGCGCCGGGACGGTACCTGGTGGACGCCGCCGGCGCCGCCGTCTACCTGGTCGATCCCGGGATCAACGGCACCCACCCGCTGCGCCCCGACGGCACGCGGGTGCCGAAGTACGACGCTCCGAAAGCGACGCTCATGTCGTACATCATCAAGGGGATCCTCAATCGCCAGCTGCCCTGGGGCCTGGTGCTGCTGGGGGTGATGATCGCGATCGTGCTGGAGATGTCCGGCATCTCCTCGCTGGCCTTCGCGGTCGGCGTCTACCTGCCGCTGTCCTCGACGAGCCCGATCTTCATCGGCGGCATCGTGCGCTGGTTGGTCGACCGCCACCTGCGCCGCAAGCTGGCCCACCTCGAGCTGAGCGAGGAGCAGCTCGTCGCCGAGGGCGACCGCAGCCCGGGGGTGCTCATGGCTTCGGGCTACATCGCCGGCGGGGCCATCGCCGGCATCGTGATCGCCTTCATGACCGCGGTGACGAGCGGGTTCAACGATCGCGTCACTGGCTTCATGACCCGGCGCAATCCGCTGTTCGCCGGCCCGGCGGCGGACCTGCTGGCGCTGCTGCCGTTCGCGGTGCTGGTGCTGCTCCTCTACCTGGCCGGCCGCGAGGCGATCCTCGCCGGCCGGCGAGCGGCCAAGGAGAAGGAGGAGGCGCGACGATGACCACGAGCACCGACTTCGCGGGCCTGTCCCAGATCGGCCAGATCGCCGTCAACGTCCAGGACGTCGAGCGGGCGACCGCGTTCTACCGCGACACGCTGGGCATGCGCTTCCTGTTCGCCTTCCCCGGCCTGGCCTTCTTCGACTGCGGCGGGGTGCGGCTCATGCTGAGCCGCGCCGAGGACCCGAAGCTCGATCACCCGGCCTCGATCCTCTATTACCGCGTCGCCGACATCGAAGCCACGCACCAGGCGCTGGCCGCCCGCGGCGTCCGCTTCGAGCGCGGCCCGCACCTGGTGGCCCGGATGCCCGATCACGAGCTCTGGCTCGCCGACTTCTACGACAGCGAGGAGAACCTGCTGGCCCTCATGGCAGAGAAGCGGCCCGCCGGCTGAGCGCCGCAGGGGGCCGATCCACGGCCGTAGGCGTCTCAGCCTCTCCCTTGCACCAGCCGGCGCGAGCTCGGGGCGTGCACGGCGTGGGCGGCGGCCGCGCCGAGGAGCTTCGCCTTCGGGGCGGCGATCTGCGAGAGGACGTGCTCGGCGGACATCATGGCCCCCTCCTGCCAACCCGGGAGCGTCGAGACCTGGTCACCCACGACGTAGAAGCGGCGATCGGGGGCGAGGAGGGTGGCATAGGCCTTGTCGTCGGCCTCGCCGCTGCCCCAGTCGACCCAGCCGCCGTGCTGGAACGGCACGTTCTGCCAGGCGATGGAGAGGCCGAGAGCCTGCGGCACGAGGCTATTGTCCTGGAACTCCGGGTGCAGGCGGATGGCTCCCTGGCGGGCCTTGTCCAGGCGCTCGGCGAGGGTCATGCCGCCGAGCTCGCGCGCGTCGTCGTCGTAGTTGTAAGCGCCGGTGAGCGTCCCCTTCTGGGAGAAGTAGTCGTTCGACGGGTACCACATCTGCGTGATGGTGTGGTGGATGTAGCTGATGCCGCCGTAGATCTCGTCCTTGGTCTCCCAGAACCGGCGGTTGGACTGCCAGCCCACCTTGCACGTGTCCGCGAACTTGCCGAGCGCGATGGCGTCCCTGTACTCCTGGGAGAGGTCGGAGGGGATCTGCTTCAGCACCGGCAGCGGGATGTTGCTGACGCAATGGTCCGCCCGCGTGGTCTTCTTGGCGCCGGTGCCGCGGTCGCGGTAGGTGACCTCGACGCCGGCCTCCTGCTGGCGGATGTCGATCACCTCGCTGCGGTAGCGGATGAGGTTGCCGATCTTGCGCTTGAAGCCCTCGACGATCTGGTCCATGCCGCCCACCGGCTGGAAGAGGGTGGGCTGCCATTCGAAGTCGATGGGCTGGTAGAACTTGTGGTTCCAGAAGTCGGACTTGAGCAGCGCGCCGAGCTCGAGCTTCTGCGCCGGCAGGCACTCCTGCAAGACGGTGAGCGGCTCCGCGCAGCCCGAGCGGGTCGAGCCGCAATAGGCTTCCGGCGGACAGCCCTTCTCGGCGCCGAGGTCGCCGAAGACCGCGAGCAGATCGAGGAGCTTCGCGCGGTCGGCCTCGCCGAGCTCCTGGTCGAGGCTCCCCTTGCGCACCGCCTTGGCCAGCAGCTCGGCGATGTAGCCCTGGGTGTCGTTGGCGATGCGCCGGTTGAGCTGGGGCCTGCCGCCGAAGGCATCCTCGGTCTGGAAGCGGTTGGCGGTGGTCGACATGACGTAGACCTCGAGCGGCACCCCCAGCTCCTCGCAGTAGTGGAGAACGCGGCGGTGGTGGTAGGGCAGGCGCCCGGGGCCCATGTTGAGGTACAGGCCGTCGTCGAACTTGCACTCCTGGTGCGTGGTCCCGTGCCTCTGGCTCTCCTCGGTGATCACCGATCCGCGCCGGGCGGTGAGGCTGCGGCCGCCGGCGCGCTCCTGGGCCTCGAGGATCTCGCAGTGGTAGCCGGCCTTGGAGAGCTCGTAGGCCAGGGTGAGGCCGCCGATGCCCGCGCCCAGGATGAGCACGCTCTTGCCGGCGCCGCTGCCGGGTGGCAGGGCTGGCGGCCCCGCCCAGGCTTCGGGGAGATTGATCAGGCCGAGAGCGGTCATGGTCTCGTACACGGCGGCGGCGCCGCCGGCCTTGCCCACGAGCTCGAGGAAGTTCCTGCGCGACCAGCCGCTGCTCTTGTCTGGCATCCTCGTCTCCTCTTTCTGCAGTCGCCGACGTCCCGCACAGGCCACGGGCCACGGGCCTGGGGTCGGGGACCGCGGGCCGGGGCCGGGCAATTCGCCGGCGAAGTCTGTGCCTGCCGCTTGCTTAGTTTGGAGGTTAGTCGAACGAGACGGCGGTCCGCAAGAGGTTGGCTTGGGCGGTAGTGTCCCTGGCTAGATTGCAATCTGGGACACTACCGCTTGGGCTATACTCCTGGCTCACCGTGCCGCCAGTAAGTGCAGCGTGCGCCCGCGAGCCGCGGGAAGCCTCTTGATGCAGGGCTGCCGAGCTCCCTCGTGATCGCCGCCCGCCCGAGCGCCCGGCGCCCGCGCCGCGAGGCTGGCGCGCCGCCGCCCCGGCTCACCATCCTCGGCGGCGGTCCCGCGGGCCTCGGTGTCGCCTTCTACGCCGCGGAACGGGGGCTTCCCTTCGCGCTGTTCGAGCGTGCGCCGGAGGTCGGGGGGCTCTGCCGGACGCACCAGTGCGGCGAGCATCGCTACGACTCCGGGGCGCACCGCTTCCACGATCGCGATCGTGACGTCACCGCGGACGTGCGGCGCCTGATGGGCGAGGAGCTGGTGCGGGTCAGCTCGCCCAGCCAGATCTACGACCGCGGCCGCTTCATCGACTTCCCGCCGACGCCGCTCAACTGGATCCGCAGCCGCGGCATCGGCGAGGCGGCGCGGATCGGCGCCGAGATCGTCAAGGCCCGCTGGCGGCCGAAGCCCGAGCGCAGCTTCGAGGACCTGGCGACCAACCGCTATGGCAGGCGTCTCGGGGAGCCACTGCTCATCTCCTACACGGAGAAGCTCTGGGGTCTGCCGGCCGGCGCCCTGGCTCCCGAGGTGGCCACCCGCCGCCTGGCGGGCCTCGGGCTGCGGTCGTTGCTCGTCGAGCTGCTGCTGCCGCGGCGCCGGCGCGGACATCTCGACGGCTCGTTCCTCTATCCCCGCCGCGGCTACGGCGCGCTCGCGACGCGCCTCGCCGCCCGCTTGCCGGCGGGCTCTGTCGCCACGGCGCACGAGGTCGCCGGATTCGAGTGCGACGGCAGCTCGATCCTCGCCATCCGGTTCGCCGGCCGCCCAACCGTCGCGGTCCGCGGCCCCGTCGTCAGCACGCTGCCGCTGACGGCCTTGGTGCGCTGCCTCGGCGACGCGCTGCCCGCCGCGGCGCGGCGCGCGGCGGCGCGGCTGCGTTTCCGGCACATCCGGCTGGTCTTCCTGCGCCTGGGCATCCCCCGGCATTCGCGGAACGCGACGATCTACGTCCCCGATCCGCGGCTGGCGGTGTCCCGGCTGTCCGAGCCGAAGAACCGTTCGCCCGCGATGGCGCCGGAGGGCGAGACCGGATTGATCGTCGAGGTGCCGTGCTCGACCGGCGATGCCCTGTACGAGCTCGACGGCGACCTCCTCGCGGCGCGAGTCGTCGCCGAGCTCGACGGGATCGGCTTGCTCGATCCGCGCACGGTCCTCGGCAGCGAGAACCGGATGCTGCTCAACGCCTATCCGGTCTACTCGCTCGACTACGCCGAGCACGTCGAGGTGATCAGGGAAGCGCTGGGGGCGATCGAGAACCTCGACGTCCTCGGCCGCGGTGGGCTGTTCTGGTACAGTCATCTCCACGACCAGCTGCGTGGCGCGAAGGACTATGTCGGCTCGCTGGAAGCGCCAGCGTTGCCCTTGGGCGTGGGCATCGCGGGCCTCCCGAGCCTCCCGAGCATCGCTCCGCACATTCGCAGGTCAGCCGCGAAGCTGTAGTACGGGCGCACGCCCGGCGGCCGTGGCTGCCTGGCGCCGATGCCGCCGATGCCACAGATGCGGCCGAGGCTGCCCAGCAGGCTCGCGGCCGGCTGGGTCCAGGAGACCGGCCGATCGCCCTCGAACAGCCGGTGCCCGATCCAGCAGGGGGCCACGGCGAGGACGGGCGCGGCGAGCAGCAGCAGGACGCTGCGCTCGTACACCGCGGCCGCGAGCCCGGCGAGCGCCAGGAGCTTGGCCGCCAGGTGCAGCGCCCGGTTCCACGGATGGCGGTGATGTGCGAGGTAGCCCGCGTAGAACTCTGAGAATGTCGGATCGCTCTGGCTCATCCTCGAGCTCCTGGAACGAGGCGATGCGGTGCGCGCTCGCGGCGGTGCGGCCGAGGCTCGTGGCGTCTCGGCGAGCGATCGCGGCGGCGGTGCGGCTCACGCTGGCCGAGGTCGTCGTCCCGGTCGGCGTCGCGGCGGCGGCGGGCCTTGCCCTGGCCGCGACGATATCACCGCGATGGCGAGCCGCCGGGATGCCGTACCTTCTGGGTTACGGCAAGAACGTCGAGGCGGCGGCGGTGGCGGGAGCACTGGCGGCGGGAGCGGCGACGCCATGGCTCGTCCGGTCGCGGCGCGGCCTCGCCGCCTGCCTGCTCGTCGCCGTGCTGGGGCTCGGGCTCGCCGCCGCCGCCGCCCCCGTGGCGCCGCTGCTCGACGGCTGGCCTCAGCTGCTGGCCGTCGCGGGCCTCGCGACGGCGCTCGGCCGCGGCCGGCGCGACGGCCGTGCTCCCGCCGAAGGCCCGATCGAGGGCGCACCCGCCAGGGACGGCGCCGGCGAGCGCGGCAAGCTCGCCACGGCGCCGCTCGCCGGCGCTCGGAGCAGGAGATTCCCCGCGGCGCTGCTCGTCGAGGCTCGCAGATCCACTGGGGCACTGCTCGCTGACGTTCGCCGATCCGCTTGGGCGCTACTCGCTCAAGCTCGCCGATCCGCTTGGGCGCTCGCTGACGTTCGCAGCTGGGCCGCGGCGCTGCTCGTCGGGGCGCTCGCCGCTGCCGCCTTCGCCTTCACGGTCGGGCCGCCGCCGCTGACGATCGACACCTACCACCATGGCGAGGTCCTGAGCACCGCGGTCGATCTGCTGCGGGGCGGGCGCCCGTTCGCGACGCTGCTCTGGCCGCACGGCGCTCACGACTCCGGCCTGACGGCGGCCTGGATCCTCGCCACCGGCAAGGTTGGCACGTCGCCGGTCGCGCTGGCGTGGGCTTCGTGCTGCGCCCTGGGAGTCGTCGCCGCGTACCTCGTCGCGCGCCGGCTGCTCGGCTCGCGCGCGGCGGCGCTGGCGGTCTGCCTGGTGGTGGCGGCCGCGCCGCTGGTGACCGAGCAGGCGCAGATCGAGGCCGGCTCGCTGGCGCTCTACCAGCTCGGCGAGCTGTTCTTCGTCGTCCTCGGCTTCGTCGCCGTCACGTCGCGGCGGCACGACCTCGTCGCCGGCCTGTGCTTCGGCCTCGCTTACATCTTCCGCATCGAGACGGCGTTGTACGGCACCCTTGCCGCCCTGGCCGTCATCGCCTACCGCGACCTCGTCGCGGCGGAAGAGCCCTGGGCCAGGAGTGTGAAGACGGCCGCCGCCAGCGTCTTGCGCCTCTTCGGCGGCGCCGCCCTGGTCCTCGCCGCCACCCGGCTGGTCCTCGGCTGGCCCGGCGCCGAGTGGTATGCCTACACGCTCGGGGACCTGCCGCGATACCACCGCGACGCGGTGGGGTTCCCCCTGCCCTGGCCCCGCCAGGGAGTCGCGCGCTCGCCCCTGGAAGTGCTCTGGTTGAACCGGACGCTCGCGCGGCTGCTCCTCACCCTGCTGCTGCTCGTCCAGGCGCTGCGCGAGGTGTTGGAGCGGCCGCGTTCGCGCCTGCGCCCGCGTTCGCTCGCGGCGTCCCAGCGCACGGCGTCGCTCCTCTTCGTCGCGGTCTTCGCGGCGGCGGCGGCCAAGTCGGTGCTCGATCGCAGCGACGTGGGCCACGTGACGCAGTGGAGCGCGCTGCCGCTGCTCGCCGCGGCCTGCCTCGCCTTCGCGGCTTGGCGTGAACGGCGGTCCTGGACGCGGTGGAGGTCGGGCCTCGCCCTCGTGGTCCTGATCGCGCTGCTCGATTTCGGCAACCTCGGATTCAAGATCCGCGCGCTGCGCGGTCCGGCCGCCGCCGCCGCCGCGGCGCGCGAGCGCTGGGACGGCCTGGTCGAGCACCTGGCTCCCAACCCACCCGCCGGCGGCTGCGCCGACCGGACGTTCACGCCGGCCGAGAGCCGGCTGGCGTCGAATCGCCGCTTCATCGCCGACACCTGCGCCGCGGAGGCGACGCTGCTCGCCCACGGCGTCACCCAGCTGGTGATCGCCGACTCGGCGTCCTTCTACTACGTCCGCTTCCGGATGCCCTGGCCGACGCGCTACTTCGCCATGGCGCGCGCCTACACGCCGGCGCGCCAGCTCGAGCTGGTGCGGGAGCTGCGCGCCAGCCGCCCGCAGGCGCTCCTGCTGGCGCACGGCTACGGCGCGCTCGGCGACTTCGACGTCCCGGATGCCGTGCGGGTCTCGGTCGTCGACGCCTACCTGAGAGGCCGGCGTCGCGGCGTCGCGGTGACGCCGACGCCGCTGGGCGACCTGTTCTTCTGGGATGAGCCGGAAGGATGCATGCCGGCGGCGCTCCCGGGCGGCCCCGCTCCGCGCGCCGAGCTGACGCCGGAGATGGTGGCCTATCAGCCGGCGAGCGGGCTGCTGTTCGCCAGGGGGTGGGCGATCGACGGCGCGGCGCAGGCGCCGCTGGCCACCCTCACCCTGCGGGACGTGCCGCCCGGCGCCGCCGCCGATCTCGAGCTCGGGCGGAACCGCGACGAGCTGGCGACAGGGCTTCACCGCGAGGCGCTGCGGCACGCCGGCTGGGAGCTCGCGGTCCGCGGCTGGCGACCCCGGCGCGGTGGCAGCCCCGGCCCGGAGGACGCGCTGATCGTCGAGGCCGTCGCCCACGGCGGAGGCACCAGCCGCGTGCGGCTGGATCTGACCAGCGCCCGTATCCTCGGGCCCCTGCGCGGCGCCGAATGGGACGGCCTCGGGGAGGCGATCGACCGCGCCGCCGCCATGGGCCGCGCCGACCGCGCCACGGCGACCGTGCAAGCACGGCAGGTCCCCCCTTGTGGGCCGCGGGCGGGCGCGGGCGAGGGGCGGTCGGGGCAGGCGATCATCGGTCCTCACGCAGCTTCTCGAGGTCGATCGACTGCGCCACCTTGCCCCGCAGCTGCCGGAGTTCCTCGTAAGACCTGCCCGCTGCCACCAGCTCCAGCCCGCGGCGGATCGTGGCAGTGATCCCCGCCCCGGTCGTTCGCTGCGCCCGCCGCAGAAGCTCGTCCGGCAGCTCGACAGTGACCCTGCGCGAGAAGTTCATGCGCTCAGAATGCCCGGAACACGCCGTGCTTTACAAGCTGCAATGCCCACGGACGGCGTCGCGGCCCTCAGTCCGGCTTGTGCTTCTCGGTTGCCAGGCCCACTCGCTCGAAGCCGGCATCTCGCACCATCTGGAGGACCGATGCGATCTCCTGGTACGGCAAGCGCCGATCTCCGTCGACGACCACCGGGCGGCCAGGCGCCTGGTCGTGGCTCGCCTTGAGTGTCGCCGCCAGGCGCTCTCGGGGCACCTGGGCCTGATTGACGAAGACCTTGCCGTCGCTCCTGATCGAGAGGGTGAGCTGCGCGTCCGGCATGCTCCTGAGGCTGGAGGTCCGCGGCAGGTCGACGTCGATCCCGCGGCGCAGCAAGGGCGCGACCACCATGAAGATGACCAGGAGCACCAGGCAGACGTCCACCAGCGGCGTGACGTTGATCTCGCTCCGCACCGCCGCCACGGCACGGACTTGACTACCGGGGTTGGCTCGTACCTGCATACCTTTGCCTCCTCCCTTCCCGTCCGGCCGTGCACCGCGCAAGTGCAGCACGCACGGGCTGCCGGCATAGCCGCTTCCTGCTCTCTTGGATCTTCTCGCTCGCGACCTGGTTCCCGGCGATGGCGGACCGGGCCCGCCACCGCTGGCGGCTACTGGCGGAGGCGGTAGAC
>DATDGZ010000557.1:0-2635 GCA_036521795.1 Thermoanaerobaculia bacterium | reverse complement strand
GGCGCTGCCGATGACGAAGAACGCCACCAGCAGCAGCCAGCCGCGCCAATCGAGGAAGGCGTAGATGGCGGTGCCGACCAGGAAGCCGGCCGCGACGCCCGAGAGGTCGACGGTGCGCGCCGCCCAGGCCGCGCCGGCCAGCGCCGCGTTGATCGCTGCGCCGGCCAGCAGGCGGGTGACGAACGGCCAGCCGAGGAAAGCCGGCCAGTGGTTGTGGGTCAGCACCATGCCGAGCAGGAAGAGGCCCGCGACCAGCGGCACGCCGAGGTTGTCGTCGAGCCCCTGCGGCACCGACTCGAGCGCCGCCGCCAGCACCGCCGCCGACCCGGCGGCGACCAGCGCGAACGCCCAGCTGTAGCGCCGCTCCGGCGCCGTCCAGATCAGCAGCGCCGCCGCCGCCGCGGTGCCGAAGACGACGTAGGCGGCGCTCCCGGCCCAGCTCTTCGCCGGGTTCCAGGGCAGCTTGCGGCGGCCGAAAGCCATGCCGGCGACGGTCGCCATGCCGTCGCCGAAGGCCAGGATGCCCCAGGTGGCGGCGGCCACCTCCAGGCGGCGGTAGAAGAGGAGGATGAGCAGCAGCACGGTCAGCGGGTAGAGCACGATACCCACCGATCCGCCCGCCTGGTGCTCGGCGTCGCGCCACATCCGCTTGCCGCCGATCCGGTGCAGCACGAAGAGATTGTTGAGCAGCGCCGCCCCGGCCAGCACCGCCGACCAGAAGGGACCGAGGAAGCGCAGGCTGAAGGCGATGAAGCCCATCCCGACGTGCGTTGCCTTGCGCAGCGCCTCGCTCGGGGCGAGCCCCGGGGCGGCGGCAGGTCCGGGCGCGGCGGCGGGCCCGGGCGCGGCGGCCCGCACCGAGGGTGGCGCGGGCGGCGCGCCGGGCGAGGAGGGGCTCACCGGCGCCACTGCCCGGTCTCCTGCAGCCACGCCAGGGTGGCGGCGAGCCCCTCGCGCAGCGGGCGGAAGGTGTAGCTCAGCTCTGCCGCCGCCCGCGCCGAGCTGTAGGCCCAGTCGTGCCGGTACACCTCGACGAGGTCCGGCGTCAGCGCCGGCGTCGTGCCGCGCAGCCGCGCCCAGGCCTTCTGCACGGCGCCGATCGTCGTGGCCAGGCCGTCCGGCAGCCGCCGCCGCGGCACCGGCACGCCCGACAGCTCCTCGACCAGGCGGTAGAAGTCGCCGAGCGTGGTGTTCTCGCCCCCCAGGACGTAGCGCCCGCCGGGGCGGGCGCGTTCCAGCGCCACGCCGATGCCGCGCGCCACGTCGTCCACGAAGACGTGGCACCAGCGCCGCCCGGGCGTGCCGAGGAGCGCCGGCAGGCGGCGGTGCAGGAGGTCGAGGACGTGGCGCACCACCAGGTTCCCCTCGGTCATCTCGCCGGGACCGTAGATGACCCCGGGGTAGACGACGACGACGTCCTGGCCGGCGGCGATGGCGCGGCGCGCCATGCGGTCGGCCAGCGCCTTGGTGCGCTCGTAGGAGTTGATCCAGATGCTGCCGCCGCCGCCCGTCCGCTCGCCGAAGCCGGCCGGCGCCGCCGACTCGTCGAGCACGCCGCCCGGACCGCCCTCGCTCGGACCGAGCGCCATGAAGCTCGAGACGTAGATCACCTTGGCGCCGCCCGCTTCGGCCCGGGCCGCGGCCAGCACGTTCTCGAGGCCGCCGACGTTGGTGCGGTCGAACTCGGCGGCCGGCGCCAGGATCTTGACCAGCGCCGCCGCGTGCACCACGGCCTCGCAGCCCGCCATCGCGTGCCGCACGCTGGCGGCGTCCGCGACGTCGCCGGCCACCACCTCGACGCCCTCGGGAAAGGCGCCACGGCTGGCGGCGCCACCGCCGCGCGGCCGCACCAGCACCCGCAGCGCGTGCCGCGGCGCCAGCTCGGCGACCAGCCGTCTCCCCAGGAACCCGGTGGCGCCGGTGACCAGCGTCTTCATGCCGGGACCCTCTCGGCGTCGCCAGGGGCGGCCGCCGCGCCGCTCGCCTCCGTCCAGAGATCGGCCAGCGCCTCGTCGAGGCCGCGCCGCGCCTCCCAGCCGAGGGCGCGCAGCCGTCCCGCGTCGCCGGCCAGCAGCGGCAGGTCGACCGCCCGGACGCGCTCCGGATCGATCTCGATACGCGCCGGCATGCTGCCGGCGATGGCGGCGCTCGCAGCGGTCGCGGCGATCGCGACGAGGCGGTCGAGCGCCTCGGCGAGCGAGTAGGCGCGGCCGCTCGCCAGGTTGTAGATCTCTCCCGGCCGCCCGCGCTCGGCGAGCAGGCGGTAGGCCTCGGCCCCGTCGTCGACGTGCACGAAGTCGCGCCGCGCCGAGAGGTTCCCGACCCGCAGCACCGCCTCGCGCTCGCCGCGCGCGATCGCCGCCAGCTGCGCGGCGAACGCCGGCAGCGCGAAGCGCGCCGATTGGCCCGGCCCGACCAGGTTGAAGCACCGCGCCACCACCGCGCCGCGCCCGAGCGCCAGCCGCTCCGCGGCCGCCTTGGTCAGCGCGTACGGGGTCCGCGGGTCGAGCTGCCGTTGCTCGCCGATGGGCTGCTCGGACTCGGGCACGACGCCATAGACCTCGGCGGACGAGGCCATCACCACCCGCCGCCCGGCCGCCGCCGCCAGCAGGTTCTCGGTGCCCAGCACGTTGAC
>DATDGZ010000556.1:0-1559 GCA_036521795.1 Thermoanaerobaculia bacterium | reverse complement strand
GTAGGGGCGCAGAGCGTGAATGCGCGGGTCGAAGGCGCAGTCGCTGCCGCGCAGGGCGTCGGCAGAGAGAGCGCCGGCGAGGTCGGCGATCTTGACCAGGCGCCGCGCCTCGAGCGCCGCGAGCGCCAGCAGCGAGGTCATCGCTTGCGTGCCGTTGATCAGCGCCAGCCCTTCCTTCGCCTGCAGCTCGAGCGGCGCCAGCCCTGCCCGCCGCAGGCCCTCCTCGGCGGACACCGGCGCGCCGCCGCTGCCGGCGCGAAGGATGCCATGGCCGAGAAGCGGCAGGGCGAGGTGAGCGAGCGGCGCGAGGTCGCCGCTCGCCCCCACCGATCCGCGGCTGGGGACCACCGGCAGCACGTCGTGGTTGAGCAGCGCGAGCAGCGCCTCGATCACCTCGGGCCGCACCCCCGAATGCCCGCGCGCGAGGGTGTTGGCGCGGAGCAGCAGCATGCCGCGGACCGCCGCGTCGGGCAGCGGCTCGCCCACCCCGGCGGCGTGCGACAGCAGCAGGTTGCGCTGCAGCTGCAGCAGCTTGTCCGGGTCGATCCGCACCTGCGCCAGCTCGCCGAAGCCGGTGTTGACGCCGTACACCACCGCGCCGCCGGCCAGTGCCCGCTCGATCGCCCTGCGCCCCTGCTCCACCCGCTGCCGCGCCGTCCGCGCCAAGGCGCAAGGGACGCGCCCGTGCACCGCATCGCCGAACCCCTCGAGGGTCAGCGATGTGCCGTCGATGGCAAGGGACCGCAGCATGGCCAGCGCAGTATATAGAGCCCGGCCCTGGCATGAGCTTGGCGGCCCCCCGGCCGGTACGCCGTGGGGCCGCCGGAACCCGTTCAGCGGGCGGGGCGCTCGCTGCGCTGGCCGCGCCAGGCGGCGTAGATCCAGATCATTCCCGCCAGCGCCATCATCACGGGCAGCACCAGGAAGGCCTTGGCGAGCGAGGTCGCGTCGGAGAGGCGGCCGATCAGCGGTGGCGAGGGGACGTCGCCGAGCAGATGGATGACCAGGATGTTGAGCGCCATGGCGGTGGCGCGGTGGGCCGGTGCCACGACGTTGACCAGCGCCGAGTTGATCGGTCCGGTCGAGAAGAAGAGCAGCACCTCCGCGCCGACGATCGCCGCCATGAAGACCGGCCGCGACGCGGCTCGGAAGGCGAGCAGGGCCACCGGCGCGGCGGCCAGCGTGGCGATGCCCGACACCCAGAGGTAGGCCTCGGACCAGCGCCGCAGCAGCATGTCGCCGAGCCAGCCGCCGGCGAAGGTGCCGGCGAAGCCGGTGGCGACGACGATGATGCCGAACTGGACCGTTGCCTGGCTGGACGGCACGCCCCGCACCCGCTCGAGGAAGGCCGGCATCCAGTACGCCAGCGCGCCCAGCGCGAAGGTATAGGCGGCGTAGCCCAGGACGATCAGCACGAACGGCCGGTTCCGCAGCAGCTCGGCGTAGACGGCGGCGAGGCCGGCGGGATGGCCGTGGCCGCCGTCGCCGCTGGCGCCGCCGGCGCCGGCATTGCCCGCGTCGCTGGCGTCGCTGGCGTTGCTGGCGTTGCTGGCATCACT
>DATDGZ010000555.1:0-3012 GCA_036521795.1 Thermoanaerobaculia bacterium | reverse complement strand
TTCCGCGCCTACGCCGGCGCCGCCGCGGTGCCGGTCGGCGGCGGCGGCTGCTACGGCAGCCTGTTCCGGGCGCTCGGCGCCGACATCGACGCGGTCGGCTTCTCGCTGAACCTGGACGGGCTGCTCGAGGCGGGCGAGGCGGAGGTCACCGAGGCCGCCGGGGCCGCCGAGGCCACGTCCGGTGCGGTGGAGGCCGTCCGATGATTCGCGTGGCGCTGCCCAAGGGGCGGAACCTCGAGCCGGCGGTGGCTGCCCTGCGGGCGGCCGGGCTCGGCCTGGCGGGGTACGAGGCGGGCGGCCGCAGCCTGCGCACCGCGCTGCCCGAGGACGGTGTCGAGATGCTGTCGCTCAAGGACTGGGACCTGCCGCTCTACGTCGAGCACGGGGTGGCGGACTGCGGCATCGTCGGCAGCGACGTGCTCGGCGAGCTCGACGGCGACCTGCTGGTGCCCGCCCGCCTGGCCGCCGGGCGCTGCCGCTTCGCCCTGATCGGCCGCTCCCCGGGGCTGCCGGCCGCGGGCTGCCAGGTGCGCCTGGCGACCAAGTACCCGCTGACCGCGCGGCGGCTGGTCGCCGGCCGCGCCTGGGGCGCCGAGATCGTGCGCCTCTCGGGCTCGGTGGAGCTGGCGCCGGCGCTGTACCTGGCGGAGCTGGCGCTGGACCTGGTGCAGACCGGCCGCACGCTGGCCGACAACGGGTTGGTGGAGATCGAGGCGGTCGCCGAGGTGGCGCCCTGCCTGGTGGTGAACCGGGCCTCCTTCCAGCGGCACCGCGCCCGCATCAACGCCTGGCTGGACCGCATGGAAGCGGCGGGAGCGGTGGCATGAGCGGCACGCCCCTGCGCGTCGTCGCGGCCGCGTCGCGCGCCGGCCGCCGCCGGATCGCCGAGCTGACCGGCAGGGCGGCGGCGGTGCTCGACGCGCGCACCATGCGGCAGGCGGCGAAGATCGTCGAGCAGGTGCGCACCGGCGGCGACCGCGCGCTGGTCGCCCTGGCGCGGCGGCTCGACGGCTCGCCGGCGCGCACCGCCGCCGAGCTGCGGCTGCACGTCGCGCCGCCAGGTGCCGGGCCGGCGGACCCCGAGCTGCCGGCCGGCTTCCACGAGGCCCTCGAGCGGGCGATCGCCGCCGTGGAACGCTTCCACGCCCCGCAGGCGCGGCGCGGCTACCGGCTGGCGTCGGACGACGGCGTCGAGGTCGAGGAGCGCGTGCTGCCGCTCGGCAGGGTCGGCATCTACGTGCCGGGCGGCCGGGCCAGCTATCCCTCGACGGCGGTGATGACGGTGATCCCGGCGCGGCTGGCGGGGGTGGCCGAGATCGTGGTGGCGACGCCGGCCGCCGCCTTCCGGGAGAGCGCCGCGCTGCGCCATGCGCTGTCGCGCCTGGGCGTCGAGGAGGTCTGGGGGCTGGGCGGGGCGCACGCGGTCGCGGCGCTGGCCTACGGCACCGAGTCGCTGCGGCGGGTCGACAAGATCGTCGGTCCCGGCGGGGCTTGGGTCACCGCCGCCAAGCGGCTGGTCGCCGGCGACGTCGGGATCGACGGGCTGGCCGGGCCGACCGAGGTGGTGATCGCCGCCGGCGACGGCGCCGATCCGGCGCTCGTGGCCGCCGATCTCCTGGCCCAGGCCGAGCACGACCCGCTCGCCGCCGCGGTGCTGGTCACGCCGGATCAGGATCTTGAGCGCGACCTGCCGGTCCAGGCGCACGTCGGACGCGCGGTAGACCACGGCCATGCCGCCCCGGCCGATCAGCTGCTCGATCTGGTAGCTGGCTATCCGGGACCCGGCCGGGAAGTCGCCAATCGCCGGGAGTATCTCGCCGCTCACTGCCAGCCTCGACTCCAGAACCGGATTGTTGGGGGTTCACTACTAGCGGTCCAAGTATCGGCGTTTCTGACCGCCGGATGTCAACCCGCCAGCGGGTCGTTATCACGTAGTTATGAGCCCGATTTGGCCGCTGGGCACTCCGCCTGGCTCGATGCTCCGAGGAGCGCGACCAGGCACCCGGCGAAGTCGATGCCGTCAGCGCCGGTCTGCAGCGCGCACTCTGCACGCGTTTCAGTCATCCCGCGCCCGGATTGCGACCCTTGCGGTCACGCCCGCCGGCTGCCGGCCGACCAGGACGGCCTCCCCGGGATGTACGTGATGTGGTAAGTCACGGTGGCGCTGGACAGGATCATGTACAGGCTCGGCGCGCGCAATCGTGCCTGGCGACCCGCGCGCAGCGCCTGAGCTGATCGCGGCCGAGATCGTCGAGGATCTCCAGGCGGCGCTGGACCAGTTCGCCGCGATAGCTTCCTCGCTGGGCGCCGCCGACGCGATCGTCGACTGACGCGGATGAGCAAGCTGCGCTGGATATCAGGGCAGCGGCTCGCGCCAGCGGTTGGTGATCGGCAGGCGCCGGTCGCGGCCGAAGTTCTTGGCCGATATCTTCGGTCCGGGCGGATACTGCCTGCGCTTGTACTCGGCGCGGTCGACCAGCGCCATGACGCGCTCGACCTGCGCCGGGTCGTGCCCGGCGGCCAGCAGTTCGGCGGCGCCCATGTCCTTTTGCACGTAGTCGTCGAGCACCGCGTCCAGCTCGGCGTAGTCCGGCAGCGAGTCGGAGTCGAGCTGGCCCGGCCGCAGTTCGGCGCTCGGCGGCTTGGTGATCGAGCTCTCCGGGATAACCTCGGCTTCGCCGTCGCGCGCCGCGCGCTCGTTGCGCCACCTGGCGAGTTCCCAGACCAAGGTTTTAGGCACGTCCTTAATGGGCGCGAACCCGCCGGCCGAGTCACCGTACATGGTGGAATAACCGGTCGCCAGCTCGCTCTTGTTGCCCGTCGCGAGCACCAGGTGGCCCTCGGCGTTGGACAACGACATCAAGATCATGCCGCGCACCCGGGCCTGCAAGTTCTCTGCGGGCAGCCCGGTGTCGGGGAACCCCGCCGGGCTCAGCGCGGTCTCGAAGCTGTCGACCATCGTCTTGATCGGCACGGTGTCGGAGTGGAGCCCCTGCCGGCGGACCAGGTCCT
>DATDGZ010000554.1:0-4262 GCA_036521795.1 Thermoanaerobaculia bacterium | reverse complement strand
AAGGCCTGGTCGGGGACCCTCTCCTCGGGGCGGCGGAGCGATGGCAGCACCGCCACGGCCTGCGCGCCGCCGGGATGCTGGCGCACCAGCTCGCCGAGCGTCTGTCCGGGCCCGACCTCGAGCACGATCCGGCCAGGCTCGGCGAGCAGCGTGTCGAGCGCGTCGCCGAAGCGCACGGTCTCGCGCAGCTGCCGCAGCCAGTAGCCGGGATCGGTGGCCATCGGCGCGTCGACCCAGCCGCCGCTGAGACTCGAGAGAAAGCGCCGCCGCGGCGGTTGCAGCTCGATCCTGGCGAGCTCGGCGGCGAACGCCCCGAGCACCGGCTCGACCAGGCGCGAGTGGAAGGCGTGCGAGGTCCCCAGGCGGCGGCACCGGACACCGCGCCGCCGCAGCGTTGCCGCGAGCTCCTCGATCTCCTGCTCGGCGCCGGCCACCACGCACTGGCGCGGACCGTTGACCGCGGCCAGGTCCAGCCCGCTGCCCAGGTCGGGCGCCAGCTCCGCCGCGGCCAGGTTCACCGCGAGCATGCCGCCGGCGGCGAGGCCTTGCATCAGGCGGCCCCGCGCCGCCACCAGGGCCAGGGCGTCCGCCAGCGAGAAGACGCCCGCCAGGCAGGCCGCCACGTACTCCCCCAGGCTGTGGCCGGCCATCGCCTCCGGCGCGATCCCCCACTCCATCCACAGGCGCGCGAGGGCGTACTCGACGCTGAACAGCGCCGGCTGCGTCAAGGCCGTCTCGCGCAGCCGTCCGGCGGCCGCAGCGGCCTCTTCCGGCGGCGGATAGAGGACCCGCCGCAGGTCGAGGCCGAGCAGCGGCACGAGCAGCTCGGCGCAGGCGTCGATCTGCTCGCGGAAGAGCGGCTCGGCGTCGTAGAGCTGCCGCCCCATGCCGGCGTACTGCGCCCCCTGGCCCGGGAAGAGGAAGACGACCCACGGCTCTCCCTGCTGCCGGGCCTGCGTCAGCACCCGCTCCGGGTCGAGCGCCGCGAGCGCCCGCGCGGCATCCTCGGCCCCGTTGCAGACCAGCGCGCGCCGCTGCTCGAACCGCCGCCGCCCGGTCTGCAGGGTGAAGGCCACGTCGGCGAAGTCGTGCTCCGGCTTGGCCGCCAGGGACCCGGCCAGGTTCCGCGTCGCCTGCTCGAGGGCGGCCGGGGTGCGCGCCGAGAGCAGCAGCAGCTGCCAGGGGCGTGACGGCCGGGCGCCGGCGGCCGCGGCGGGGGCCTCCTCCAGCACCGCGTGCGCATTGGTGCCGCCGAGGCCGAACGAGCTCACGGCGGCGCGCCGCGGCAGCCCGTTGTTCTCCCACGGGCGCAGCTCGGTGTTCACGTAGAAGGGGCTGCGGGCGAAGTCGATCCTGGGGTTCGGCGACGAGTAGTGGAGGCTGGGCGGCAGCCGGCGGCGCGCCAGGGCGAGCACCGCGACGATCAGGCCGGTGACTCCGGCGGCGGTGTCGAGGTGCCCCAGGTGGGTCTTCACCGAGCCGATGGCGCAGGTGGGCCGGTCCGCCGCCGCCGCGCCGAACACCTCCGCGAGGGCGGCGACCTCGATCGGGTCGCCCAGCGCCGTGCCGGTGCCATGGGCCTCGACGTAGCCGATGGTCGACGGCTCGACGCCCGCGACCGCCTGGGCGGCGCGGATCACCTGCGCCTGCCCCGCGATCGAGGGCGCGGTGAAGCCGACCTTGAGCGCACCGTCGTTGTTGACGGCGGTGCCCTTGATCACGGCGTAGACGTGGTCGCCGTCGGCGAGCGCCTGCTCCAGGCGCTTGAGCACGACGATGCCGAGGCCGTTGCCGTTCAGAGTGCCGGCGGCGGCGGCGTCGAAAGCGCGGCAGTGGCCGTCGGGCGAGTAGATGCCGTCGGGCGTGTAGCGATATCCCCGCACCTGGGGAAACAGCACCGAGACGCCGCCCGCCAGCGCCATGTCGCAATCGCCCGCCAGGAGGCCCTGGACGGCGAGGTGCACGGCCACCAGCGAGGTCGAGCAAGCGGTCTGCACGACGATGCTCGGCCCGTGCAGGTCGAGCTTGTAGGAGACGCGGGCGGCGAGGTAATCCTTGTCGCTCGCCACCACCACCTGCACGCCGCCGACCGCCCGCAACAGGTCGGGGTGGCTGAGCAGGTTGTAGACGTAGGTATTGCGATTGACGCCGGCATAGACGCCGACCGGGCCGCCGTGGCTCGCGCCGTCGTAGCCGGCGTCCTCGAGCGCCTCCCAGGCACACTCGAGGAAGAGGCGGTGCTGCGGATCGGTGATCTGGGCCTCGCGGGCGGTGAAGCCGAAGAACTCGGCGGCGAAGTCCTCGACGCCCAGAAGGATTCCGTTCGCCGGCACGTAGTCGGGATCGGCGAGCTCCTGCGCCGCGACGCCCGCGGCCCGCAGCTCGTCGCGCGTAAAGAACGTGATCGATTCGAGCCCGTCGCAGAGGTTCCGCCACAGCCGGTCGATGCTGTCGGCGCCGGGGAACCTTCCCGCCATGCCGATGACGGCCACCTCGCAGCCTTCGACCATCACTGCCCTCCGCGCACTGCCACGCCGCGCCGGCGCAGGCGCTCGCGGCCCGCCTGCAGCCCGGCCAGGCGGCCACGCTCGCGGTCTTGGGCCTCACGCTCGCCGTCGCGGCGCAGCAGCCGCGCCGCCAGCGCGGCGACCGTGGGGTACTGGAACAGCTCGAGCACGGGCAGCTCGACCTGCAGCTCCGCCTCGAGCCTGCCGTGCATCTCGATGAGCAGCAGCGAATGGCCCCCGAGGTCGAAGAAGTTGTCGGCGACCCCGACCCTGTCGACCCGCAGCACGTCCTGCCAGATGCGCGAGATCTTGCTCTCCAGGCCGGCGCGGGGCGCCTGGTAGGCCCCGTGCAGCTCCGGCCGCGCGCCTTCGGGAGGCGGCAGCGCGGCGCGATCGACCTTGCCGTTGGCGGTCAGCGGCAACTCGCGCAGCGCGACGAAGGACTGGGGCACCATGTAGTCGGGCAGCTCCTGGCGCAGCGCCGCGAGCAGCTCGCCGGTCCGCGGCGGCTTGCCGTCCGCCGCCACCAGGTAGGCCACCAGCCGGCGGTCCCCCGGCGCGTCCTCGCGGACCATGACCAGGGCCCGCTCCACCTCCGCCCGGCGCTCGAGCAGCGCCTCGACCTCGCCCGGCTCGATCCGGTAGCCGCGCAGCTTGATCTGCTGATCGGTGCGGCCGAGGAAGCGCAGCCTGCCGTCGGGCAGCAGCGCCGCGGCATCGCCGGTGCGGAAGAGCCGCGCCCCGGGCGTCACGGCGAACGGCGACGGAACGAACCTCTCCGCCGTCAGATCGGGGCGGCCGAGATAGCCGCGAGCGAGCCCGGCGCCGCCGATGAAGAGCTCGCCGGCGACGCCCACCGGCACCGGCTCGAGGCGGCGGTCCAGCAGGTGGATCCGGGTGTTGTCGAGCGGCCTGCCGAGGGTCACCGGCGCCGCCGGGCCGGCGCTCCGCGACAGGCGGGCCGCCGCCGACCAGATGGTCGTCTCGGTGGGGCCGTAGAGGTTCCACGCCCGGGGGCAGCTCCGGGTGAGCTCGCCCGCCAGCTTCTCCGGCAGCGCCTCCCCGCCGCAGAGCGCCGCCAGCTCCGTCTGCCCCTGCCAACCCGCGTCCACCAGCAGCCGCCAGCCGGCGGGAGTGGTCTGCACCACGGTCGGCTGCTCGGTCTCGAGACGAGCCAGCAGCTGGCGGCCGTCGAGGGCCGCCTGCGGCGGCACCAGCTGCACCCGTGCGCCTACGGCGAGCGGCAAGAACAGCTCCAGCCCCGAGATGTCGAAGGACAGGGGAGTCAGCGCGAGCAGCCGGTCGGCCGCGCGCAGGCCGAGCCGCGGGCGCATGGCGGCGAGGAAGTTCGCCAGCCCGCGATGGGAGACGGCCACTCCCTTCGGCTGGCCTGTCGATCCCGAGGTGTACATGACGTATGCGAGGTCGAGCGGGTCCGGTCCGGCCTGCGGGTTGGCGCGGGGCCGGCGGGCGAGGTCCGGCGCGAGCTGCTCGAGGCGGAGCACGCGCACCGCCGCCGCCGCGGCACCGGCACCGTGCTCGTCCCACACCGCCGAGGCGAGCAGCAGCGGCGCCGCCGCATCCTGCAGCAGCCAGCCGAGACGCCGCGGCGGATGGCGGGGGTCGAGGGGCAGATAGGCGGCGCCCGCCTTGAGGATGGCGAGCACCGCCACCAGCAGCTCCGGCTCGCGCTCGACGCAGACCCCGACGCGGACTTCGGGGCCCGCCCCCAGCTCCCGCAGCAGGTGGGCCAGC
>DATDGZ010000553.1:0-4486 GCA_036521795.1 Thermoanaerobaculia bacterium | reverse complement strand
CAAGGGTCAACCCGGCGCCTTCGAGGTGCTGCGCCTTGCCGGGGTCCAGGACCAGGGTCTGCGGCCGCAGCGCGACGTAGGGCGCCGCGATCTCGAGCACGCCGTAGACCGCCGCCGCCTGTGGCATGTACGACAGCTCGCCGGGGCCGAGCACTTGCAGCGTGGTGCCGAGCACCGCGTCGGCGACCGCGGGCCGGGCGAGGACGCCTGGGCTCACGACCGACGGGTTCTCGTCGAGGATGCGCAGCAGCTCGCCCACGCCGCCGGCGCCGGCCTTGTCATCCGCGCCGCCGGCGCCGGCCGCGCGATCCGCGCCGACCGTGCCGCGAAGGGCGAATCCTTCGTCGCCGCGCCACTCGATGCGGCGGCGCTGGCCATGGCGCAGCAGGAACAGGGGGCTCGCACCCGGCTGCGGGTTCACGCGCAGCTCGTAGCCGCGCGCTTGGACCGCGGCGTCCTGGCGCGCGAGGGCCGCCGCCAGCTGGGCGCGGCGTTCGATCAACCGCGCCAGCCAGGGCTTCTCCGCCTGCTTGAGCGCCGGGTGCATCGCGTCGAGCAGCAACGGGCAGCGTCTGCCGAGCATGTGCGCCATGACCCGGCAGAACGCCTCGCCGAAGCGCGCGTCCGGCTGGTACCAGCGGGCCAGCGTCCGCAGCCACTCGGCGTAGCGCTCGCCGGGCACCGCTTCGGCGATGGCGCGCAGCACCTCGGTCACCGCCGGCGACAGCGCGCGCATGCCGACCGGCAGCAGCGGCTGGGTGTCGAGGCCCAGGTCGAAGCTGCGCGGACCGTCGGCGGTGAGCACCGTGGCGCTCGCCACCTCCGCGTAGTCATGGTCCTCGGTCGCCACCCAGAACACCGCGACGGCCGGCTCGCCGGCCGCCTCGAGCGCCGCCGCCCAGCGCGCCGCGGCCACCAACTTGGCGAAGGTCATCAGGGGGCCGCCGAACAGCCCTGGCTGCTGGCCGGCGACCACCACGCGGGTGGCCGGATCGGCCAGGCGCTTGCAGGCGCCGTCGGCGCCGAGGTGGCCGTAGGCGCGGTTGCTGGCCAGGAGCGCCGCCGCCAGCTCGGCCCGCGATCCGGCGCCGGCGGGACCGGCGCGAGCCGCCGGGGAGGCGGCGATCGACGGCAGCTGGCCGGGGGCGAGGAAGCGCAGCGGAGCGAGCAGGTCGAGATCGCTGCCGCCGAGGAAGGCCCGCGGCAGCGGCGGCAGCAGGCCGGCGGCTACCAGGTCGACCCGCAAGGCGTCAGGCAGGCTTCCAACCGACGAGGATGAGGCGTTCGCTGTCACCGCTGTAG
This sequence comes from Thermoanaerobaculia bacterium, assembly GCA_036521795.1. GTDB lineage: Bacteria > Acidobacteriota > Thermoanaerobaculia > Multivoradales > UBA5704 > JASLEW01. The sequence goes on along the minus strand of DATDGZ010000553.1, from coordinate 3,184 downwards.
GGGTCCCCCTGGAAGTTGCCGTAGAGGCCGCTGACCTCGAGGCCCGCCCAGTGCAGCCCGATCGTGACCTCTTCGGGCTGGTAGGCGCGCACGCTTTCGAGGAATGTTCGTGGCGTGCCGCCTCCGCCCGGAGCCTGCACGCGGATACGTTTGTTGATGCGTTTGGTTGCGGCGTCGTACCAGCGCTCGATCTCGACGGTCTGGGTCTCCGCGGCGCGCGCCATCGACCCGGTGGTCTTCGCGGGCCGGCGCTTGCCGCCGCGGTCGTTGGCGTGGGCTTCGTGAGCACGGCCGTCGATGCGCTGGACCTCGCGCGCTTGCAGGTGGCGCAGGGTGTTGGCGCTGTTCATGATGTCGATCAAGAACCGGCCGCCCGGGACCAGCACGCGCACGATCTCCTCGAGGACCTGGAAGTTCTCGCGCTCCTTCTCGAAGTACCCGAACGAGGTGAAGAAGTTCAGGACCCAGTCGAAGCTGGCGGCGGCGAACGGCAGGCAGCGCATGTCGCCGGCCACGCGCGGCAGCCCGCGGGCATGGGCCAGCATGGTCAGCGAGAGATCGACGCCGAGCGTGCGGTACCCGCGCCGGCGCAGTGCCGCCGTGTGGCGGCCGGCGCCGCAGGCCAGGTCGAGCACGGCGCGCGGCCGCGGCTCGCCGAGTCGGCGCTCGACGAAGTCGACGTGTGCCTCGGCCTCCTGCTCGTCGCGGTGAGAATAGAGGCCCAGGTACTCTTCGCCGAACCATTCCTTGTACCAGGCGGTCATGGCCAACCAGCTCTATAGCTCTATCGCGGAGGGCTGCTCGTCCGCCGGCCATCATATCTTCGGCTGCCATTCCTACGGTGACCGTGCTATGTCAATCTGCTCTTGGCTGGCTTCGCGGTATTCTTGAGATTCATGCAGTGGAGCTTGACGCTGGATTGGGTCCTGGTGCCGGGAGGGTGGTTCTGGATGGGTGGCGGGCCGCGCGACAACGAGAACCCTCGCCATGAGGTCTGGCTGCCGGCGTTCCGCCTCGCGAGGACGCCGGTGACCCGGGAGGAGTACCAGGCGTTCCTCGACGAGACCCGGCATCCGGCACCTGACTTTTGGCGGGAGGCCGTGTTCGGACAGCCGCGGATGCCGGCGGTGGGTCCGTCCTGGGAGGACGCGGCGGCTTACTGCGCATGGGCCGGGAGGCGATCGGGATTGCCGCTGCGGCTGCCGACGGAGGCGGAGTGGGAGTGCGCGGCGAAGGCCGGTCGAGAGGTGGCGTACCCCTGGGGGGACGAGCCTCCGGAGTCGCTGCCGGACTACAGCCGGCGGTGGCTGCACGGGCCGGAGCCGGTCGACGCCTACCCCTCGCTCCACCCGCTCGGCCTGCTCGGCATGGGCGAGAACGTGCACGAGTGGTGTGCCGACTGGTTCGATCCCGACTACTACCAGGGCTCGCCGCGCCGGGAGCCGCGCGGGCCCGAGGCTGGCTCGCGGCGGGCGTCGCGCGGCGGCTCGTGGCGTCACCAGGTCAAAGCCAGCCGCTGCGCCGCGCGCTCCGCCATCCCGCCGGGTCTGCGCTACAGCGATTACGGCTTCCGCGTGGCTGTCAGCGTGCCGGCGCCGGGCCGGCCGGCCGAGTCCGGCGAGCCCGGAGGAGACCAGCGATGAGCCCAGGGGACGGCGAGAAGAGCACCGCCGGCCTGCGGGCTGGCGCCGCCGCCGGTCCCGGGCGCGGGAGCGCCCGGAGGGCCGCCGTTTTCGCGGCCGCCGGGAGCCTCCTGCTGCACGGCGCGGCGGTGCTCTGGGTCTGGCACTCGGGCGGCTTCGGCCGCGTCGGCGTGATCGCCTGGATCGACTTCCCCTCGTCGCTCGTCTACCTGCGGCCGCGCGGGGGCGCCAAGCTCGCCTGGAGCCTGCTCCTCGGCGGCCTGCAATGGGCCGCTCTCGGCGCCGGCCTGAGCCTGCTGTTCGGCCGTGCCGCACGCCGGCCGGGGGCTTGAGTCGGCGCTTCCCTCCGGGCGTCTCGGTGCCAGCCGCCCGCGGTACCCACGACCCCGCCCACCCGATCGTAAGGGGAGTCTCGTTCCCCGGGTTACAATCGACGGATGGTGCAAGTGGGGTCCGTCCGCGTCGATCCGCCGCTCTGGCTGGCGCCCATGGCAGGCGTCACCGACCGTGACTTCCGCCTGATCGTGCGGCGGATCGGCGGTGTCGGCGTGGTGTCGATGGAGTTCATCTCGTCGCGGGCGATCGTGTCGGGCAACCAGAAGACGCGCGACCTGATGTACTTCAGCGACGAGGAGCGGCCGCTGGCCATCCAGATCTACGGCTCGGACGTCGCGACCATGCGCGAAGCGGCGCTGGTGGTCGAGGAGCTGGGCCCGGACATCTGCGACATCAACATGGGCTGTCCGGCCAACAAGGTGCTCAAGGGCTGTGCCGGTGCCGCCTTGATGGGCGACCTCGATCTCGCCGAGCGGATCATCCGCGCGGTGCGCGACGTGCTGTCGATGCCGCTCACCGTCAAGTTCCGCCTGGGCCTCGACGACTGCCGCCGCAACTATCTCGAGCTGGGGAAGGTCTGCGAGGCCAACGGCGTCGCGGCGGTGGCGATGCACGCGCGCACGGCGCGGCAGATGTACACCGGCGAGGCCGACTGGTCGCACCTGGCGAGGCTCAAGGAGAGCCTCGACATCCCGGTCATCGGCAACGGCGACGTGCGCGAGCCGGAAGACGCCTGCCGCATGCAGGCGGCCACCGGCTGCGACGGCATCATGGTCGGCCGTGGCGCCACTCGCAATCCATGGATCTTCCGGCAGATCGCCGCACGCATGTCGGGCGGCCGCATCTCCCAGCCGACCCTCGCCGATCGGCGGGCCCTGATCCTCGGGCATTTCCGCATGGTCGCGGAGCGCGAGAGCTCGGCCTTCGCGATGCACAAGCTGCGCAAGTTCACCGGCTGGTACACGCACGGCCTGGCGAACGGGCGCCGCCTGCGGCAGGAGATCAATCAGCTGCCGGACGTCGACAGCTTCCTGGCGGCGGTCGAGAGCTTCCTCGAAGAGCTGGTCGACGACGAGCAGGCGGCGTAGTGCAGGTCCCCCCATCGACGGCCGAGCACGCCATCGATCTGCCACATGCCCCGGCCGCGGCGCTGCGCGCCTTGGGCACCGCCGCCGAGGAGTGGGGCGCGGACTTCGCGCCCCACT
>DATDGZ010000552.1:0-9694 GCA_036521795.1 Thermoanaerobaculia bacterium | reverse complement strand
ATAACTTCATCTCTTCCTTGCTTAGAAAGGAGAGTTCCATGGAGAACCGTCGACTGGCCGGGGAGCTGACCTCGCAGCTCGGTCTCGATATCCCTCCCGTCGCCTTGGCGTTTGCCGACTCGCAACCAGAGGGGATCCCGGCCGCCGCCGACGCGGTGCCCTCGGCCTGCACCTTCTGGCGCGAGGCCGAGTCGCGGGTCTTCTACGCGCCCGCCGCGGCGCACGCCAACTGCCCGATCGGCATGATGACCATGGGCTTCGAGATGAGCCCGGAGGTGCACGAGCAGCTCATGCAGCTGGTCGGCATGGCCTGCGGCTGCGGCTACATCGCCGGCGACGAGCCCGGCAAGATCCCCACCGTCGGTAAGCGGCACGCCGGCATCGTCTACGGCCCGCTCGAGGACTTCCCGGGGGCGCCGGACCTGATCCTGCTGTGGCTCACGCCGCGCCAGGCGATGCTCTACAGCGAGGCCGCCGGCACCTTGAGCTGGACCGCTACGGCGCCCACCTCGGCCCTCGGCCGGCCGGCCTGCTCGGCACTGCCGGTCGCCCTCGCGCAGGACCGCTCGACGCTCTCGCTCGGCTGCATGGGCATGCGCACCTTCACCGGCATCCACGAGGATCGTCTGCTCGGGGTGCTCCCCGGCAAGCAGGCCGAGACGGTGTCCGCGGCCCTCCCGGGAACCACCGCCGCCAACGCCGCGATGAGCAAGTTCTACGAGGGGCACAAGGCGCAGTTCGCCCGCTGAGCGAGCTGCCGATCGACCGGCGGCCGGAAGCGGGGGCGGCGGGCTAACGCCGGCCGCATGCGGTCGCCTCCTGCCGCGCACGATAGCCGCTCTTGCCGATGGCGGCGGTGATCTGCTCGGGCCGCAGCTTCGCCGGATCGTAGGTCACGAGGGCGCTGCCTTGCTGGTAGGAGACGGCCACGCGCTGCACCCCGGGGAGAGCGGCCAGGGCCCGCCGTACCGGCAGCTCGCAGGCCTTGCAGGTCATCCCCTGGACCTGGAAGGCCGCGGTCACCGGACCCTGGGCCGCCGCGTCCGCCGGCTGGCTGGCGCCGCCGCGCACCACCGGGCCGGCGATGTTCAGCACGACTACCGTCACCACGAGGCCGCCGAGAATCCAGAAGAACTTGCCGTTCATCATGCGCCATTCTCCCGCGGCCGCAGCGGCCGCTGCGGCCGCGTCATGGCAGCCGGTCGAGGAGGTAGGGAAAGGCGAGCCAGGTCACGCCGAATGCTCCTGTTCGATCGCTCCGCGGAGCGGCGGCGCGCCGACGCCACCTCGGAGGAGATCCTTGACTGCGAGTCTACACGACGATTCCACGCAGTGATACCCTCGCCGGCAGCAGCCCGCTTCGTGCTCACGGCGCCGCGGCGTCCCGCGCGGTGGCGCGACAGGGGCACCGCGGGGGCGTGAGGCCATGGCGACGCGGCACGGCAACCAGCGCGACAGCTCCGACGACGAGGCCGAGCTGTGGCGCGCTCACCAGGAGCTCTCCGAGGTCGACCTGCGGTTCCGCCAACTGGCACGCCGGGACGAGGAGCTGAAGCGCCGCGCCACCTTCCCGGCGGTCAACGCACAGACCCCGTACTTCCAGTTCCGCCGCCAGCTGTGGCCGACCTTCGCGGGCCGCCGCTGGGTGCGCGATTTCGCCGCGGCGAGCGTCGGGGTCAACGACCTCGTCCGCAGCGTGCCGGCGCGCATCTTCGGCAACGACCCGGCCGCGCTGGCGCGCTTCTACGGCATCGACGAGGACCAGGCGCGCTTGGCCCTCACCACGCCGGACGGCCTCGCAGGCGCGGTCGGGCGGGCCGACTTCGTGGCGTCCCGGAACGGCTTCTGGTGCGTCGAGCTCAATCTCACCGCCTGCCTCGGCGGCTGGGAGACCGGCCTCGTGGCGCCGATGCTCCTCGAGGTGCCGGCCCTCGCCCGCTTCATCGCCGCCGAAGGGCTGGCGGTCGGCTACAGCAACACCGTCCGCCTGCTGCTCGCCCACGTCGTCCGCCACGCCCTGGCCGCCGGGCTCGCCGAGACCGCGGTCAACGTCGCGGTCCTCTGCCCGAGAGCGGTGGCAGGCAGCCCCTACGCGCCCCTGCTCGCCCGCGAGTACGCGGCGACGCTCGCCGGCAGCGAGCCGGCGGTGACCGGCACCATTGGCATGTGCGTCTTGTCCGACCTCGCCGAGCGCGGCGGCCGGCTGTGGTGGGGCGAGCGCCGGCTGCACGCCGTGATCCAGTGGATCCTGGGCCCGAGCGACTCGGCGGTGGTGCGCTGCTTCAAGGCCGGCAACCTGCACCTCTACAACGCTCCGCTGGGTCCCCTGCTCTCCGACAAGCGCACCCTCGCCCTGCTCTCCGAGCGCGCCGAGTCGAGCGTCTTCACCGCGGCCGAGCGGCGCATCATCCGCGAACACATCCCCTGGACCCGCCTGCTGGCCGCCGGCGAGACCACGTTCGCCGGCGAGCGCGTCGCCCTCGCCGACTTCGTCCTCGCGCGCCGGCACGACCTGGTCTTGAAGAAGGGGCAGTCGGCGGGCGGCGAAGCGGTGATCATCGGACGCTTCACCGCCGCCGCCGACTGGCGGTCGGCGGTCGCGGCGACCCTGGCGGCCGGAGACTGGATCGTTCAGGAGTATGTCGAATCGCTGCCGTTCCTCTTCCAGGACGGCGCCGCGGGCTGCTCGCCCCACGACGTGGTGTGGGGGCCTTTCGTCTTCGGCGACACCTACGCCGGCACTATCCTGCGCCTGCAACCGAAGACCCTGGGCGGCATCGTCAACCTCAGCCGCGAGGCGACCGAGGGCATCATCTTGGAAGTCGACGACGACCCCGGCGCGGGCGAGGCGGTGAGCTGATGGCCGGCCTGGCGGGGGGCCCGCCGGCGGTGGCGGAGCCATGAAGCAAGCGGCGAGCATTTCGGCGGCGGTGGGTGCGATCGCCAGCGCGATCGCCTCGCTCAGCTGCTGCCTGCCGCTCAGCTTCGCCGCGGCGCTGGGAGCCGGAGCCGCCAGCGCCTTCCTGACCACGCTGCGCCCCTGGCTGCTGGGCCTTTCCGTGGCGCTGCTGGGCCTCGGCTTCTGGCAGCGGCACCGCGCGCGGCAGTGTGCGGTCAGGGGCAGGTGGTTGGGCGAGCTGCTACTGTGGCTGGCGGTGGCCGTGGTCCTGGGGATGACGCTGTTTCCCCAGCAGCTCGCCGGCTTCATGGCGGATGGCCTCTGGGGGAAGGGGCAATGATGACGAGAGCCACGGCCATCGGCGCGATGTTGGTCCTGCTGCTGCTTCTCCTGCTGGCAGCCCGGGCCTTCTTGAGACCGTCGACGGTCCCGGCGGGCCAGCGCCCCCTGGTGCGGCTCTCGTCCGCGAATCATGCCGACTTCAAGGCTGCCTTCGACGCCGGCGCCGGCGCGCCTCGCCTGGTCTTGCTCCTCTCACCGACGTGACCGGGCTGTCTGCGGGGGGTCTCCGCAGCCGCACAGCTGCTCGCTCGACAACCGGCCCGCCAGCTGACGGTGCTCGTCGTGTGGGAGCCCATCTTGTGGAGCGACTGGACCCCGCCGAGCCAGAGCGCCCTGGCACGGATCCCGGACCGCCGCGCCCGGCAGTTCTGGGATCCGCAACATCTCGTCTCGCGCGACTTGGTTCGCGCCGCCCAGCGGCGGCCGGCGCTGCCAGGGCCCTCCTGCTGTCTCCACGATGGGCTCCACTGGGACGAGGCCATCCTCTACTCGCCAGGGTCGCACTGGCAGGAGGCGCCGGCGCCCGCCTTCTGGGACGGTGCGGTCGCCGAGATCATCCCCCGCCTGGAACAGGCTCTCGGCGCGGACCGTCAAGCCGCCGGAGCCGCCTGGCCTGGCGCGCCAGCTCCGCAGACGAGACCGAGCTCGACGACGCCCCCGGTGCCGGGGGAGGCGGTGAGCGCTCGAGCCGCCGGGCGGCCGGCCACGGTAGCGCGGTGAGCGGTCGCTGCTCTGCTACTGCTTCCAGCACCGCCGCGCCGCCATCGCGCGGCAGCTCGCGAAGACCGGCACGACCGCCGTGCTCGCCGCCATCCGCGAGCGCGTCCAGGCCGGCGATTGCGCCTGCGAGGTGAGGAACCCCACCGGTCGCTGCTGCCTCGGCGAGGTGCAGCGCGTCGTCCGCGAGCTCTCGGGCGAGCGGCGGCGGCCGCGCGATGGAGCGGCGTCCGAGCGCACCTCCTGAGGCCGCGAGCGCCGCGAGCGCCGGAGGACGTCCTGGATCTCGCCGGAGCGTGGGAGTATACTCGGAAGTGGCCCATACCGGCCGGCCCATCCCCGCGTCGGCCGTAGAGGAGATGGGAGAAGGAGGAATGGAATGAGACACTCTGTTGGCTCTCTCGCCGTCCTCGCCGTCCTCGCCGTCCTGGCCCTCGCCGCGCTTCCCGCCCAGACCCAGTCCAAGTCGGCCGCTCCGGAGCCGGCGACCGGGAAGGCACCGTCGCACTCCGTCGCGAGACCGGATGCCGCCCTCGAGCAGCTCGACTCCTTGCTCGGCAATTGGAGCTGCACCGGCACGATCACCGGCCCCAAGGGGGCGAAGGATCGCATCACTGCCAGGGCGACGTTTCGCAAGGAGCTCGACGGCTTCTGGAGGAGCCTCAACTACCAGGTCCCCAAGAGCGAGGCGAGTCCACTCCACGCCAGCGCCGTCGGCCACCTGGGCCACTGCTCCGCCCAGAGCTTCACCCTCGTCCTGATCGGCGGCCGCGGCAACTACTTCGTCGAACACTCTGCCGGCTGGGAGGGCAACAACCTCGTCTTTCTCGGCGAGGTCAAGAGCCCCACCGGCGTCGCCAAGTCGCGCGACACCTTCACCAAGGACGGCGACAAGCGATTCACCCATACCGTCGAGCTCCAAGAGGGTGAAGCTTGGACCAGGATCACCGACGAGCGCTGTACGCGGCAGTGAGCGCCACGGCCCCGCCCGGACCGGGACGAGGCCTCACGCACGCGGTGCCCGCACTTCGCCGCGCGCCCTGCCCGCGCCGCCGCGGCTAGCACGGTCCGGGCGTCGCGGGCGCTGCGCCCGCTCGCCCAGCGCGAGGAGCAGCGATGCTCGATGATCGCCTCGCCGGAGTCGCGCGTCACCCGGAATCACGCCGGGTCCGTCCGGCCGCCGCGAGCGGCGCCGGCGCTCGCCATGCGCATAGGAGAGGCCCCCGATGACCGAAGCTCCCGCCCCCGCCCTCGGCAAGCATGCGGCCGCGATCGACCACATCGCCATCGCCGTCCCCGATCTCGAGACGTCGATCGCCTTCTTCACCACCGTCCTCGGCTTCGAGCTCGCCGAGCGCCGCAAGACCGAGGGCAGGACGACGGCGATGATCTCGGCCGTGCTCAAGGCCGGGCCGATCACCTTCGTGCTGCTGCAGGGCACCTCTCCCGAGTCCCAGGTCTCGCGCTTCATCGAGCACTACGGCCCCGGCGTCCAGCACATCGCCATCGCGGTCACCGATCTCCCCGCCATCGCCGCCGAGCTCGCGCAGTCGGGGCTCGAGTTCGACACCACCGTCATCGCGAGTCCCGGCCTGCGGCAGATCTTCACCCATCGCGACGCGGGCTCGGGGCTGATGCTCGAGCTGATCGAGCGCCAGGGCGGCGACTTCTCCGACCAGAGCGTGCAGCAGCTCTTCACCCAGCTCGAGAAGAAAGACGCCTTCTGAGGCCGCGGCGGCCGGGCCTGGTCATGGCAGTCGAGCTGAAGAGCTGCTTCGCCGACCCCTTGCTGGAGGTCATGAACTTCCTCAACGAGGTCGTGCTGCGCCATCCCCAGGCGATCTCCTTCGCTCCCGGACGGCCCGCCGAGCGGCACTTCGACGTCGAGGGCAGCCTCGCCCAGATCGCGCGCTACGTCGAGCACCGTTCGCGCCGCAGCGGGCTCGCGCCGCAGGCCGTCTTCGCCGACCTCGGGCAGTACAACCGCACCAACGGCATCATCCACGAGCTGATCGCCCGCCAGATCGAGCTCGACCACGGCATCCACGCCCCGGCCGACACCATCGTCGTCACCTCGGGCTGCCAGGAGGGGATGGCCATCCTGCTCGCCGGGCTCTTCGACCCGGCGCGCGACACGCTGCTGGTGAGCGACCCGACCTACATCGGCATCACCGCCCTCGCGCGCATCCTCGGCATCCCCGTGGTGCCCATTCCCAGCGGCCCCAGCGGCCTCGAAGCCAGCGCGGTCGCGGCAGCGGCGTCCGTGGTGGGGCGCTCCGGCCGGCGCGCCCGCGCCCTCTACGACGTCCCCGATTTCAACAACCCGATGGGGACGAGCATGCCGCTGCCGGCGCGGCGGGAGCTCCTCGCGGTTGCCGGCGAGTGCGGCCTGCTCATCTTCGAGGACAACCCCTACGGCATGTTCTCGTACGACGCCGAGCCGATGCCGCCGCTCAAGGCCCTCGACGACCGCGGCGCGGTGATCTATCTCGGCAGCTTCTCGAAGACCCTCTTCCCGGGCCTGCGGCTCGGGTACCTGGTGGCGGACCAGGAGGTGACCCTTGCCGGCGGGCAGGCGGCCGCCCTGGCCGGCGAGCTCTCGAAAATCAAGAGCCTGACCACCGTCAACACCTCTCCGCTGCTGCAGGCGGTCGCGGGCGGCATCCTGCTCGACCACCATGGCTCGCTACAGCCGGTGATGCGCGACAAGCTGCCCTTCTACCGCGCCAACCGCGATCGCATGCTGCGCTGTCTCGCCGCGCAGCTCTCCGGCCTGGCCACCTGGAACCGCCCCGAGGGAGGCTTCTTCCTCACCGTCGACCTCCCCTTCGCCTTCGACGAGGCTTGTCTCGAGGTCTGCGCCCGCGACTTCGGCGTCATCTGCTGCCCGATGACGTTCTTCTCCCTCACCGCCGGCCGCGAGCGCCAGGTGAGGCTCTCCTTCAGCTACGTCACCCCCGAGCAGATCGACGTGGGCATCGCCCGCTTCGCCCGCTTCGTCCGCTCGCGCCTGGCGCAGGAGCGCCCGGCGCCGGACCTGGTGCGCCGGACGATCGCGTGAATGGCTGGCAGTTGGCGCTCTGGCAGCACGCAATCACCGGCGCAAACTCCGGTGTGTTGAGTCCCGTTAGCACGTTCACGATGGTGCCGGCGACCAGCTGTTCATCGTTCACCGCGGCGCGAGTGCCGCGAGCCTCAAACATCGCCGTCGCTTGCCGCGCCGAGCAACGAGATCGCGCGCGCCTCTCCGGCGGCGGCACCGCCACGACGTTCGGCTGGGACCTGCAACGACGTTCCACCAGCACCCCTCGCCTCGATGCGCACCGCTCTCACTCCTCTGCGCGGTAGAAGGCGAGGGCGCTCTCGCCGTAGCGCCGCAGACCGGTGCGCACCAGGGGGCCGGCGGTGAGCGGGAGCTGGCGCCGGGCCGAGTGCTCGACGGCGACCTCGGCGCCCGGCGCCAGCAGCGGCGGCAGGGCGAGCAACAGCGGTTCGAAGGCGTCGAAGCGATAAGGCGGATCGGCGAAGACGAGATCGAAATGACCGGCCGGCGCACCGGCGCGGGCATCGCCGCCGGCGGCCGGCACACCGGCCATGCCGCCCATGCTTCCGATATTGCCCAGCCCGGCAAGCCCCGCGAGGCCGGCCGGCAGCGCGAGGCGCCGAGTCTCGACCAGGGACTCGCCGATCCGGCCGGCGTTGGCCGCGATGGCGCGGACCGCCTGGACATCCTGGTCGACGCAGACGACGCGCAGGGCGCCGCGGCCGGCCGCCTCGAGCCCGACCACGCCGCTGCCCGCGAAGAGATCCAGGAAGCGGCAACCGGAGAGACTCTCGCGCCAGATCGAGAACAGCGCCTCGCGCACCCGTCCTTCGGTGGGCCGGACTCCCGCCGGCACCGTCAGGGCACGGCCGCGGAAGGTCCCGCCGGTGACCCGCACTCCTCGCCCGCGCCCGCTCCGGCCGTCGCTCCCACCTCCCGCGGCCATCAGCCCCGATCCGCCTCCAAGAACACTTCCTAACGCTCTCGCGACACGATGCCCACGAACTCCATCCGCATCTGCTCCTTGAGCACGATCAGATGGAGCGGCTGATCGATCCCGTCGAGCTCGACGCCCTTGTGGTCGCTGGTGAAGTTGACGACACGGTAGCGCGTGCCGTCAGTGCGCTTCAGCACGTCCCCCAGGCGCGGTTCGTAATGCTCGGGGAGCACCTCGACGTCGCGCAGCAGCGCGACCTTGTCGGCGAGCTCCTCGGCCACTCGCTGGACGCGGGACAGGCTGAGCGGCAGGGTGTCGTAGCGCCCGTAGAAGAACTTCTGGCGCCTGCCGCCGGGCAGAGCGAGCACCAGGTCGCACTTCTCGACCCACTCGCCGACCACCCCCTGCGGCAGGTGCGCGGCATCGGAGAGATCCTCTTCGCCGAGCCGCCGCAGAGTGCCCTGCAGCTCGTCCGGCCCCAGCTCCGCCAGCCCCATCCACTCCTTGCCGATCGGTCCGTCGCGCAGGCGAATGGTCCCGTTGCCGAACAGGGTCACCTCCCGCCGCCCGAGGCGGCTGGCGCAGTCGAGACGCAGCACCTCGATCGAGCGGTTGGAGGGAACGGCTCCGGCAGGGCCCGCTCCCGACGTGCCAGTGCCGGCGACGCCAGCTCCGGACGCGCCGCCTCCCTGGGCGGTAGAGGCCGCGAAGGGTGGCGAGGCCTGGTGCGCCGCCGCCGCCATGGGCAACGCACCGCCTGCCACGACGGCGAGGGCGAGCGCCGCCGCGACTGCCGGAAGCCGCTCCGGCTCGCGGCGCAAGGACCCTGCGTGGGCCCGCATCTCTCCTGCCAGCCCTGCTTCAGAGCCTGTGGCAGCCACCTTCATCGGCGAGCCGCTCCGGTGGCGCCATCCGCGTCCCGCACCCGCGCCAGCGCCAGCGCGAAGGCCAACTCGTCGCCGGGGCCGATGTCGCCGTCGAGCCGGGCGGCGCGTGTCGCTCGCAGGGCGCGGCCGATCGCGGGACTGCTCGGCGCGCCGGCCGCCAGCAGGTCGGCGCCGCGGATCGCGAGCGCCAGCGGACGCAGCTCGCTCAGGTAGCGCCGCACCCACGAGCGCGCCAGCGCGCCCCCCTGCGCTGCCAGCAGCAGCAACTCCTCGTCGGCCAGGCCGGCGAGCGCCGCGTCCACCTCGTGCGGGCGGGCGCCGGCGCCGAGCCGCGGCAGGGCAGTCGTCAGCCGTCCGCCGAAACCGGTCAGCAGCCGGCGCTCCTCGCCTGCCAGCAGCAGCCGGGACGCCAGCACATCTCGCTCGTCTTCGTCGAGTCCGGCGGCGAGCGCCAGGAGCAGCAGCAGCCACGGCCGCGCCGGCCGCGCCGGCCACCGCGGGCCCACCACGTGGGAGGCACGGTACCAGGCAAGCTCCGCCGCCGCGTCGAGCAGCGGGCGCCGGGACGCGGCCCATTCGGCGCTTGCGGCCAGCCGCGGGTGCACCGCGCCGAGCACTCCGAGCTCCTGCAACCGCTCGAGGCCGGCCAGCGCCGTGGCGGGCCCGTCTCCGGCGTCGGCGCCGAGCAGCAGCTCGAGCTCGCGCCGCAGCCGGCTGCCGCTAAGCCGCGCGAAAGCGCCGGCCGCCACCGCCTGCCGCGCCAGCGCCTCGGTCTCCGGCGTCAACCGCAAGCCCAGCCGCGCCTCGAAGCGCACGCCGCGCAGCACCCGTGTCGGATCGTCGAGGAACGAGCGCTCGTGCAAGACCCG
>DATDGZ010000551.1:0-11303 GCA_036521795.1 Thermoanaerobaculia bacterium | reverse complement strand
GGTTCTTCCTCCCCTGGTTCGACCGGCTGCGCACCCTGCCGGAGCTCCGCGAACGGCTCGCGGCCGGCGCGCCCGGAGCTCCGCGCGAGGTGGCCTCCCCGGCCGCCGCGGCGCGCTGAGCGGCCCCGGCGGCCCATGCCTCGCGTCGCTCAGAGCTCGCCAGGCGGGTCCACCACGATGATCGTCGGATCGTCGACGTACGTGACGGGCGGAAGGACCACCGACACCCTGAAGCTCGTCGAGGCGCCCGCCGAGGCGCCCGCCCCCACGTTGGTGGCGTTGACGGTGATGGTCCAGCCGTCGTACTGGACCCATTGCGGCGGCGGATCTTGCAGGGGCGTCAATGGCATCGTCTGCCATGGCGAACCGGTCGCGGGCGTGAGCTCATAGATAGTCACGTTACCCGTCTCCGGATTGAAGAACCACTTCCCATCCTGTTCGGTGACGCTGGTACCTGAATACACGAAAGTGGCCTGACGGGTGTCGGGGTTGAAGTCGGTGACGGCGACGGTGACGGGGATGTTTACCGGATCGGCCATGAGATCTCTCCTCCCGAATCGCCTGCCGGTCATCGGCGGGCGCAGCGTCCAGCTGTGAAGTGCGGTGTGCACTGATCGCAGGAGCACGTTACATGCCAGGCAACGAAACCCCGGCCACGCCTGCGCGAGGCGCCTTCGCCGATCGATGCGGCCTGGTGTCCGACGTAGAGGCCAGGACTGACGGACATGAATCGACATCGCGAGAGCAGCGGCCCGTCTTCGCGGCGGCGCTCAGGATTGCACCCTGGCGCAGGCATCGAGCGCGGCTTGCTTTATACAAATATGTGCCAGGTGCTATTTGACTGTGCTGCTGGTGGCGCGTACGCGCGATCAGGAAGAACAGCGGCGCCTCGAGGAGGAGCTGGCCCGCATGACCTTCGGTGAGTGATGCCGAAAATCCAGTGGACTGGCCGGCCTACACCGGTGGATCGCCGTGTCGTCAGGGCGCGAAGGTGGCGGTCATCGTGCCGGTCTCACTGCCCGGTCCCCAGTCGAGGACCTGGATGGTGTAGGCCCCAGCTGGCAGGTTCGGCAGCACGACCGGCGGGGTCTCACGGCACGGCCGGCCCGGGCGGCGCGGGCGCCGGGTCGTAGGCGCGGAGGATCTCGTCCGATTGCCCGGCGATGGTCACCGTGAGGTAGAGGTGCTTGCCGTCGTTGGAGACGACGTAGGACTCGGTGCGCCGGGTGCCCTTGTCGGGCTTCACCTCCACGGTCAGCGAGCCGTCCTGGTCCCAACGGGCGCGCAGCTGCGCCGGGCCGGGGGGGCCCTGGTCGCGGATCTTGCTGCCGTCCGTCTTGAGCACCCGGGCGTGGCCGGCTTGATCGGTGATGGTGACCTGGCCCGCTTGCTGGAGGATGGTCAGGCTGTCGAGGGACGCGATGGCCTCCTGGCGTATCTGGGCCTCGTGGCGCTCCCTGGCCGGCGACCAGTCGGTGATCCCCGGCGCGCTGTGGTCGTCGCCGCCGCCGATCGGTCCCACGCCGCCCAGGCCCGGGCCACGATGTTCGCCCTTGCCGCCCCCGGCGCGGGGAGCGCCTTCCTGCCCCGGCTGATCCTTGCTCAACCGCGCGGTCAGGTCTGCATTGAGCTTCCAGGATCCCTGCAGGTTCGGCCGCTCGGGCTCGGCGCCTCGCGCCGGCAGTGCCGCCGAGAGCAGCAGCGCGCCACACCATCCGGCGATGCCGGCGATGCCGGCGATGCCGGCGATGGCGGCGATGCCAGCCATACCGGCGATGCCGGCCATGCCGGCGATTCCGAGCCGTCCTCCTGGCCGGCGGCCATGGATTGGTACTCGCATGCGAGAATCCCTCCGTCAAGCGGTCGACGGGCAGGTCCGGCGGGCCCCCGTGATCTCTGCGAATCCTAGCAGAGCGGCTGCCGCGCGGGGACGCGAGGCGCCGGCAGGGGGACCGGCTATCGACCCTGGAGAGGTGCACGCATGAGCTCAGCGCCGGCCGAGACCTCGGCAGCGAACCCCGGCTCCGGCCCTTCGCCGGGGCCGGGACACCCGATCGCGGTGCCCCATTTCCGCAACCTGTGGCTCGGCGTCACGATCTCGGTCCTCGGCGACCAGTTCTACCTGGTGGCGCTGCCCTGGCTGGTGCTGCAGCTCACCGGCTCGGGACTGGCCCTGGGCACGATCCTGATGACCGCCGCGATCCCGCGGGCGGCGCTGATGCTGGTGGGCGGCGCGGTGATCGACCGCTTCTCGGCGCGGCGGGTGGTGATGTTCACCGCCACGAGCCGCTGCCTGGTGGTCGGCACGGTGGCGCTGCTGATCTGGCTGGGCGCCATCCAGCTCTGGCACCTCTACCTCTTGACGCTGGCGTTCGGCGTCGCCGATGCGTTCTCGTTCCCCGCCGGGCCGGCGTTGATCCCGACGCTGGTGGAGCCGCGCCAGCTGGGGCCGGCGAACGCGATGCTGCAAGGCTCCACGGTCGTGGCGCAGATGGTCGGTCCGGCGCCGGCCGGGCTGATCATCCGGCGCTGGGGCACCGCCGTGGCGCTGTTCTTCGACGCCTTGAGCTTCCTCGCCGTGCTGGTGGCGATCGTCGGGCTGCCGGTGCCGCCCAAGGCGCCGCCCCCGGCGGCCGGCGCTCCGGCTCGTCCGAGCATGCTGCACGCCATTGCCGAGGGCGTGCGCGCGGTGCGGCACGACCCGCCGCTGCGGTCGCTGATGGCCCTCTTCGCGGCGATCAATTTCTGCGTCGCCGGGCCGGTCGGCGTCGGCCTGCCGGTGATGGCCAAGCTCCACTTCGGATCGGCGGCGGCCTTCGGGACCTTCCTGAGCTGCTTCGGCGGCGGCACGCTGACCGGGGTGGTGCTGGCCGGCATGCTCGGGCGGTCCCGCAGGCTCGGCCTGCAGATGCTCCTCTTGGGCGCGGTCACCGGCCTCGAGCTGATCGCGATCGGGCTGGTGTCGAAGGCCGTGCCGATCGGTGCATTGATGGCTTTGATGGGGCTCGGGGTCGGCCTGGTCAACGTGCAGTTCGGCGCCTGGATCCAGGCACGGGTCGAGCGCGCCCTGATGGGCCGCGTGGCGAGCGTCTTGATGTTCTGCGCCGTGGGGCTGGTGCCGATCTCCTACGCCGCCGCCGGCGCCCTCGCGGTCTGGAGCCTGCCGGCGCTGTTCGTCGGCGCGGGCGTGCTGCTCACGGTCAGCTCCGCCCTGGCGGGGTCGAGCGCGGCGGCGCGCGGCATCGATTGAGCGAGGATCGAGCGTTCAGGCAGGGGAGTAGGCGATTCGAGGAGTTACGTTCGAGCGGGACCTTGAGGCAGATAGATCGCGTCCAGCGCCGCCGCGTGCTTGCGGAACATCAAGCCGACCACGTGGGCGCCGGCGAAGGTGCCGTAGGCGGCCACCGCGGCGGCGAGCGCGCCGCCGAGTAATGGGAAGGCGTACAGCGCGAATCCCAGCAAGCGGCTGGCGGCGAGGACGGCATAGGTGAGCAGCACGGTGCCCACGCCGTCCTTGCCGGCGGCGACGAGCGCGCGGACGTGCAGATCGAGCCGCAAGAGAAGGTCGAGGTGCTGGTAGACCGCCAGCGACCCGAACATCGGCACGGCCAGCGGCAGCCCCAGCAAGAGCCCGGCGGCCACCGCCCACCGGCAGCTCGCGGCGCCCTCGGCGCCCAGCAGGTCCACGAGGGCGCAGCCCGAGAGGCGCAGCGCGAGGGCGGCGGGGACGAAGGCCACGGCGATCGTGCCCAGGAAGGTGAACACCTCGTACAGCCGCTCGCCCGCGACGCCGACGTCGGGCCAGTCCGGCAGCTCGTCGTCGCCCTCCGCGGTGCGGCGCACGATGGCATAGAGCAGGCCGGGCATCAGCAAGGCGATGACCACCCGGAAGCAGAGGACCAGCACACCGGCGAAGGGTACCACCGTCACCAGCACGAAAGCGGTCATGAGCCCCAGGTAGGCCCAGAACACCATGCTCCCCTGGCCGCGCAGGGGATAGCGCAGCGCCTCCAGCCAGGTGGTGGGACGTGCGCGCGCGGCCGCCCGCTTCAGCTCCGGGACGGTGGCGGGCAGGCTCGCATCGAGCGGCAGCGCACGCTCCCGGCAGTGCCGGCAGAAGATCAGCCGGTGGCCGTGCTCGACGCAAGCGGAGCAGAGCAGCCGGCCGCAGCCGTCACAGTGGAACGTGGCCGCGGCCCCAGGGTGGGCGGCACAATTCTGGCTGGGCATCGATGCTATTTTAACTGTTTCCTGGCCCGCAATGAACATCCCCGGGCAATCGAGCAATTAGAACACTACCAGGTGACGGCCGAGGTGCGTCGCGGAGTGATAGAATCGCGCACCGTCCATGTCAGCCATGCTTGCCGCGGTCTTCGATCCTGCCAGCTATGCCTGGAATGGATTCGCCTTGCCGTTGCTGGTGACGGCGGCGGCGATGTTCCTGCTCGGCGTGATGGTGACGGTGCGCGAGCGGGGGTCGCGCGAGGCCTGGCAGTTCGCGTTCCTGGCGGCAACCATTTGCATATGGCTCTCTTGCTTTTCGCTCATGTACCTGGCGAAGGATGCGCGGGTGTCCCTGGCCTGGGCCAAGTCCGCCTATCTCGGGATCACCTTCATCCCGACCGCTCTCTACCACTTCACCGTGATCGTGACGCGCAGCACGCGGTGGCGGCTGGCCTGGGCGAGCTGGGCGGTGTCGGCGCTGTTCTTCGCCGTGACCGCGAGCAGCGGCGCGCTGCTGCGCGATCTCTATCATTATTGGTGGGGATTCTATCCGCACTTCCGCTGGCTGGGCGCGCCGTTCCTCGCGTTCTTCTTCGCCATGCTGGCGCTCAGCCTGCGCGAGCTGTGGCTCGACCACGCCCAGGCCGCTCCCGGCACGGCGCACAGTGTGCGCACCCACCTGCTGCTGGCCGGGTTCGCGATCGCCTACCTGGGCTCCTGCGACTACGTGGCGGCGTACGGCCTGCCGCTGTATCCGTTCGGCTACCTGCCGGTGTTCGTCTTCATCATCGTCGTCGCCAAGACCATCCAGCGCTACCACCTGGTGGATCTCACCCCTGCCTTCGCGGCCGAGCAGATCCTCGCCACCGTCGTCGACCCGGTGATCGTGTGCGACTGCGAGGGACGCATCCGCTTCGTCAACGAGGCGGCCGTGAGCGTCTTCGGCTACACCGCCGGCGAGCTCGCCGGCGCACCGATCGAGCTGCTGGCGGCGCTGTCCGTGGACATGGCGGACCGCCTGCGGGCCGCCGCGGCGGAGCCGGTGCGCGAAGAGGAGATGGTCTTCCGCACCCGCGCCGGCGAGCTGGTGGACGTCGGCCTCTCGCTGTCGCCGCTGCTGGACGAGCGCCGCACCTCGGTCGGCACGGTGCTGATCGCTCGCGACGTCCGCGCCCGCAAGCGCGCCGAGGCCGCGCTGCGCGAGTCGGAGGAGCGCTACCGCACGCTGTTCGAGCGCAACCAGGCGGGCGTGTTCCGCACCTCGGCCGCCGGCGTGATCCTCGATTGCAACGACTCCTTCGCGCGCATCCTCGGCTTCGGGAGGCGCGCCGACTGCATCGGCAGGAGCATGCTCCATCATTACAAGGACCTCTGGCAGCGGACGGAGCTGCTGCAGAAGATGCGCGGCCAAGGCGGGCTCGCCGACGAGGAGGTCGGCCTGGTGCGGATCGACGGCGCCCCGGCCTGGGTGCTGGCCAACGCAATGTTGCAAGCGCCGCAGGGCGACGGCTCCGAGGTCCTGGAAGGGACCGTGATCGACATCACGCAGCGCAAGAACGCCGAGCGCCAGATCGTTCACCAGGCCTATCACGACGCCTTGACCGGCCTGCCGAACCGCATGCTGTTCTCCGACCGGCTGACCCAGGCGCTCAGCCTGGCGCGGCGCGACGAGCGCGGCCTCGCGGTGCTCTTCCTCGACCTCGATCAGTTCAAGCTCGTCAACGACACGCTCGGTCACGCCGCCGGCGACCGGCTGCTGGTCGAGATCGCGCGGCGGCTGCTGAGCAGCGTGCGCGACGGCGACACCGTGGCGCGAGTCGGCGGCGACGAGTTCACGCTGCTGCTGCGCAACGTCGACGACGGCGGTGACGCGGCGCGGGTGGCGCAGAAGGTGCTCGAAGCGATCGGCCGGCCGGCCGAGATCGACGGCCAGCGGCTCTACCAGACCACCAGCATCGGCATCAGCACCTACCCGGCCGACGGCGAGGAGGCGGAGGCCCTGCTGATCAACGCCGACATCGCGATGTATCGCGCCAAGGAGCTGGGGCGCAGCCGCTACCAGCTCTGCACGCCGGCGATGAACGCCAAGTCGGTGGCGCGGCTGACGCTCGAGCGCGACCTGCGCCTGGCGGTGGAGCGCGGCGAGCTGGCCCTGCTGTACCAGCCGCAGGTGCGCATCGCGAGCGGGCGGACGGTGGGCGTCGAGGCGCTGCTGCGCTGGAACCACCCGGAGCGCGGCCTGGTGCGGCCTGCCGAGTTCATCGGCGTCGCCGAGGAGACGCGGCTGATCCTGCCGATCGGCGAGTGGGTGCTGCGCACCGCCTGCGAGCAGGCGCGGCGGTGGCACCGGGACGGCTGCCCGCAGCTGAGCGTCGCGGTCAACCTCTCGGCGCTGCAGTTCCAGCAGCGCGGCCTGGTGACCGTCGTGCAGCAGATCCTGGACGACACCGGCGTGGATCCCGACTGGCTGGTGCTCGAGATCACCGAGAGCGCCGCCATGCACGACGCCGAGCTGACGGTCGAGGTGCTGGCGCTGCTGCGCGCCATGGGCATGCGCATCGCCATCGACGATTTCGGCACCGGGCACGCCTCGCTGTCCTACCTGCGCCAATTCCCGATCGATAGCCTGAAGATCGATCGCGGCTTCGTCTCGGACCTCGAGACCAGCCGGGAAGGCTCGGCGATCGTCAACGCCATCATCGGCCTCGCCCACGGCCTCGATCTCGAGGTGGTCGCCGAGGGCGTCGAGACCGACGGGCAGCTGCGCTTCCTGGCCGAGCGCGGTTGCGAGGAGTACCAGGGCTTCCTGATCAGCCAGGCGCTGTCGGCGGTGGAGGTGCCGGCGTTCGTCGAGCGCCGGCCGCGCGGCATCGCCGCGGCCGGCGGCGGTCTCGGGGTCGGTGCGGGCGCCCCCTTGGGCCACTGAGTCGCCCCCGCTGCCCGGCGCCCGCTCTCAGTCGTCGCCGGCGAGGGCGGCGCCGCGGGTGCGGATCACCTCGGAGTAGAAGCGGGCGCTGGCTTTCGGCGTGCGCTGCTGGGTCTCGTAATCGACGTGCACGATGCCGAAGCGCTTGGCGTAGCCCAGGGTCCACTCGAAGTTGTCGAGCAGCGACCAGACGAAGTAGCCGCGCAGGTCGACGCCCTGCTCCAGCGCGCTGGCGGCGGCGCGCAGATGGCGCCGCAGGTAGTCGCGGCGCAGCGGGTCTTCGACGCCGCCGTTCGCGGTCGGCGGATCGTAGAAGGCGGCGCCGTTCTCGGTGACATAGATGGGCAGGGCGCCGTAGCGGCGCCGGCACCAGAGCAGGGCGTCCGCGAGCCCTTGCGGGTAGACCTCCCAGCCGGTCTCGGTGTAGGCGTGGCGGGGCTGGCGCACCGTGCTGGCACGCACCGGCAGCGCCCGCGGGTCGTGGCGCGTGACGCCGCGCGTGTAGTAGTTGATGCCCAGGAAGTCCAGCGGCTGCCGGATCTGCTCGAGGTCGGCGGCGGGCGGGTCGGGCCAGGCCTCGCCGAAGATGGCCTGAAGCTCGGCCGGGTAGCTGCCGAGCAGCACCGGGTCGAGCGCCAGGCGGTTCATGTAGCCCTCGGCCCGCGCCGCCGCGGCGAGGTCCTCGGGGCTGCCGGAGGCCGCTTCCTTCGGCTCGATGTTGACCACCAGGCCGATGGCGTGCCGCCCCGAGGCGCGATAGGCCGCGACCGCCGCGGCGTGCGCCCGCAGCAGGTGGTGCAGGACGATCGGCGCCTCGAAGAGGTTACGATGGCCGGGCGCCAGGGCGCCGTGCAGGTAGCCGCCGTCCATCACCACCCAGGGCTCGTTGATGGTCGCCCACAGATCGACGCGGTCGTCGAGGGCGTCGAAGAGCACCCGGGCGTAGTCGGCGAACCAGTCGGCGCTGTCGCGGTTCAGCCAGCCGCCGCGGTCGTCGAGGGCAGCCGGCAGGTCCCAGTGATAGAGCGAGATCACGGGCCGGATGCCGCTCGCGACCAGGACGTCGACCAGGCGGCGGTAGAAGTCGAGGCCGCGGGAGTTCACCTGGCCGCGCCCCTGCGGCAGGACGCGGCTCCAGGAGACGCTGAAGCGATAGGCGTTGAGCCCGAGATCGCGCATCAGCTGCACGTCGTCCGCGAAGCGCCGGTAATGGTCGCAGGCGACGTCGCCGGTCTCGCCCGAGGGCACCAGGCCGGGTGTGTGGGTGAAGCGGTGCCAGTTGCTGGGGCCGGCGCCGTCGGCGAGCGGCGAGCCCTCGATCTGGTAGGCGGAGGTCGCGGCGCCCCAGAGGAAGTCGTCGGGAAAGGCAAGGACTCGCGGCCGCGTCATCTCCGTCGCCTCCGGCTCATGCCTCATGCCGTCCACGCCGGCCGTCGCGCCGCCGTTCACGGCGCCTCCCGGCCCAGGAGGGCAGGGAAAGGCGACGGAAGAGCGCGGGCGCGACCGTCGATGTAACCGTTTACATCGGTGGATGGTAGCGAGCCGGCGCTGGGCTGTCAAGGGGCAGCCCGAGCTCGCCGAGATCACCGACCTCAGCGAGGTGGCACGTCGGCCTTGATGTACTTCAGGGGAGACTTCTCCAGCAGCGGCTCGAGGTTCGCGATCTGCTCCTGCGTCGACTCGGCCATCCATGCTGCCGGCGCCGAGGCGTACGCCGCCTGCAACTGTTCTCGACCCCTGGGGCCTTCGCCGAGGCCCAGGTAGGCTTCGCCGAGCGTGGCCAGTACCCAGTAGCGACTCTTCTGCGCCTGCTGCACCGCCTCCGGACCGGCGCTCCGCGCATCGGGCATGGGATTGTTCTCGAGCCACCGCTCACAGATGGCGAGGACCTCTCGGCGCACGCGGCGCGCCTGGACGTAATCGGCGATGGCCTCGGCCGGCTCGGCGCCTGCCGCGGCCCGGGCGTTGAGCAGGAAGGCCAGGTTGATCCCGTTGTAATAATCGTTACGCAGGTAGAAGCCGCGCTCATAGCCGTGGATCGCCCCGTCGAGGCACTCGATGTCCTTGGTCATGATCCATAGCCGCTTGTGCACCGCGCCCCAGAGGCCCAGCGTCTCGGTGTCGTTCGACGTCGCTGGATCGAGAGCGGTGAGCAGCTCGCGCGCTTCCTCGAGTGCCCTCACTTCGGTGGGCACCTTGCTCTTGTAGGTGAGCAGTGCGAGACGCTGGATGATGTACGGGTCCTCGGGCCGCCCCGGGGCCTGGGCCTTGATCATCCCGCGAATGACCGCGAGGAGGCTCTTCGCCGTCGCGAAATCGCTCCGGTTCTGCGCGTCGTCCACCTGCTGCATCAACAGGCTGTGGGTCTGGTCGTTCGCCTTCGGCGCCGGCTCGCCGCCGGTCTCCGCGCCCGCCCCCCTGGCGGCGGCTTGCACCGCGGCCTGGACCGTGGCGGCCAGGGCCGGCGGCTCGAGCCCGTTCAGGAACGTATAGACGGGGCTGTCTCGCTCGCGGGGATCCTTCTTCCTGATCTCCACGATCGCGTCGGTGAGCAGCTGGCGGAACCGCATCGCCTCGCCGAAGCCGATGTCCTCGCCCAGGTGATGGTACTGCCGGACCGCGACGTGATTCACGTCGAAAGGGAACGTCTTGATGCCGTCCTCGGAGATGACGACGGTGGTGAACGGGCGGAGGGCGTGGCGCACGCCGAGCTCGTAGAAGGCATTCTTGTTGGACGTCGAGAGATCGGCGACGACGACGTCCGCGTTCAGGAGCTGCTCGTACATCGGCACATCGATCAGGCCGGAGTGCACGATCTCATCGGCGCGAATGCATCTCAGCCCGGCAGCCTCGACGGCTGGCTTGATCACATTCCTGTAGGACATGTCGAGGTCGAGCACGCGGCCGGTCTCGAAGTCCGTCTTCTTGCCGAACCCCATGACGACGAAGCACGTTCCCTGGACGGTCTCGGGCGCTGTGGCCATGACTCACCTCGGCTGCGGAGCCTGTCTTTTCGGAGAGCATATTGTACTGCACACCTGGTGGCTCGCCTACCCGCTGCCGCCCGGGGCGCCCGGGGCGCCCGGGCGCGCGCGGTCGTGTCCTGGCTGGCAAACTAGGGCACGACCCCGCCCGGGAAGCCGGCTGCCGCCGCGTCCAGCGCCCGCAGGGCGAAGGCGTAGGCGCCGAGGGCCACGGCGTGGCTGGTGCCCAGGCGAGAGAGGCCGATGCCGGTGCGCTTGTGCGGATCGTAGACGACGCGGCGGGCGGATCCCGGGACGGCGATGGTCCGCGGGCGGGCGGCGAGGAAGGCGCGGCGCCCGGCCTCGTCCTCGAGGTCCCAGGCCGCCAGCTCCAGGCGCGGGACGTCGCCGCCGGCGAGGCTCTGCAGGCGGCCGTTCAGCTGGCCGACCAGCGCCGGCAGGAAGTGCGGCGCCGCGGCGGCAAGGCCGCCGCCGATCACCACCAGGCCGTCGACCAGGGTGAGGGCGTTGGCGATGGCGTCGCCGGCCACCTCGCCGAGGCGGCGGAAGGCCTCGCGCGCCGCCGCCGCATCGCCCGGCGTTTCGCCGCGGGCGACGGCGTCGATCTCCCGCGGCTCGGGCGCCGCGGCGACCGGCAGGCCGGCCGCCTGGGCGTAGGTCCGGCGCACCGCGCGGATGCTGGCGCCCTCCTCGGCGAAGCAGTCGCGGTCGAGCTTGTGCCGCATCAGCCAGATCTCGCCCGCGGCGCTGTTGTCGCCCACGTGGAGCTCGCCGTCACGCACGATGCCGCCGCCGAAGCCGGTGCCCAGGGTGACGCCCAGGAGATTGCGGAAGCGCTTCGGGCTGCCGGCCGCCGCCAGCGCCTGGTTGACCTCCGGCAGCAGGCCGGACAGCGCCTCGCCGTAGGTGAACAGGTCGCCGTCGTTGTTGATGAAGACCGGCACGCCGAAGCGCTCCTCGAGCATCGGCCCGAGCGGCACGCCGCCGCGGAAGGCGGGGAGGTTCGGCGGGTCGCCGATGATCCCCGCCGGGTAGTCGGCGGGTCCCGGGAAGGCGAAGGAGAGCGCCGCCGCGCCGCCGCCGGTCGCGCCCCAGACGCGCGAGAAGCCCTCGACGATCTGGCCCAGGCAGGCGACGAGGTCGTCGCCACGGGCGGGCAGGGTGATCGG
>DATDGZ010000550.1:0-19820 GCA_036521795.1 Thermoanaerobaculia bacterium | reverse complement strand
GTCAAGCGCCGTCTCGAAGAGCTCGGCAGCCGGGGGGGCGTGACCGTCGTCGACGATTTCGCCCACCACCCGACCGCCGTCGGCAAGACGCTCGCGGCGTTGCGCCAGAGCTACCCCGGCCGGCGGCTGGTGGCTCTCTTCGAGCCCCGCAGCCTGACCGCCGGCAGGGCGATGTTCTTCGCTGCCTACCGGGAGGCTTTCGCAGCTGCCGACCGCGTGCTGTTCGCACCCACCTTTCACAGCGGCCGCCTGAGCGCCGAGGAGAGGCTGGACTTCGCGGCGGTCGCCGCCGCCCTGGCCGCGGACGGCGTTGCCGCGGCCCGCTTCGCCAGTGTCGACGAGCTGCTGGCCCGCGCCGTCGCCGAGAGCCGGCCGGGGGACGTGCTGGTGACCATGTCCTCCGGCTCCTTCGAGGATCTGCCCCGCCGGCTCCTCGCGGCGGTCCCGGCCGGCCCCGCGGCGGTTCCGGCCGCTCCGGCCGCCGCCGGCGAGGCGCGGGCGGGGGCAGTCCCATGAAGATCGCCGGCTTTGCGTCCCGCCGCGGCGGGGAGTGCTCGCTCTAGCCGCCTCCGAGCTCGCCGCATGGCGGGCGCGCCGGCGCCGGGGCGGTGGCGCGCAGGCGCTCCTCGAGCAGCTGGGTGGCGCCGAGCGCCGGTAGGCACAGGGCCTCGCGCGCCACGTCGAGCGCCGCCTGCCGCGGCAGCAGGCCGACGAGCTCGCTCGACTCCACGCGCGCGCCGCGGGCTGCCGCCTCCTCGCGTACGCGATCCAGCGCCCGCTTTAGCGACGTGCGGCGGAAATCGACCAGGTTCATGCTGACCTGGGCACGGCCGCGGCTGGCGAGATAGAAGCCCAGGGCCCGCACCGCGGGCAGACCCCCTCCCGACTCGCGCACCGCGGCCGCGACCGCGCGGGCGACTGTCACCTCGGCGGTGTCGAGGATGGCGTTGCAGGCGATCAGGTAGAAGCGCGCGCCGATGACCGTGGCGCCGGCGCTGGGATGCAGGCGCGCCGGGCCGTGGTCCGGCTGCCAGAGCGGATCGGCCAGCTTGGCCGCGAACCCCTCGAAGCCGCCGCGGCGGATCGACGCCAGCGAC
This sequence comes from Thermoanaerobaculia bacterium, assembly GCA_036521795.1. Taxonomy (GTDB): domain Bacteria; phylum Acidobacteriota; class Thermoanaerobaculia; order Multivoradales; family UBA5704; genus JASLEW01. Next base: position 18,723 of record DATDGZ010000550.1, on the reverse strand, counting down.
CGCCGCTCCGGGCGCGCCGCCGCCTCCTCGTAGAGATAGACCGGCAGCCCGAAGCGGCTGCCGACCGCCGCCGCGAGGCACCGCGCCGCGGCCACCGCCGCCGCCATCGGCGTCTCGCCGAGCGGCACGAAAGGCACCACGTCCACCGCCCCGATCCGGGGGTGCACCCCTGCGTGGCGCCGCAGATCGATCTCCGCCAGCGCCGTCTCGTAGAGCGCCAGCAGGCCGGGGATCAGGTCCTCGGGCTCGCCCGCCAGCGTCAAGACGGTGCGGTTGTGATCGGGATCGGAAGAGACGTCGAGCAGCTGCACCCCGGGCACCGAGACCGCCGCCGCCAGCCGCGCGACGACGTCCGGCCGGCGCCCTTCGCTCACGTTGGGGACGCATTCGAGCGCTGGCACGGAGGCCAAGATACACCACGGTAGTGTCCCGGCTGGCCACCTGGGACACTCCCTGCACCTGCACCACCTGCACCAGCGCCCCCTACCCAGGAGGGCCTCGTCCTGCTAGCATACGCGCGGTCCCGAGCCACGCTCACAAGCTGTGCCGCGAACATGACTTATCCCGGTAATCAGTCGCTGGCGTCCGACGTTCAACAGCGCATCCGCAGCACTTTCGAGCATACTCTCGGCCTGGCCGAGAAGGGCAGCCGCCAGGAGGCCCTGCTCGGCTGCGACTTCGTCCTGCGCATGGATCCGCTCTTCGAGCCGGCGCGCCGGCTGCAAGAGCGCCTGGAGAGCACGAGCGGCCCGCTGTCGGTCGAGGACCTGCGGCGCGGGGAGTCACCGCTGTCGCCGATGCCGCCACTGTCGCCGGCGGCGCCCATGGCACCGATGTCGCCGGCGGCGCGGCCGGGCGGACCCGCGGCGGCAGCCGATCCTCCGGCAGGGCCGGACACGCTGTGGACCGACCTCGAAGGCCTGGCGAGCGAGCTGCCGGATCTGCCCGACCCGCAGGCGCCCCCCGGACCCGGTGCGCTGCGCGCCGAGTTCGAGTCGCTGCTCGCCGAGCGCCGGTTCCAGGAGCTGCAGATGCGCGCCCAGCAGGTAGCCCCGGCGGTCCATGCCGACCTGGAGCTGCAGCACCTGGAGAAGCTGGCGCAGGAGCGGCTCGAAGCGGGCCCCTATGTCAGCAAGTTCCTGCTGTCCGCTCGCGAGGCGATGCGCGCCGGCAACACCGCCGAAGGCAATCGGCTGCTCGACAAGGCGCGGGCGCTCGACCCCACCCACCCCGGCATCGCCGAGCTGTCGCCGCCGGGCCGCCAGGAGTCGGGCGCGGCCACCGCTGCCGGCGCTGCCGGCGCATCCGCCGGACGCGGGTCCGTGGCCGCCGGAGCGGCAGGATCGACGGCGGCGGCGCCTTTCTCGGCAGCGGCGCTGGCGCCGGGGGCCGCGGCTTCATCGCTGGCGCCGCCTCCACCCGGGGCTTTCCGGCCGGCGGCGGCAGGATCGTCGACGCAGGCGTCGCAATCATCGCCGGCAGCGCAGCCATCGGCGGCGCCCGCCGGCGCCGACAACGAGAGCGAACGCCGGATCCAGCAGCTCCTCGACGAGGGCCAGGCCGCTCTCGACGGCGGCGACCCGCAAGCGGCGATCGACGCCTGGTCGCGGATCTTCCTGATCGACATCGACCACCAGGAAGCGGCGCATCGCATCGACGGGGCGCGCCGCATCAAAGCCGAGCGCGACCGCCAGGTCGAGGAGACCTTCCACGACGGCCTGTCCCGCCTGGAAGCCAGCGACGCGGACGGCGCGCGAAGCGCCTTCCAGCGAGTGCTCGAGCTGCAGCCCGGCCACCTCCAGGCACGCGAGTACCTGCAGCAGCTCGACGAAGGCAACGTGCCGGCGGTCGCCGGGGCCGGGCGGTCCGCCGCGGCGCGGCCCCATCCTTTGCTGACCGGGCTGGGGCCGCTGGCTGCGCCGGCGGCGCTGGCTCCAATCGCCCCGCTGGATCGAGGCGCCGCGCCTGACGGCCACGCCGCGCCCAGCGCGAGCGGCGCGCGCGCCCCGAGCGGTCCCCAGCCAACATTGTCTGCCGGCCTGGCACATGCCGCCGGCACCACCGACCTGGCTGCCGACCAGGACCTCCAGGAGGAGATCCTGGTACCGCCCGACGTGAGCCAGGCCGCGCGCCCGCCGGAGGCGCACCGGGAGGTGCGCTCGGCAAGCGTGGCGCACCCGGGACGGGCACGGCGGCTGTTCCTGGTGGTCGGCAGCGCCGTCCTGTTCCTGGTCCTGTTCGTGGGCTGGTTCCTCTACCAGAAGCGCGAGCAGTGGTTCCCGAACTCCCGCACCCAGGAACCGGCGCCGGCCCCCGCTCCCAACCCGATCCCGCGAGCTATCAAGCTGCACGACATGGGCAACGTGCCCCTCGCGCGGGCACTGTTGAGCCGGCTGCCGCCCGGCGACCCCCACTACAAGGAGGCGCAGGCGCGGCTTGCCGCGTGGCAGGCCGAGCAGGCCCAGGGAGCGCCGCCGTCGGGTGGAGCCGCGGGCTCGGCACCGGGCTCCCCGCCGGGGACGCCGGGAGCCGCTCCCCTCGCAGGCGCCGGCACCTCGGGAGCCGCCGGCGGCGGCGCCGCGGGAACGGATGCAGTGCGGCGCCAGGAGCTGCTCGAGCAGGCCAGGAAGGCTTACAAGGAGGGCACCTTCCTCCTCTCGGCCCAACGCTTCGCGGCCGCGGAGCGGCTCGGCAAGCTCGACGTGGACGATGCCACGCAGCTCGCGGCGGCGAAGCAGAAGCTGGTGCCGCTGCAGCGCCAGGTCGACCTCTTCGTCGGCCACAACTGGGAATACGTCCTGCCCGAGCTCTGGCGGATGCACCAGTCAGAGCCGGAGAACCGCGACGTCACGCGCATGCTCGTCGACAGCTATTACGATCTCGGGTTGCGCGACCTGCTGCACAACGACGTCGGCAAGGCGGCGCAGAAGTTCAGCGAAGCCAAGAACCTGGCGCCCGACGATCCCGACGTCAAGCGCCAGCTGGTCTTCGCCCAGACCTACCTGACGCGCGGGCCTGACCTGCTCTACAAGATCTACGTCAAGTATCTGCCGATCCGCTGATGCGACGTCCGGACAACGAGCCCCTGCTCTTCGACCTGCCGCTCGACCGGCCGGCCCGGGACGGCGATGCCGAGCCGGTGCTCGATCGCCAGCCGCCGCACGCGCCCCGCCCGCAGCAACCCGCGAAGCCCCAGCAGACCTCTCCGGCGCGGTCCCGCGCCCCCCAGGCCGCCGGAGCGGCCGGGGAGACAGCGCCGGCCGGAGCGGCAGCGGCGGAGGGCAGGGCGGCGCCGGCAGCGAGCTCGCCGCCGGCGCCAAGGCTGCCGCTGGCCACGGCGGCGGCGATCTCGCCACGCCTCGCGCCGCCAGCGCCCTCGGCCCCGGGCAGCACCCCGGAGAAGGTCGAGCGAACCGAGCGGGAGGCCTGGAGCGACCGCACCGCCGGCGCCGCCCCTGCCGCCGGCGGCAGCGTGGACGCCGCCGCGGCGCCGATCCCGAGCGAGCGGGTCGGCATCGGCCGCCGGGTGGCCGGCGGCGCCGCCGACCTGCTGGTGCACGTCGCCGTGGCGATCCTGGCGCTGGCCGGGTGCCGCGTCCTCGGCGTCCTGCCGGCGGTTGCCGACTGGCCGGCGTTCGGGATCTTCCTGCTGTCTTTCTCTTTCCTGTATACCGTCGTGCCGCTGGCCTTCTGGGGCCACACCCTCGGCATGACCTGGGCCGGCCTGACCGCGGAGAGCACCGGCGGCGAGCCGCTCAGCTTCGACCAGACCGCCCGCCGCTGGCTGGGCGCGCTCCTGACCCTGGCGGCCGCGGGCCTGCCGCTGCTCTTGGCCCTGAGCGGCCGCTCCCTCGCCGACCGCCTCAGCGGCTCCCGCACCCTCGCCGATTAGATTAGAAATCCGATTCCTGCGGGTCCGGCGTCGTCCTCGCAGCCCGCCGCGCCCGGCGCGCGGCTTGACTCGAGGCCACTGCGCCAGGGGCGGCTCGGTCGAGGGCACTGCGCCAGGGGCGCAGCTCGCTCAGGCGCTGCGCCAGGGGCGCAGCTTGGCTCAGCCCAGCGCCAGGCGCAGCTCGGCGCGGGCGGCGGCGAGGGCGCGCTGGCGGGATTGCCACTCGGCGTCGCTGCGGCTCTTCATCGCCTGGGCGGCGGCCAGGGCGCGCTCGGCGGCGGCGCGGTCGAGCTGGTCCAGCTGCTTGGCCACCTCGGTCAGGATGGTCAGGCGGTTGTCCACCATCTGGGCGAAGCCGCCGGCCACGAACAGCGCGCGCTTGCCCTCCGGCGTGTCGGCCCGCAGCAGGCCGGCGCCGAGCCGGTAGAGCATCGGCGCGCGGTTCTGGAGGATGCCCAGATCGCCATCGTGCGCGGGCACCGTGGCGAACGTCGCGTCGGTCTCGAGCACCGCCCGCTCCGGGGTGATGACGCTGATGTGAAAGGTGTTCGCCATGGCCGCCTACTGCGCCAACTGCTCCGCCTTCGCCGCCGCCTCCTCGATCGCGCCGACGTACATGAACGCCTGGTCCGGCAGCTGGTCCCACTTGCCGTCGCACAGCTCCTCGAACGAGCGGATGGTGTCCTCGCGCGAGGTGTAGTTGCCGGGGAAGCCGGTGAACTGCTCGGCGACGTAGAACGGCTGCGACAGGAAGCGCTCGATCTTCCTCGCCCGCCGCACGGTCACCTTGTCGTCCTCGGAGAGCTCCTCGATGCCGAGGATCGCGATGATGTCCTGCAGGTCCTTGAAACGCTGCAGGATCTGCTGCACCCGGCGCGCCACCGCGTAGTGACGCTCGCCGATGTACTCGGGAGCGATGATGCGGCTGCTCGAGGCGAGCGGATCGACCGCCGGGTAGATGCCCTTCTCCGAGATGCTGCGCTCGAGGTTGACGGTGCTGTCGAGGTGGGTGAAGGCGGTCGCCGGCGCCGGATCGGTGTAGTCGTCGGCCGGCACGTAGATCGCCTGGATGCTGGTGACGGCGCCGCGGTTGGTGGAGGTGATGCGTTCCTGCAACTCGCCCATCTCGGTGCCCAGGGTGGGCTGGTAGCCCACCGCCGATGGCATGCGGCCGAGCAGTGCCGAGACCTCGGACCCCGCCTGCGAGAAGCGGAAGATGTTGTCGATGAACAGCAGCGTGTCGGCACCGGTCTGGTCGCGGAAGTACTCGGCCATGGTCAGCGCCGAGAGGGCCACGCGCAGGCGCGCTCCGGGCGGCTCGTTCATCTGGCCGAAGACCATCACCGTCTGGTCGATGACGCGCTTGCCGGTGTCGCCGATCTTGGCGTCCTGCATCTCGAGCCAGAGGTCGTTGCCCTCGCGGGTGCGCTCGCCCACCCCGGCGAAGCAGGAGTAGCCGCTGTGGAAGCGGGCGAGGCGGGCGATGAGCTCCTGGATGATGACCGTCTTGCCGACGCCGGCGCCGCCGAACAGGCCGGCCTTGCCGCCGCGCACCAGCGGGCAGAGCAGGTCGATGACCTTGATGCCGGTCTCGAACAGCTCGGTCTTCGAGGACAGGTCCTTGAGCTCGGGCGGCTCGTGGTGGATGGGCCGGCGGTCCTTGACCTCGATCGGGCCCAGGCCGTCGATCGGCTCGCCGACCAGGTTGAAGACGCGGCCGAGCGTCTCCTCGCCGACCGGCACGGTCACCGGCGAGCCGGTGTCGAGAATGTCCGCGCCGCGCGTCAGGCCGTCGGTCGAGCCCAGGGCCACGGCGCGCACCCGGCCGCCGCCCAGGTGCTGGGCGACCTCGCACCAGAGGGTCTCCTCGTGCTCCTTGCCGAGGATGGTGCGCTTGACCTCGACGCGCAGGGCGTTGTAGATCCGCGGCAGCTGCTCTTCGGAGAAATGAGCGTCGAGAGTCGAGCCGATGACCTGCGTCACTTTGCCGTAGTGGGAATCTGTCGATTTTTCCATCGCTGGTTCCGATCTGGTTCGTGGTCCGTGAGGCGGCGTCAGGACAGCGCGTTGGAACCGCCGACGATGTCGAGCAGCTCCATGGTGATCTGGGTCTGGCGGGCGCGGTTGTACTGGCGCGACAGGGCCTTGATCATGTCGCCCGCGGCGTCGGTGGCCGCCTTCATCGCGACCATGCGCGCCACCTGCTCGGAGACCAGGGCGTCGTTGAACGCCTGGAACAGCCGGGCGCGGATGATCGCCGGCAGCAGCTCGTCGAGCAGCTCGCGCGGACCGGGGGAGAGCTCGTATTCGACCGACCGGCGGCGCTCTCCGGCGGGGGACGTGCTCTCCTCGGAACCTGCGGCACCACCCTTCTCGGCCGCGCCGGCGCCGGCAGCGCCGGCCCCCGCTCCGCCGGCTCCTTCAGTCTCTCCGGCCAGGGGCAGCAGCCGCAGCACCTCGGGCTTCTGCTGACCGGCCGAGACGAAGCGCATGTAGGCGACGTAGGCGGAGGCGATCTCGCCCTTCAGGAAGCGGTCGATCAGCGAGTTGGCGATCGGCTCCACCTGTTCGAACTTCGGCCGGTCGCCGAAGGTCGGGGTCTGCTCGTCCATCGGCCGGCGCAGGAAGCGGAAGTAGCCGATGCCTTTCTTGCCGACCATGTGCACGCGGGTCTCGATGCCGCGGCCGGCCTGTTCGTCGAGGTGCGTCACCGCGGTGCGCAGCACGTGGGAGTTGTAGCCGCCGGCCAGGCCGCGGGCGCTGGTGAGCACCACCAGCGCCGAGCGCTTGACGTCGTCGTGGGTGGCGAGCAGCGGATGCTCGACGTCGCCGGCCGCCCGCGACAGGTCGGCCACCAGCTCGGCGAGCTTCTGGGTGTACGGCTTCGTCGCCATCGCCCGGTTGAAGGCGGCCTGGAAGCGCGCGGTTGCGATCAGCTGCATGGTGCGCGTGATCTTGCGGATGTTGCGCACCGATTTGCGCCGCTTCACCAGCTCTCGTCGATTCGCCATCCCTCGTGTCCCTCGTGCTGCTCGTCGGCGCGCTCGATGCCGATCACTTGAACTGCGTCTTGAAGTCGCGGACGACCTGCTTGATCCGGTCCGCCAGCTCGTTGGACATCTCGCCGGTCTTGGTGAGCTCCTCGAGCATACCCGGGTGCTGGTCGCGGAAGTGCCGCAGCAGCGCCGCCTCGAAGCGCGAGACGTCCCCGACCGCCAGGTCGTCGAGCAATCCCTGGGTGCCGGCGAAGATGCTGACCACCTGCTCGGCCAGCGGGAACGGCTGGAACTGCGGCTGTTTGAGCAGCTCGACCATGCGCTGGCCGCGGTCGAGCTGGCGCTGGGTCGCGGCGTCGAGCTCGGTGCCGAGCTGGGCGAAGGCCTCGAGGTCGCGGAAGGCGGCGAGGTCGAGGCGCAGCGAGCCGGCGACCCGCTTCATCGCCTTGCGCTGCGCGTTGCCGCCGACCCGCGACACGCTGATGCCGACGTTGACCGCCGGCCGCACGCCGGCGAAGAACAGGTCGGGCTCGAGGTAGATCTGGCCGTCGGTGATCGAGATCACATTGGTCGGGATGTACGCCGAGACCTCGCCCTCGAGCGTCTCGATCACCGGCAGGGCGGTCATCGAACCGCCGGAGTCCGGGAAACGGTGCACCCGGAGCTGATCGCGGTCGGCCAGGGTGGCGAGCCAGGCCTCGGCCTTCTTCTTGCCGTGCGGCCGGTGATAGATGCCGCGCGGGTCGTCGGGCCGCACCTCGAGAGGTGCCTTCAGGGCCTGCGGGTGGGCCTTGGCGGCGCCGCGGTCGCGGCTGTCGGCCGGCGTGTCCCGGGGCACCACCGCGAACTCCTCGCGCAGCTTCACGCTGCGCTCGAGCAGCCGCGAGTGCAGGTAGAAGACGTCGCCCGGGTAGGCCTCGCGCCCCGGCGGCCGCCGCAGCAGCAGCGACAGCTGGCGGTAGGACTGCGCCTGCTTCGACAGGTCGTCGTAGACCACCAGCGTCGCCCGCCCCTGCTGGTACATGAAGTACTCGGCCATCGCCGCGCCGGCATAGGGCGCGATGTACTGCAGCGGCGACGGATCGGCCGCCGAGGCCACCACCACGATGGTGTAGTCCATGGCGCCCAGGTCGCGCAGCTTCTCGATCAACCCGGCGACCGTCGATTCCTTCTGACCGATCGCGACGTAGACGCAGATGACGTCGCCGCCCTTCTGGTTGACGATGGTGTCGACCGCCACCGCGGTCTTGCCGGTCTTGCGGTCGCCGATGATCAGCTCGCGCTGGCCGCGGCCGATCGGGATCATGCTGTCGATCGCCTTGATGCCGGTCTGCAGCGGCTCGTTGACCGGCTGCCGCTCGGCGATGCCGGGGGCGTGCCACTCGAGCGGGCGGCGGGCCTCGGCGTCGATCTCGCCCTTGCCGTCGAGGGGCCGGCCGACCGGATCGACCACCCGGCCGATCAGCGCCTCGCCGACCGGCACCGACAGCAGCTCGCCGGTGCGGCGCACCTCCATGCCCTCGCGGATTCCCAGGTAGTCGCCCAGGATGACCACGCCGACGGAGGTCTCCTCGAGGTTGAAGACCTGCCCCGCGGCGCCGTTCTGGAACTCCAGGCGCTCGCCCGCCATCGCCGAGGTCAACCCGTAGACCCGCGCGATGCCGTCGCCGACCTCCAGCACCCTGCCGACCTCGGACAGGTCCACCTTGCTCCGATACTGCCGGATCTCTTCGGTGATCACCGAGGTGATCTCGTCGACCTTGAATCTCATGCCCGCTCCTCGCGCACTTACGTTGCGTTCTAGTTACCACCGCCTACCGGCGACCCAGAGACACGAAACTCGCGCTGCGAGGCGCCTCTCGAAGCCTACGAGGCTGGCGACCTCACCCTGCGATCTCCAGGCCCTCGAACAGCCGCTTGCCGCCGTGCAGCTCCTGCGCGGCGCGCTGCGCCAGTTCCGTGCCCACGTCATGCAGCCGGGTCGCCAGGCTGGTGTCGATCTTCTCCCCTGCCACCTCCACCACGAGGCCGCCGAGGATGGACGGATCGACGCGCTCGATCAGCTGCGGCTGCTTGCCGGTGAGCTTGGCGATCACCTTGGAGAGGCTGGCGCGCTGTCCCTCGCTCAACGGCACGGCGGTGGTCACCTGCACGTCGACCAGGCCCCGCAGCTCGCGGTACTCGTCGCGGTACGCGGCGGCGATCGCCGGCAGCAACCCCAGCCGTCCATGGTGATTGATCACCTCGAGGGCGTCGACCAGCAGGTCGCTGGCCCGCCGCCGGAAGACCTTCTCCAGCACCTCCGCGCGCGCCTCGCTGCTGACCAGCGGGCTGGCCAGGAACGTCGCCAGCTCGGCGTCGTTCTCGATGGCGCGCCCGAGGTCCTGCACCTCCGCGAGCAGCTCGTCCTCCTGGCCCTGCGCGGCAGCCAGGTCCAGCATCGCCCGGGCGTAGACCCTCGCCACCCCCGCCTCGCGGCTGTCGACGTTCGCCATGAGTCGCTCGCGCCTCCCGATATCCCGCTAGTTGGTGCGCGCCGAGATCTCGGCGATCGACTCTTCGATCAGCCGCTCGTGGTCTTGCGCATCGAGCTCGCGGCCGATGATGCGGGTGGCGAGCTCGGTGGCGAGATGCGCCGACAGCGCGTAGAGCTGACGGGTGGCCTCCGCCGCCGCCGCGTCGATCTCGCGGCGCGCACGCTCGATCATCTTGGCGCTCTCTTGCTTGGCCTGCTCCTCGATCTTGCGTTTGACCGCGTCGGCGTCGCGGCGCCCCTCGTCGATGATGGCGGTGGCTTCGGTGCGCGAGGCGGCGAGCTTCTCCTCGTACTCGCGCAGCCGGGACTCCGCCTCCTGGCGGTCGCGGCGCGCCGTCTCGAGCGCTTCGCGGATGTAGGCCTCCCGCGCCTGCAAGCCGGCGAGCAGCGGCCCCCAGGCGAACTTGCCGAGCACCACCAGCACCAGCACGAAGATGACGACCGTCCACAGCGCGTTGCCGATGTCGCCGGCAAAGACGTTGTTGGCGGCCTCCGGGCTCGGGGCCGGGACGGCTGCGGCGATGGCCGCGGGGGTGGCCGCGGAGGCGGCGAGCAGCGTGGCCGCCAGGATGTTCGCGATCGTCAGGATTCTCTGCATCATCGTGAAGTCTCGCCGGATCAGAGCGCCCCTTCCCGGCAGGGCCGGAAAGGGGTGCGGGTTGCGGTGCCACCGCTCCGGGGCCAGCCGTCGCCGGGGTCCGCCGGAGCGGCGCACCGGGCTAGCTCGAGACCAGGAAGTCGATGACCAGCCCGAACAGCGCCACGCCTTCGATCAGCGCGGCGGTGATGATCATCGCGTTGTTGATCGGGCCCACGGCTTCCGGCTGTCGCGCGATCGACTCGGTGGCGCTGCCGCCGATGCGCCCGATGCCGATGCCGGCGCCGATGGCGACGAGGCCGACGCCGAGACCGGCGCCGAGCTTGCGGGCGCCGTTGGTGGTCAGGCCGGTGCCGTGTTCGGCTTCGGCGGCGGCCGGGGCAGTCTGATCTCCGGCGCCGCCCGACCGGGCGGCTTGGGCGTGCGCCGGCGTGATGGCGGCGAACATCAGCACGACACCGCCCACGATCGACATCAGAGCGAACTTGGAAGCTCTCTTGCTCATCGGAAAAGGTCCTTTCGTCGGTTCCTTTGCGGCCGTGCGGGGCCGGCCACCTCTCCTCGAGAACGCCATCGCGGTGCGCCTCACGGCCCGCTCTGCCCCCGCGTCGATCCGGGCATGGCGAAGGGGGATGGTCATCAAGTGAACAATCTAGATCGTCGCCTCGAGCTCGGCGTGCTCGTCGCCGCCGGCATGGTGGTACAGCACGGCCTGACCGATGAACAGCGAGGTCAGGAAGGCGAAGATGAACGCCTGCAAGAGGGCCACCAGGATCTCGAGCAGCGTGATGGCGATGGCACCGGCGATCACCGGCACCGCCACCAGCAGGCCCACGCCGGCGCCCATCGCGCTGCCCGCCCCGAGGATGAAGCCGACCAGCACGGCGAGCATGATGTGCCCGGCGAGCATGTTGGCGAACAGACGGATGGCCAGCGCGAACGCCTTGGCGAACTGTCCGAGGATCTCGATCGGCACCAGCAGTGGCGCCAGCCACAGCGGGCCCGGGCAGAAGTGCGCGAAGTAATGCCAGCCCGCCAGGCGCACGCCGTTGACGACGAACATCACGAAGGTGATGGCCGCCAGCGTGCCGGTGACCCAGATGTTGCCGGTGGCCGTGCCGCCGAGGTGAATCCCCGCCAGCGGCGACACCGTCGACACCGGGATCAGCCCGAGCAGGTTGTTGATCAGGACGAAGAAGAACAGCGTCCAGATGTACTTGACGAAGCGGTCGGTGTGCTCGTGGAGGGTGGGCTCTACGACTTCCTTGCGCAGGTACTCGCAGATCGCCTCCAGGAAATTCGCCGGCCCGGCGGGGACCAGGGCGCCCACCTCGTCGTGCTCGGGCAGGGCGCGGCGTCTCCTGACGAACATGGGGATCAAGACCATGAGCAGCACCCCTGTCGTGATCATCATCACGATGTGGTTGCTGAGCAGCGTGATCCGGTGCTCCGGCGTGAGCACGTGCCCGAGGTCCAGCGGCCGCGTGATCAGCGGGTGCTGGACGACGTGCTCCAGGGGATTGCTGCTCGGGGCCAATGCCATGGGTTCGATCCGCCTATCCCGGTCTCCGATGATTCACTTACTCTGCCGCCGCTCTACTCCGCTGCCGCCCGGCACGGGCGGCGGCCGCATCGCGTACCGGCTGTCGACCACCAGCTGCGCGAGGTAGCTGATCGCCGTCCACAGCGCCAGCGGGCGAGTGGCGAAGCGTCCGGTCGCGGCCGCCGCCAGGCCAAGCGCCAGGGCGGTCAGCAGGCGCGCCACCATCGCCAGCAGGGCCGCCTGCGGGCGGCTTGCCGGCTCGGCGGCGGACAGGGCGATCGGCACGCCACCCACCGCCGAGGCCGCCACCGCCACCGCGCAGCCCGCCACCAGCGCCGGAACCGCCGCGACGCCACCCAGGACCAGGGTGGGCAGATAGCCCGCCGCGCCCACCGCCGCCGCCACCAGGACGGCCGCGGCCAGGAAGCGCGCGTACCCTGTCGAGGGCCGCTTACGGGCTCCGGTCATCGCCGCCGGTTCGCGCTGCTCGCCGGGACTTCGAGCCCTGCGCCGGCGCGCCGTCGATCCCGCTGGCGGCTTCGCTGTCTGGCCGTGGCCCGGGCGCGCCCGGGCGAAGCCCGCGGGACATGCGCGCCGCGCCGTGGATCAGGTTGTAGAAGCCGCCGATCAGGCCCAGGCAGAGGCAGATCAACGTGCCCCACGGCCCACTGCTGTAGTGCCGATCAATCCAGATGCCGACCAGTACGAAGCCCGCCACGGCACAGACCAGCTCGAAGCCAAGGCTGTAGGCACGGGCTGTATCTCCGCGCTGTATCTGCTTGCCAGGCATCGGGTTCGGACTCGCCTTCGCGCCCTCGCACCCACTCCCCCCCCGGCCTCGCGGCGCGGAGTGTAGCAACTTCGCCCCGGCCGTTCAAGGGCGCTGCGAGGGTCCGCGAGGGTCCAGGGTCCCCGGGCATTTGGCGCCCAGGTAATGCCAGGGGACCCATGAGGGACCCCTGCCGTCAGCGGGTCAACGGCCGCGGAGAGTGCTGGGCGGGAGGGCCGCGTCCGAGAGGATCGGCAGCAACGAGACCGCGGCGAGATCGTGCGGCACCGAGATGCCCTGCGAGAGGATGTGGCGCTGGCGCTCGACCACTTGCTCGAGGGTCGTCGCCGAGAGGATGCGCTCGACGGCCGCCTTCACCTCCAGGAACACCTCGCGGATCGCGCAGTGCTCGGAGCCGATCTCGATGTGACAGGGGAGGGCGAGGATCTGGTCCACCGAGGTCGTCTGTCCCTCGAGCGTCATCAGGATGTGCCGCATCGTGATCTGCGATGCGGGCCGCCCCAGCACGTGACCTCCCTGCGGGCCGCGGTTGGAGTGGATGAGGCCGTCCTTCGACAGCAGCGCCAGGATCTGGCGCAGGTAGGGCTCGGGGATCGCCTGGTGACGAGCGATCTCGTGGCTGGTCACCGGGCAGGCCTCGCCGTGCATCCCGATGTGCAGCATGGCGCGGAGACCGTACTCGCCTTTGGTGGAGATCTTCATTGGATTCCTCAGTTTATCACATTGCCGCCTGGCCGCGGATCATGGTGCCGGTCGACGCGGTCGACGCGAGGCGCCGCCGCTGGCGGTCATCGCGAGGCGCCGCGGGCGGTCATCGGGACGCGCCGCGGGCGGTCATCGCGACGCGCCGCGGGCGGCGCCGGCGGTGATCAGCGCCGGCAGTGGCGAGAGGTCGCGCAGGCCCGAGGGCTCGCGTGGCGAGCGCTGCTTGCCGGCCGTGCCGGCGGCGCCGGCCGCGCCCGTCGCGCCGGCCGCGGCGGGGCTGCTGCCACGCACCAGCAACAGCGCGCGCATGCCTGCCGCGATGGCGCCCTCGAGGTCCTCGAGACGGCTGTCACCGACGTGCAACGCGGCACGGGGCTCCACCCCGAGCTCGCGCAGCGCGCGGCGGAAGATGCGGGAATCGGGCTTCTCGACCCCCACCGCCGAGGAGTACGCGAGCACGTCGAGGCGCCTCGCCAGGTCGAGCTGCTGCAGCAGCTCCGGCAACCGCGTGTCCCAGTTGCTGATCACGCCCAGCCGCAGGCCGCGGGCGCGCAGCGCGTCCAGCACCTCGGGCACCTCGGGGTAGACCTCCCAGGCCGCGGCGCTGCCGAAGCGGTGGAACAGCTCCGCGGCGGCGAAGCGGGATGGCGGCGGCGCCTCCAGGTGCTCGCAGAACCGGGCAAGGAAGCGCTGCCACCAGCCGCGCGCCCCCTCGGGATGGGCATTGAACCGATCGCACGACGGGTCGGCGGAGCAGGCCATCTCCCGCCAGACCAGCCCGATCAGCCGCAGCGCCTCGGCCGGCGCGACCTCGACCCCGTGACGGCCCAGCACCTCGGAATAGATCTCCCCGAGCCGCGGGCAGTGGACGAGGGTGTGCGTAACGTCGAAGGTGACCGCCTCGATCATGCCGCTTCCAGGATACTCCCGCAGGCGGCCGGCGGTGTAATGCCCGATGGCACGGGAGCCGGCCGGAGTCGACGGGACGGAGGGTGCTTGACCTGGATAGGCGAGCGGGCACTTGCTCAGGGTGCCCCGTGATACGTTCCGGACCATGCCCCTTTCTGGCCCGCGGACCGCCCGCCCGCTTGCGGCGTACGGGCGTGCCGCGGCCGCCCTGCTGCTGTTCTCGGCCTGGATGGGTTTGCTGTTCGCCGGCTTCCTGCTCCACGGCGCGCTGCATCTGCTGCTGGTGGTGGCGGCGCTGCTCTTTCCCTGGCGGTCGCTGGCGCCGCCAGCGGCGCCGGCAGGCCAGGACGACTTGCCCCCGGATTGACGCGAGCTGGCGGATTCGCCGGCCTCAGGCCGCGACGGTCAGTGCCGGCCTGACTGCGGGGACTGCGCGGACTGCGGGGACCGCGCGGGCTGCGGCGCCTGGCTGGCGACCGCGATGATCGTCGACCTGAGCTGCATCTGGGCTGAGCCGCCATGGATCCAGGCCAGGTGGAAGCCCCCCTGCGGCAGGTGTTGAGGGTCAGGCGTAGTTACGGCGCCTGCTTCCAGGTCTCGACCGGATTGGCGAGCACGCCGGCGCCGGAGACCTCGACCTCGATCAGGTCGCCGCCGGCCAGCTGGCCCACCCCTCCGGGCGTGCCGGTCAGCAGCACGTCTCCGGGCTCGAGGGTCATCATGCGGGAGGTGTAGACCAGGAGGTCCACGATCCCGAAGACCATGGCGTGGGTGCTGCCGCGCTGCCGCTCCTCGCCGTTGAGGCGGGTGACCACCGTCAGGTCGCCCAGGTCGAGACCCGCGCCGGCGAGGATGGCCGGCCCCAGGGGACAGAACGTGTCGAACGACTTGGCGCGCGCGAAGGTGGCGTCCTTGCGCTGCAGGTCGCGAGCGGTGACGTCGCAGGCGCAGGTGACTCCCAGCACCCCCCGCACGGCCTCTTCGGCGGTGGCGCGGCGAAGGCGCTCGCGCACCACCACCGCGATCTCGCCCTCGTACTCCACCCGCTGGCTCTCGAGCGGCAGCACCACCGGCGACCGCGGCCCGATCACCGCCGACGGGGCCTTGAGGAACAGCAGCGGTTCGCTCGGCACCGAGCTCTCCATCTCCCGCGCGTGCTCGACGTAGTTGCGTCCGATGCCGACGATCTTGCCGGGCAGCACGGGAGCCAGCAACGCCGCCCCCTGCCGCGCGACCCGCCGCCCCAGCTTCCACCTCTCCACCGGCTCCGCCAGCGGGTCCGAGTGGAGCAAGCGCATCTCGCCGTCCGGGTCGTCGCTGACGGCATAGAACCCTTCCGGGCCAATCCTGTACAGGAGCATGCTCGATATCTTAGCCTCAGGTTGGTCCCAGGCCAGATCGTGACCCGTGAGACGAGCCATCCTGCGTCAGTTGACGGCCTGGGAGATGCCGATGACCCGTATGGCGGAAACGTTGGACAATCGCCGGTCTTCGGTGACGAAGGCATCGGCTCCTGCGACGATCGCGGTGGCAAGGTGCAACGCATCTGGCGTCCGCAGGTTGTATGCAGCCCTGAGATCGGAGGCGACCTCGGCAATCGACTGATCGATGGCGAGCACGGTCAGCTGGGGGAAGGACGCGAACAGTTCGCGGTACCGTCGGCAGAGCTGCTCCTGTCTTTCCCGTTTGGGTGCCACCAGAACCTCCATCAGGGTCAGCACCGAGGTGACCAGCCGAAGCTGATCGTGCTCTGCGGCCTGGAGGAGCCGCCCGGCCCACGGCCCGAATTGCGAGTGCTCTTCGAAGTGGTAGATGAAGAGCATCGTGTCCACCCCGTAGACGGGTATCTGGCGCGGTGATGCGGCAGCAAGGTGAGTCATTCCCAGGAATCGCGCTCGCGCTCCACCGCGGCGACCCCACCTCCCGCCCGCTTCCAGACCCCCGCCCCGAGTCCGCGCGAGCTCTCGGTCCACCCACCTTTGGCGGCGCGCAGGATGACCTTTCCCTCTTCGACGGTGAGAATCACCGCATCGCCTGCCGCGATCCCCAGGAGGCGCCGAACGGCAGCCGGGATCGTCATCTGAAACTTGCTGGTCAACTTCGCGCTAGCGATCATAGCGATAACCCCCTTACATTCTATGACAAAAGTAAGGGGGGGGGTCCAGCAAAGGTTAGTGCGGATCGGGATGGGGAGATCTCACCTCGACCGTCACGACGTTGGGCAAGGGCCACTGCCGCTTGCTGTCGTCGCTGGGATTGAAACCCGTCTCGTAGCTGCCCGCCAGATCGACTGCGATTCCCTGGCCGCGCACCGAGAGGCTTGCCTCGGGGCCGCCTTCCACGTGCATGGCACGCGTCACGCCGAGCGGCAGCGCGGTCACCAGCGCATTGAAGTCGTGCATGGTGAATGGCGAGCGGCAGAACAGGAACAGGATGCGGCCCTGGCGATCGAGCGCGATGGCCGCCTCGCTCCAGCGCCGATCGCTCCGTGTCCAGACGTTGACCGCCGGGTCGCGGATGAGCCGCAGGTTCTGGACCACCGTGTCGTAGCCGTCGAAGTCGGCGGCACGGCCGTCGGGAGGCACGTCGCGAAGGGTGGCGGCCGGCAAGTCGGGATGGCGCGCTCCGAGCAGGAGGATCGAACGATAAGTGCTTACCCACCGCGCACTGCCGATCCGGTCGCCGACGCGTAGGAAGCCAATGTGCGTCGAGAGATCGCGGTCGTACATCCCAGCGTTGATCACCGCCACGATGCGAGGGTTGTCGCACCACTCTCGCGCCGTCCGCGGCCGGCCGCCGAGCTGCCCGGCCATGCGGACTCGAAGGGTGGCCTGCGACGGATCGACGCGCACGACGTGCAGCAGGCCGTCGCCGAGCGCCGGCTTGGGCGAGAGCGCGATCGCCGCGTATTCGGCGCCGCGTCCGAGGCTGTGCCAACTGGGCGCCCGCGGGCCATGCTCCGTGGCCGACCCCGCGAGCCTCTCCGAGACAACCGGTGCGACGAGCGCGAGCACGAGCGCGATGGGCCGCAACAGCGTCTGGAACCCGAGCTTTCCCATATCGATTTGGCGGTGGGGGGCGGCAATCGTCTCGGCAGCTGCGATCAGCGCGGCGAAGGCGCGGTGCGGGCGGCTCGAGATCCGCCTCCTTCCCAGTCGTAGGTGTCGAGGTCGCGCCAGGAGAGGATCGTGCCCTGGCTGCGCCGCTGCGTCTCGTTGCCGGCGTAGACGACGACACGATCGGCGATGCGCGGCGCCTGCTTGCCGACAAGGACGTCCTCGAATCGATCGAAGGATGCCAGGGCCTGTCCGGACGGAGTCTGGGCGGACTTGACCTCGACCAGCAGGAGCTCGGCGCCTCTCTCCAAGACGAGATCGATCTCGAGACCTCGGCGGTCCCGGTAGAAGGAGAGCCGAGGCCGGCGCCCCCGGTGGAGATGAGCCTTGGCGATCTCGGCGGCGACCCAGGTCTCGAAGAGGGCTCCACGCAAGGGATGGGTTTCCAGCTGGCGTGGCTGCTCGATGTTGAGCAGGCTGGCAGCGAGGCCGGTGTCATAGAAGTAGAGCTTCGGTGCCTTGATGAGCCGCTTGCCGAGATTGGCGAAGAACGCGGGCAGCCGGAAGACGATGTAGCTCGCTTCCAGCACCGACAGCCAGGACCGCGCGGTGGGCTGGGAGATACCGCAGTCGTTGGCCAGGGATGAAAGGTTCAGGATCTGGCCGGTGCGCCCTGCACAGAGGCGCAAGAAGGTCTGGAAAAGGAGGAGGTCGCCGACGTGGAGGACCTGCCGCACGTCGCGCTCGACGTAGGTGGCAGTGTAGTTGGCAAGCCATTCCTGCGCCGGCAGCCTGCGCTCGTAGATCCGGGGATAACCGCCTTGCCAGACGAGGTCCTCCAATTCGCCTGGTGGGTCGGGAAACCGGCGGATCTCCTGGAGCGAGAGTGGCAGCAGCTCCGTCAGGGTGGTGCGGCCGGCGAGGGACTGGGTCACGGCTCCGACCAACGCCAGGTTCTGGGAGCCCGTCAGCACGAACCGGCCAGGCCGGGGATCCTCGTCCACGATGACCTGCAGATAGGAAGAGAGCTCCGGAACGCGCTGCACCTCGTCGATGATGGCGCCCTGGCGGTGGCGGCCCAGGAAGGCGATCGGGTCGCCGTGAGCGAGCTCGCGTTGTGTCGGATTCTCGAGCGAGACGTACGGCAAGTCGGGGAAAGCCATCCGGCTCAGCGTGGTCTTGCCGGACTGCCGCGGCCCGGTCAGCGTGAGGACCGGGTATCGTGTCGCGAGATCCTGGAGGCGAGGCTGGAGCAGGCGCTCGATCACTGAGAAACGATAGCACGCATGAGGGCCGATTCAAAGTTAGAATTTTGATTGGCGACTCCTGGCGCCTCCTCGAGCGGCTGCTGCGCGAGGGCTGACCGCCGACGCCGGAGCCTGCCACAATGCGATTGCGCCGTATCACGCGCAGCGTCACCTTCGCCGGCGGCACCGGCAGCACGGTCTCGCTCGGCGTCACCGTGACCACCGCCACCGCCTGCGTGGCGAACCAGTCGGTCGACGTGGCGATCGATCGGATCGCCGCGGTCCCGACGCTCGGTGCCTTCGGCTTCGCGATGCTGGCCGCGAGATCGTCTCCACCTTCGGCGGCAATGCCCAGCATACAGCGAACTACAGTCCCGCCGCCCAACACTTGAATGCCATCCACTGGTCTGCGCCCATCGATCTCAACAACACGGGCGCGTTGGCCCACTAC
>DATDGZ010000549.1:0-9448 GCA_036521795.1 Thermoanaerobaculia bacterium | reverse complement strand
GAGCTGGCCGTCGAGGTCGTAGGTGTTGAAGGTCCGCGCGCCGGCCGGCACCGGCTGGAGCACCCCTGCGAGACGGTTGTAGACGTCGTAGGCGAAGCTCTCGCTGCGCCTGGTCGTCCAGGACGCGCACGTGGGCGCCGGCGCGCCGCAGCTCTGGTCTTCCTCCATCACCTTGTCGCCGATCACGTTGAGCGTCAGGTGGTGGCGCTCGAGCTGGTTGCCGGCGGCGTCGAGGCGGATCGTGTCAAGGAGGCGGTTGGTGCCGTCCTCGTAGCCATAGGCCATGCCGTTGCCGCGCGGCATGACGGTCTTGACCAGGCGGTCACGGTCGTCGAAGGTGAAGGTCGTCGTGTAATCGCTCGCCTCGCCGGCGATGCCGGCCACGGCCCGCGAGATGGAGGCGACGACGCGGCCCCTGGCATCCGTCTGCCGCGCAGTGACGACGCCGTTCGGGTCCATCGCGGTCAACGCCGTCCCGTACTCGTCGTAGTTGTCGAAGGTCGAGACGTTGCCGCTGGGATCGGTCACCGATTGCAGGCGGCCGCGGCGGTTCGTCACCGCGTCCGCGTCGGCGTAGTAGCTCTGCGTCGTCACCTGCACGATGTCGGTGCGCGGACCGGCGGTCGAGAGCAGACGATGCCGCGCGTCGAACGTCCGCGTCGTGGTGTAGACGGTCGGCGCGGCATCGCTCGCCAGCAGGTAGCCTGCCTCGGCCGTGGTGAGCATCGTCTCGGGCGTGCCCGAGGCGTTCCAGGTGGAGGTCGTCACCTTCTCGGCCCCGGCCTTCGCCGCCGAGGGCTCGTCCACCTCGGTGCGGAAGTTCGGCCACGGCGCATAGCCGTAGAGGTAGGTCGTCGTGCGCTGCTGTGCCGTGCCGACCGCCTCGGTCATCGAAGTGACGTTGCCGTCGCCGTTGTACGCGTACATCGTCACGTGCCCGTTGCCGTCGGTGCGGGAGGCGACGTGGTTGTCGGGGGTGTAGGTGAAGTGCTGATCGTCGCTCGTCGCGCCGCCGCAGGTGGGGCAGTCGCCGAGGACCTCGGTCGGCAGGTAACGGCCCTTGCCGTAGGTCAGGGTGAAGACCGAGACCTGGCTGGTCGCGCCGTCGATCGCGTGGGTGACCCGCGTCTGGCCCGCCGCGGGCGTCGCGTACTCGAAGGTGACCAGGTTGCGGCCGCCCTCCGAGACCGACGTCAGGCCGCGGTCCAGGCTGTCGTAACCGTGCCCCTCGAGCAGGAACCCCGCCTCATCCCGCTCCTCGCTCAGCAGGCGGGCGACGCCCAGGTGGTCGGCGACGTACGCGAAGCTCCGCCACGGCTGACTGCCCGGGTGCAGCGGATCGAAGATCTGAGAGAGCTCCCCGCCCTGGTAGACCAGACGCCAGGTCTCGCCGCCCGGCAGCGTGATCTGCGCCAGCTGCGCACCGCTGTAGGCGAGCTGGACCTGGCGCCCCTCGGCATCGGTCACGCTCGCCAGGTTGCCCGCCGCGTCGTAGCCGCCCTGGAGCGAGTTGCCCCACCGGTCGGTGGTCTGAAGCCAGTGACCGGTCGTGATGTCGAACGCCGTCATTGTCCCATCGAGGTCGGTGAGCTGGTACTGGCCGCCGACCGCCACCACCCGTCCGCGCAGCTCGCCGGGGCTAGCGGCGGTCCACGAGCCGTCGGCCTGCTTGGCGTACTCCGATTCGAAGCCCTCCGGAGTGATGTGGTAGAGGCTCGAGGCCACCTCGTCGACCGGTCGCAGGGTCTGGGCGAAGGGATGGGTCCAGCCCAGCCCGACGGCCGAAGAGAGCAAACCCGGGTACCGCGGTGGCTCCGAGTGGAACGTCAGGTCGAAGCCGAGGGACAGGGGCGCCTGCGCCAGGGTGAAGAGCGGCACCGTGACCATCACGTCGCCCGACCCGGCGTTGATCGGCATGCCCGCGCTCGCCGCCGCGCCGCCGCCTCCGACCGGGCACTGCCGCCGGTCGGTGGGGCAGGTAAAGGTGAGGGTCACGGGCGTGGTCTTCGTGCAGAAGGGCGGCACCGGCGACGGCGGGCAGGTCGGACAGGTCCCGCAGGTGATCAGGTTCAGGGTGTAGGTCGCGGGCACGCCCGCACTGCACGCCCCGCTCACCGTCACCGTTCCGTTATCGGCCTGCAGCTCCTCGCCGGCGTAGCCGCACTCGCCGACCAGCGAGCCGTTGCCGCCGCGCAGGTCGACCTCCTCGAAGCTGTAGCCGACGTTGAAGAACGGCGCGTTCACGTGGTTGCCGGGGAAGTGCATGCCGACGGTGGCGGTCATGCCGCAGCTCGTGGCGTTGGGATCGCACCCCGGGTCCGGCGTATAGATCGGTCCCGAGGTCACGACCGGCTGCTGACAGACGACGTTCGAGCCCGGGCACAGCGCCGGGTTCTCCCCGTCGTTGCCGCCTGCGCCGTAGGTGATGTTGGAGCCCTGGCACACGGCTCCCAGCTGCGCGTGCAGCGCCGCGCCGCCACCCGCCCACCCGCCGAGCGCCACGCCGAGACCGACCACCACCACTGGCAACCGCCGCCGAACCGTCGTGACCATGCAGACCTCCCCTGCGCGTGTTTCTCGTGCCACCGCGTCGCCGCAGGACCGCGAAGCTGAAAACCGACCGTGACTGCTACACCTGGAGATTACGTAAGCTGAGGCGAGAGCGTTTGCCTGACAGCTTAGACAAACCATGTTCCACAATCGGCTGTGAGATGTCAACGCGGTTTGAACGATTTATTTGCATTGCCATATGGCAAGTGATCTATCGCGCTCCGATCTCCGCGAGGCTCGCTCCGCGCGCAGTCGCGCCACCTCGCAGTCGCTCTCCGTCCCGACCCCTCCGGCCACCGGATCCCGGCTCAGCCGCCTCTCTGGAACAGGAAGAGCAGGTACCCCTCGGCGAAAGCCGCCGTGCCGCGGAAGCCGGCAAAGCCCAGGAACAGCGCCCCGCCGGTCAGCACGAACGACACCTCGCACAGCGTCAGGCACAGCTGCACGGCGATCAGCGAGTAGGCGAGGAGGATGACCAGCACCACCATCTCCCCGAGCAGCGTGCCCGAGAAGTCGGTGAGGATGCCGGCCTCGCCGATTGCCGCCAGGACGTGGCCGGCGATGGTAAGCCCGTAGTCGAAGACCGCCGACGGATTGACCGTACCGGTGCCGGACGCCGTCTGGCCGGCCGCCTCGAAGCCCGCGCGACGTAGGGGAGCCACAGCGGGAACTCCCAGAGCAGCTCGTCGTCCCGCTCGCGCGCGCCCCCGGCCGGCGCCCCCTGCTGCGACGACGACAGCTCCCGCAGCCACGACGCCGCCCCCCGCCGCCGCTTGAACCACGACAACCGCAGCCGCCAGCTGCCGTGCCCCCGTCGCCTGTGACAGCGGCAGGATGCAGTGCGACGCCCGGAACGGGAACCCCGCAGCGCCAGGCAGTCCGGAGCAGAGCACTGCAGCTCGACCGTGTCCTCCAGCACGACGATCCGGTCCCGAGTCCCGAGGGCAAGCCCCCGTGATCTCGTGCAGCAGAGCGTTCACCAAGGTCGTCTTCCCGCTCGCCGTCCCCCCGGCCACCAGCACGTTCCGCCGGTACCGCACCGCCCCCGCCAGCACCCGTCGCCATCCCGCCGTCAGCGTCCCAGCCTC
Source organism: Thermoanaerobaculia bacterium (assembly GCA_036521795.1). GTDB lineage: Bacteria > Acidobacteriota > Thermoanaerobaculia > Multivoradales > UBA5704 > JASLEW01. The sequence goes on along the minus strand of DATDGZ010000549.1, from coordinate 5,810 downwards.
CACGTACTGGTCGAGCGTGTAGATCACCGCAGGAGGCTTCCGCAGGTTGAACGCCGGCCCCGCCACCAGCGGCGGCACGAACCCCTGCAGCCGAGCATTCCGGAAAGGTTCCTCGACCGGCAGCTCTGCCTGGAGCAGAGGCCGCGAAGCATTCAGCACCGCCGGGATGCGCGAAGCCACCTGGTTCAAGAACCGGGTCACCCGGTCCGCCGGCGACATCGTCGCCGTGGCCACCGCCCCCGGGAACGGGTATCGAAGTACAGGCAGCCTGAAGGGTTGACGTAGACCTCCGTGACGTCAGCATCCGCGAGCGCCGCCAGCACCTCCGGCCCCAGCGTACAGGCCGATGCCTGACGCGCACGCGAGCCTGCGCTGGGCGTCGCGGCCCTGATGGCTGCCGGAGATTCCGGAGAGGGTGCCTGGCCTGGGCCTAGAAAACGATCTCGCTCCAGCGCTGGGAGGGCACGAACTGCCCGAGGTGGTCGAAGTTGTCGCTCACGATGATCGCACCGATGGCCTCTGCCTGTGCGGCGAGGATCACGTCGCCATCGAGAGCATCGGGTGGTGCCGTTGGGCGTCCACGTCGGCGGGCATCGGCCCATAGCTCAGCGGCCCGCCGCAGGGTCTTCGTGTCGATGGCGAGATAGGGAAAGGACACTGCCAACGCATCGAGGCGCACCACCGACTGCCGGAATTCCTTATGCAACAACTTGCGCCGCACCTCGTAGTCGGCGATCTCTGAGATCACGATTTTGAAACCCGCAGCGACCGCGTTCTCGAACCAGTCGGCAAATCGCGGGTCGATTCTCGGATGGACGAGATTCGCGAGCGGACCCGCATCCAGCATGAGGGGCCGGCGGATCACGTCTTGAATCGTTTACGATACGAGAGCCGGTCAGCCTCCATTTCCGCCTTCAGGATAGGAAAGACTTTCTCGTCGTAGCCCGACTCGTCGGCGCGCCACTCGCGGAAGAGCTCGAGAAAACGGCCGGTCCGCGCCCGGAGGTCCTCGTCAACGTCGACGTCAAGGGGAGCCGTGGTTTGCTTGGTGGTCATCGGTTGCTCCTTGCCCCTTTCGCACAGGCGCGCTTCGACGTACACGACGGCGCTAGTTTACACCTTAGCCGACCCGGCAGGCGGCCTCATCGCCCTGAGCTCGCTGAGCTGCCGCCGGCCGTGGCAGGGGCCTGGTGCTGGATGGCGTGATCCACGAGCGTGAGCTTCTCGGCGGAGGTCCAGGCGCCGATCTCGCCGAGAACAGCTGCGGGATCGAGGCCGGCTGCGGCTGCGGCCTCCTTGAAGCCGGGCCTGCGGCGACTTCGCCGCCGTCGTCGCCCACTGCATTGCTCGGCAAGGTCTACGAAATCGACGCCGAGGCTTCAAGACCCTCAAGGGCGCCCGCGTCTCCGACCTCTACTTGAGCCTCATCCACACCTGCGAGCTCAACCAAATCAACCCCTTCGACTACCTGCTCTCGGTCGCTGCTCCGCCATCATCGCGCCGTCGCCGGCTCGCCCGCCAACTGGATGCCCTGGAACTACAAGAACACGATCCGGGCCGACGTCAGGCAGGTGGCGCCCACAGAGAATGGGGACCCTCCTCTCTCTCCCCCCGTCGCACCGACAGCGTACCGCGGGACGGCGGACGGTCTGTCAAGATTTCCTGTCGCTGAGTGCCGCCGCGATACAGCCCTGAGGCCGACTTCCAAACCGTTGTCGCGAGCCGTAGCGGCCCGCGAGGTGGGTTCGATTCCCATGCGCTTCCGCCACTGACTGCAATCAACGACCCGCCCCGGGCCGCGGACGAAGCGGAGGCCAGGGCGGAGCGCCGCTCAATGCCCGGCTCTCAGCCGTCGAGCACCTCGCGCACCTTCCGGGCGAGCGCCGACGGCGGCAGGGGCTTCTCGGCGAACGCCACGCCCAGCCCGGCCACGCTCGCCAGGTCCGCCTCGCCGTAGCCGGACAGCAGCAGGATCGGGACCGCTTCACCCTCGGCTCGCAGCCGCCGGGCGAGCTCGACACCGCTCATGCCGGGCATCATGACGTCAGTCACCACGAGCGCGAACCGGCCGCCCCGGCCGTGCACCGCCGCCAGCGCCTCGCTGCCGCTGGCCGCGGTCGACACCTCGTAGCCGCAGCGCCCGAGCATCGCCGAGAACAGCTCCCGCAACACCGCATCGTCCTCGACCAGCAGGATCGCCTCGCAGCCGCCAGGCCACCGCGCGGCAGCCTCGCCGCGGTCCGTTCCGACCGATCCCTTCGCCATCCTCTGGTTCCTGCTCTCCCGTTCCGGCCTCCCATCATACGCCGTTGTCGATAACAGTAAAGGACCACCAGGGCCCCATCGAAGTGGTGTATCGTAGCAACCGCTTCGTTATGCCTGCCCAGCAGGCACCGCCGCGGGTGCAGGCAGGCGGGAAGCGGGTGAGATGAGCCCTGGTAAGACACCGCCGGACGCACCGGCCGACCGTGATTCGCCGCGCATCACCCTGCTCGAGGACGATCCGCTCGACGCCGACCTCGTCGTCCGCGAGTTGCGGCGTGCCGGCATCCACGGCCGCATCGAGCAGGTCGAGACGGAGGCGCAGTTCCTCGCCGCGCTCTCGCCGCCGCCGGACCTCATCCTCGCCGACTACCGCCTGCCGGGGTACAGCGTCCTGGCCGCGTTGCAGGCGCTCCGCGACCGCGGCCTCGACCTGCCGCTGATCGTGATCAGCGGCTCGATCGGCGAGGAGGCCGCGGTCGAGTGCCTGCGCAAGGGAGCGACCGACTACCTCCTCAAAGACCGCCTGGCGCGCCTCCCGCGAGCGGTGCGCAACGCCCTCGAGCAGACGCGCCTGCGCCGCGACTGGCGCCACCTGGCCGAGCAGTACCGCCTGCTCTTCGAGGAAGCCCCACACCCGATGTGGGTGGTGGAGGAAGCGAGCCTGCGTTTCCTGGCGGTCAATCGCGAGGCGCTCCACCGCTACGGCTACACCCGCGAAGAGTTCATGGGCTTGACCCTGAGCGATCTCCGGCCGCCCGAGGACGTCCCGGCGATGCTCGATGGCGTCGCCCGGGTGTTCCAGGGCGAGGCAAGGACCGGCCGCTGGCGGCATCGCACCAAGCAGGGAGGCCTGCGGGAGGTGGTGGTGGCAAGCCAGCCGCTGCTCTTCGATGGCCGTCCTGCCCTGCTCGCCGTCGTCGACGACATCACCGAGAAGGCGCGGGCCGAAGCGGCCCTGCGCCGCAGCCAGCAGCTGTTGCACGCGATCGTCGACGGCGCCGGCTCGGAGATCTACGCCACCGATCTCGAAGGGCGTTTCCTGCTCGCCAACCAGAGATTCGCGGAGGGGCTCGGCCGGCGCCGCGAGGAGGTCGTCGGGCGGCTGGCGCGCGATGTCCTCGGCGAGACCGCCGACCCCCACGCCCGCGGCCAGGAGGCCCTCGCCACGGGCGCCGCCGTCGAGCACGAGGAAGAGGTCACGCGCGGCGGCGAGCGGCGGACCCATCTCGTCGTCAAGTTCCCGCTCTTCGACGGCGCCGGGCACTTCTACGCGCTGGGTTCCATCGCGACCGACGTCACCGCCGTGAAGCGCCTCGAGGCCCAGCTCCGCCAAGCGCAGAAGATGGAGGCGATCGGCCAGCTCGCCGGCGGCATCGCGCACGACTTCAACAACCTGCTGACCGTGGTTCTCGGCTACTCGGAGATCGTCCTCGGCGAGCTGGAAGCAGGCGAGCCGCGCCAGGCCGTCGAGCACATCCAGTGGGCGGGCAACCGCGCGGCGGCGCTGGTCGGCCAGCTGCTGGCCTTCAGCCGCCGGCAGACGCTCGCGCCGGCGGTCGTCGATCTCAATGCCGTGGTCACGAGCCTCCAGGCGATGCTCGGGCGGCTGCTCGGCGAGGACATCGAGCTCGGCGCCCGGCTGCAAGCGGCTCCCGGCCAGGTCGTGGTGGACAGCGGCCAGCTCGAGCAGGTGATCGTCAACCTGGCGGTCAACGCGCGGGATGCCATGCCCGAGGGCGGCATCCTGCTGCTCGAGACGTCCGACGTCGAGCTCGACGCGTCCTACGCCGCGGTGCACTCCGAGGCCAGTCTCGGCCGGCACCTCCTCCTGGCGGTGAGCGACACGGGATGCGGCATGGACGCCGACACCCGCGCGCGGATCTTCGAGCCCTTCTTCACCACCAAGGAGCCCGGCAAGGGCACCGGCCTCGGCCTCTCGACCGTCTATGGGATCGTGCGCCAGCACGGCGGCCACATCGAGGTCTACAGCGAGCCCCAGCACGGCACGACCTTCAAGATCTACCTGCCGTCGGCGGCGCTCCCTGCCGCGGGCGCGGCCCCCGAAGACCAGAGAGGCCAAGCCCCGGGCGGCACCGAGACCATCCTGCTGGTCGAGGACGACCCGGCCGTCCGCGAGCTCGCCGCGGCGCTGCTCGGCGGCGCCGGCTACACCGTGCTCGCGGAGGAAACCATCTCGGCCTCCCTCGATCATGCGAGAGAGCACCGCGGGCCCATCCACCTGCTGCTCACCGACTTCATCCTGCCGGAGCTGAGCGGCCCCGAGGTCGCGGCGCGGTTCGCCCAGGCGCGGCCCGACGCCCGGGTGCTCTACATGTCCGGCTACACCGGCGACATGATGGGCCGGCGCAACCAGTTGCCCGCGGCGGCGTCGCTCCTGCCCAAGCCCTTCACCGCGAGGCAGCTGCTCGACAAGGTCCGCGAGGTGCTCGATGCCCGGCCCTGACGCCGCCGCCCCGACGCGGCGACGCTTGACGAGCGATTAGCCGATGATCTTCGCCAAGCGCCTGCGCGACGGAGTCCGGTGTGGGGACATCACGCTCAGCGTCCGGATCTGGAAGCGCCCCCACGTCAGAGTCGGCGGCCATGGTCATGAGCGCATGCCAGGCCAAGGACCGTCCTCGGGGCCTTCATTCGCCGTTGGGGCGGCAGTTCGCCTAGAATGGTGAGGCGATGGGGTCATTGCGCATCAAGAAGATACGTGACCGGAGAGAGGGCGACGATGTCTTGCGGGACATCGAGATCCTGCAACGGACCGTGAATGAGCTGCGAGGCTGTGGCCTCATCCCACGAGGGGTCTATCGCTTCCGCACCCACGAAGAGGCCGACGAATGGATGATGCGCCAGATCGCGGCGAATCACGCGCGCCACGGCTTCAGGACGTCCTCGACCTCTGCGCAGCGCTGAACCGGGAGGGCGCCCGGTATGCGCTCATCGGCGGTTTCGCCGTGATTCTCCACGGATTCGTTCGCACCACCAAGGACGTGGATCTCCTGGTCGACCCTTCCGCGGAGAACATCCGGGCCGTCAAGCGGGCGATGGCCACGCTGCCTGACAACGCTGCCGCACTCCTGGAAGATGACGAGGTCCTGCAGTACCAGGTCGTCCGGGTTGCGGACGAGATCGTGGTCGATCTCATGGCGTCGGCCTGCGGAATCACCTACGCAGAGACCGCGGAATCGGGCATCGAGAGCTTCAACGTGCACGAGGTCGAGATTCCCGTGGCCAGCAAAGAAACCCTGATCCGGATGAAGAACACGATCCGCGAAAGCGACGCCTTGGACGTGCGGTTCCTTCGCTTGCGCATCGACGAGGAGAAGAAGCCGCAGCCCTGAGCAAGGGCGGACCGGTCGTGCACGGGCTGAGGGCGGGCCGCGCGGCGCGCATGTTACGATCCAGGCTCCACCGCGGGGAGGTGCGGCGATGAACCTGAAGCTGACCGTCAACGGCGAGGCTCACGAGGTCTCGGTGGCGGACGACATGCCGCTGCTCTGGGTGCTGCGCGACGTGCTCGGCATGACGGGTAC
>DATDGZ010000548.1:0-6977 GCA_036521795.1 Thermoanaerobaculia bacterium | reverse complement strand
ACTCTCACCCGCCAGGGCCGCCTGCGCGGCTGCATCGGTTCGGTGCGGGCGCGCCGGCCGCTCGCGGACGACGTGCGCGCCAACGCCCGCGCCGCCGCCCTCTCGGATCCCAGGTTCCCGCCGCTCACCGCGGGCGAGCTGCCCTACACGCGCATCGAGGTCTCGCTCCTCTCGGCTGCTTCGCCGCTGCCGGCAGCCAGCGAGGAGGAGGCCCTGGCCGCCCTGCGCCCGGGCATCGACGGCATCATCCTCGACGTCGGCGGCGAGACCCACGCCACGTTCCTGCCGCAGGTCTGGGAGAACCTGCCTTCGCCCCGCGACTTCCTGGCCCATCTCAAGCACAAGGCCGGCCTGCCTCCCGGCTTCTGGTCGCCGGACCTCCGCCTGCAGCGCTACACCGTCACCAAGTGGACGGAGCCGGGGCCACCGGAGGAACCTCCGGGCTGACCGGCCGGCGCCGGCCTACTCCGGCTGCCAGCGCGGCACCCGTCCCGGGGTCCAGGGGGCGCCGGCGGACTCCAGCTGCTCCTCGAGCCGCTTCAGATCGACTTCCACCAGCTGCCGCAGGCCGTCGAGGACGGGGCCGAACTCCTGGCCGGCGATGCGGTAGGCCTCCTCCTGCGTGTGGGTGGGCGCCGTCATGTTGCCCCAGGCGATGCTGGTCTCCAGGCGCTGCAGGATGGCCGGCGGCGCCGGCTCGTTGTGCTCGGCGATCACCTTGTCGCCCTCCATCTTCTCGTAGAGGTCCTTGAGCCGCAGGCGCAGCTGGCGGGCGTCGGCCACCCACTTGGCGTCCGGGGCCGGCGTGTCGAGCAGCGCCTTGTCGATGAGGTCGAGGCGGTGCTCGGCCTCCTCGGCCGACTTCACGGCGCCGAGCACCGCGCGCTGCAGGTTCGCCACCTTGCGCTCGAAAGCCATCTCCGCGGCGCGGTCCCTGGCCGGCAGGTCGGGATACGTGACCGGCTCGACGGCGAAGGACTGCGGCTGGCCGAGCGCCGTCAGCACGCCGTCGACGCGTTGCGCGATCGACACCCGGTAGGTCCCCGGCGCCACCAGCGGCCCGCGGGGCGGAGCCTCGAAGTCCGCCTCGGCCTGCGACGTGCCGGCCGGGACCGCCGCCGGGAAGCGCAGGTCCCAGGCGACGCGGTGCAGGCCGGCGCTCACCGGTCCGGTGCCGTGGCGGATGACGTGCCCTTCCTCGTCGGCGACTGTCCACTCGACGACCGGCGCTTCCTCGCGGTCCTCGGCGCGCAGCTCGTCCCAGGTCGGATAGGAGACGTCCTTGCCGGCCTTCTCGGCTTTCTCCTCGCCCTCGTGCCGCCTCTCCTTGCGGTCCTTGATCTCGTCTTTCAGGTAGTAGGTGAAGACGGCTCCATACGGCGGGTTCGGCGCCGCGAAGAGGGAAGCTCCTTGAAACCCCTTGCGATAGCCGCCGAGCGGCGCGATCTCGACGTACATCGGGGCCTTCTTCACCGGGAACACCACCACCGGCTGCTCGAGCAGCTTGGCATCGATCATGCGCAGCGGCGAGTAGTCGTCGAGGATGTAGAAGCCGCGCCCGTACGTCGCCAGCACCAGGTCGCTCTCGCGCCGCTGGATGGCGATGTCGCGCACCGCGATCGTCGGCATGTCGCCGGTCAGCCGGATCCACTTCTTGCCGCCGTCGAGAGTGAAGTAGACGCCGAACTCGGTGCCGGCGAAGAGCAGGGACGGGTCGGCATGGTCCTCGGCGAAGCCGTAGACGGTGCCGCGCGCCGGCAGGTCGCCGGCGATCGAGGTCCAGGTGGCGCCGCGGTCGGAGCTCTTCGCCAGGAAGGGCTTGAAGTCGCCCATCTTGTGATTGTCCCAGGCGGCGAAGACGGTGTTGGCGTCGTGGCGTGACGCGGTGAGGTTGGCGACGTAGGTGTTCTCGGGCACTCCCGCGAAGCGCTCGAGCTTGCGCCAGTGGGCGCCGTCGTCGGCGGTCACCTGGATGAGGCCGTCGTCGGTGCCGATGTAGATCAGCCCCTCCTGCTTCGGCGACTCGGCGAGCGACACGATGTTGCCGTAGAAGGAGGTGGAGGCGTTCTTGGCCACGGCGTCCACGCCCCAGATGCGGCCCATCACCTTGAGCTTGTTGCGGTCCACCTGGCGCGTCAGGTCGGGGCTGATCGCCCGCCAGGAATCGCCGCGGTCGTCGCTGCGGAACAGCCGGTTGGCGGCCATGTACAGCCGGGTGTGGGAGAACGGGCTGATGATCAGCGGCGAGTCCCAGTTGTAGCGCAGCGCGGGCTCGCCCGGTCCCGGCTGCGGCTGGATCTCCACCACGACGCCGGTGCGGCGGTCGTGGCGCACCACGCCGCCGTACTGCGACTGCGCGTAGATGGTGTTCGGGTCCTCCGGGTCGACCTTGCTGACGAAGCCGTCGCCGCCGTCGGTCGCCACCCACTCGCGATTGGTGACGCCGTTGACGGTCTGGGTGCGGCTGGGGCCGACGACGCTGCCGTTGTCCTGGGCGCCGCCGACGACGTTGTAGAACGGCAGGGCGTAGTCGACGTCGCCGCGGTAGAGCTGCGCCAGCGGCAGGTTGGCCTTCCATTGCCAGGTCGCGGCGCGGTCCCAGGTCTCGTAGACCCCGCCGTCGCAGGTGGCGCGCAGGTGATCGGTGTTCGCGGGATCGATCCACAGGGCGTGGTTGTCGACGTGCTTCCCGGCCTCGCCGAGCGGCCGGAAGGTCTTGCCGCCGTCGTCGCTGACCTTGTTGAAGGTGTCCAGCAGGTAGACGCGGTCGGCGGCCTTCGGATCGACGACGATGTGCTGGTAGTACTGCGGGCTGCTGGCGACCGTCGAGCCGCGCTTCTCCCAGTTGACGCCCGCGTCGCGGGAGCGGTAGAAGCCCGAGCCGCCGCGGGCCGCCTCGATGGTGGCGTAGACGACGTCGGGATCGGTCGGCGCCACGGCCAGGCCGATGCGTCCCAGGTCCTCCTTCGGCAGGCCGTTGGTCAGCTTCTGCCAGGTGGCGCCGGCGTCGCGCGACTTGTAGATCGCCGACTCGGGGCCGCCGTCGATCAGCGTCCAGACGTGGCGGCGGCGCTGGTAGGCGGCGGCATAGAGCACGTCCGGATTGCGCGGATCCATGACCAGGTCGGTGACTCCGGTGTTGTCGCTGATCGTCAGCACCCGCTTCCAGGTCTTGCCGCCGTCGGCCGTCTTGTAGAGGCCGCGGTCGCCGCCGGCCGCCCACAGCGGCCCCTGGGCCGCGACGTAGACGACGTCGGAGTTGCGCGGATCGACCACGATGCGGGCGATGTGCTCCGAGCTCTTGAGGCCGAGGTTCTGCCAGTGCCGGCCGCCGTCGGCCGACCTGTAGACGCCGTCGCCGTAGGAGACGCTGCGCTGGCTGTTGTTCTCGCCGGTGCCCACCCAGATCACCAGCGAGTCGTTCGGGTCGATCGTGACGCAGCCGATCGAGTAGGAGCCCTCGCCGTCGAAGATCGGCTCGAAGGTGGTGCCGGCGTTGGCGGTCTTCCACACGCCGCCCGAGGCGGCGGCGACGTAGTAGGTGCTGGTGCGGCGGGGATCGACGGCGATGTCGGCCACGCGTCCCGAGATGAAGGCGGGGCCGATGCCGCGCAGCTTGAGGCCGGCGAAGGTGGGGGCCGAGAGCGGCTCCTTCTTCTCGTCCTTGCCGCCCTTGCCGCCCTTATCGGCCTTGTCGCTGGTGTCGGATCGGTCCTCGGCCGCGCGCGCGGACCGGTGCAGGCCCGCCACCGGCAGGCAGAGCAGCAGCGCCACCATCAAGGCAGTTCGTTTCACGGATGCTCCCTCCAAGAAAGAGCTCGGCGTCTAGTGGCCCGCGGGACACACCATCCGGTCGAGCCGGTGCTGGCAGGCCCGAAGATAGTGCATGGACGCCGGTTTAGGAAGCGGGGGAGCGGCGCCGGCGCGAGAAGACCGCGTAGGCGGGCAGGCCCAGGGCCACCAACCCCAGCCCCCAGAGCGACTCGACGGGCCGCTGGACCAGCGTGTTGCCAATCAGCAGCAGGCAGGCGAGGACGAACAGCGCCGGCACCACCGGGTAGCCCCAGGTGCGGTAGGCAACGGCCACGCCCGGGACGGCGGGGCGCCGCCGGCGGAGGACGAACACCGCCGTCGCGGCGGCGGCATGGAACACCACCGATGCGAAGACCACGTAGGTGTAGAGCTGCTCATAGGTCCCCGACACGGTGAGGATGACGGTCCACAGCGTCTGCGCCCACAGGCTCGCCGTCGGCGTACGGTAGCGCGGGTGGATGGTGGCCAGCGCCGGGAAGAAGACCCCGTCCGCGGCCATGGGCTGGTAGATCCGCGAGCTGTAGAGGATGGTCGCGGACAGGCAGCCGAAGGTGGAGATCAGCACCGCCAGCGACACCAGCCGCGAAGCGGTGGGCCCGAAGAGGACGGCGGCGGCCGCCTCGCCGACGCGGTCGCTGTGGGCCATCGCCGCCACCGGCAGCGCGCGGACGTAGGCCAGGTTGAGCAGCAGGTAGAGGCCGGTGACAGCGGCGGTGCCGTAGATCAGGCCGCGCGGCAGGTTGCGTCCGGGGTCGCGGACCTCGCCGGCCGAGCAGGTGAGGGCGTACCAGCCGTCATAGGTCCAGAGCACGGCGATCATGGCCACGCCGAAAGCGCTGATCAGCGCCCCGGGCGCGGTCGCCGGGTGCAGGGCCGCCGGCAGCGGTGCGGTCAGGGCGCCGTGGACCGGCGCGCGCACCAGCAGGCCGAGCAGGCCGAAGGCGGCGATCGAGCCGATCTTGAGCACGGTGAAGGCGTTCTGCACGCCGGCCCCCTCGCGCAGGCCGAAGTGGTTGATGGCGGTGAGGAGCAGGATGGCCAGCAGCGCCGCCACCTGGCCGCCCGAGAGCCGCCAGGTCCAGCCGCCGATCGGCACCGCCAGCAGCACGTGGCGGGTCGAGAAGAAGGGGATGAAGCTGCCGAGGTACTCGCCGAAGGCGACGCCGAGCGCGGCGATGCCGCCCGACATGATGACCAGGAAGGCGGTCCAGCCGTAGAGGAACCCCCAGACCGGTCCATAGACTTCCTTGAGGTACTGGTAGATGCCGCCGGCCCGCGGGTAGAGCACTCCCAGCTCGGCGAAGGTCAGCGCCCCCGCCAGCACCAGCAACCCGCCCGCCGCCCACACCAGCAGCATCAGGCCGGCGTGCGGCAGGTCCTTCGCCATGTCGCCGGGGGTGAGATAGATGCCGGTGCCGATGACCGAGCCGATGGTCAGCAGCACGCAGTCCCACAGCCCGAGCCCCCGTACCAGCCCGGGGCCGGGGCCGGGGCCGGGGCCGCGGTGAGGTGAGGCGCTGGCAGTGCCGGGCTCCGGACCTTCCGCGGCCGCCGCCCCCGCTGGGACCATGCTCATTGCCGCTATCTTGTGCCGAAGCGGACGGGAAATGCCAGTATGCTTGGCGTAGCGGTTCCACACCTCGCGGCGCGCACCCTTGTAGTATATTCGCCCGCCGCGCCTGAACATCCTGGCCGCGAGGGAGAGGGTACGTGGAGAACGTCGAGGAGATCCGTCTTGCCGGCCTCGCGAGTGTGGCCGCCGCCGCCTCGCCCGAGTCGCTGCGGGAGGTCCGGTCCTCGCTCCTCGGCGCGAAGGGCGTCGTGCCGCGGCTGTTCAAGGAGCTCGCATCGGCTCCGGCTGCCGAGCGCAAGGTGCTCGGGCAGGTCGTCAACGAGCTCAAGGTGCAGTGGGAGGCGGCCATCGCCGAGCGTCAGCAGGCGCTGGCCGACGCGGTTGCCGTGCTCCCCGGCGGTTTCGACGTCACCCAGCCTGGGAGGGCGCCGGCCGCGGGCGGCCTGCATCCGATCGTCCAAGTGATGTACGACCTCAATGACGCGTTCCGCTCGCTCAACTTCGAGGTCTTCGACGGCCCCGAGATCTCGAGCGAGCTCTTCGACTTCGACCGGCTGAACTTCCCGCCGGACCACCCGGCGCGCGAGAGCATGGACACCTACTGGCTCGAGGGCTACGCCGGCCGCCGCGGCGGGGACCGGCTGTGCCTGCGGCCACACCTGACCGGCGCCAGCGTGCGCTACATGCTCTCTCACCCGCCGCCATTCCGCTTCGTCTACCCGGGGCGCGTGTACCGCAACGAGTCGACCGATGCCGGGCACGAGCGCGCGTTCTTTCAGTACGAGGCGTTGATCGTCGACAAGCGGGTGCCGTTCTCCGCGGGCAAGGTCATGGTCAACACGGTTCTCGAGACGGTCTTCGGCCGGCAGGTCAAGACGCGTCTGCGAACGGGGTTCTTCCCCTTCGTCGAGCCGGGCTTCGAGATCGACATGCAATGCCTCGGCTGCGACGGTGCCGGCTGCAGCATCTGCAAGCGCGTCGGCTGGCTCGAGGTGATGCCGGGGGGGCCCCCGCACCCGAACGTGCTGCGCGCGGGCGGTCTCGACCCGGCAGCCTGGGAAGGGTTCTACGTCAACGTCGGCCTGGACCGCCTCGTCATGATGCGCTACGGCATCAACGACGTGCGGCTCTTCCACGGCGCCGACCTGCGCTTTCTCTCGCAATTCAAATAGGGACGACACGGTGAAAGTCTCGCTCGAGTGGATCGCGGACTACGTCAAGCTGCCGACGGCGCTGACGGCGGAGGAGATCGCCCACGCCCTGACCATGGCGACGGTGGAGGTCGAGCGGTTGACGCGTCTCGGCGCGCCCCTGGCGCAGGTCGTCGTGGGCCGGGTCGAGAGCGTGATGGCGCACCCGCATGCGGAACGGCTGTCGGTGGTGCGCTGCCGGGTGGGCAGGGAAGAGGCGCTGGCGGTGGTGAGCGAAGCCGCCAACCTGCGGCCGGACCTCCTCGTGGCGCTGGCGTTGCCCGGCGCGACCGTGGCGAGGCTGGGAGGAGAGGGCCAGGTCGCCGTGCGCGAGGTCGAGGTGGCCGGCGTGGCAAGCCATGGCACCATCTGCGCGGCCGCGCAGCGCGGCCGGGAACAGC
>DATDGZ010000547.1:0-1652 GCA_036521795.1 Thermoanaerobaculia bacterium | reverse complement strand
GGGCGCGCAGCAGCTCGCCGCGGTCGAGCTCGCAGGGCTCGGCGTCGAGGTGATGACCCCAGGTGCGCAGCCGCAGCCGCGCCGCCTCGATCAGGGCGGCCGGGATGCCGCTGCGGTCCAGGGCGATGGCGAGCAGCGCCGCCGAGGCCGCTTCGCCGGTGGCGAGGAGGCTGGCCAGGGGCACGCTGGACGGGGGGGCGTCGCCGAGTCCCCGGGCCAGGGAGAGGAGGCGATCGGTGGTCTTGCCCAGGGCCGATACCACGGCGACGACGCGGTAGCCCAGCCGGAGGTGGCGGTAGACCTCGTGAACGGCGACCGGGATCGCGTCCTCGCGCTGCAGCACGGAGCTCCCGAACTTGAGCACGGCGAGCGGACGCTCAAGCATGCGGCGACCTCCCGCGCTCGTGCCAGGCGCGCAACAGCTCGGCCTCGCGCTCGCGCCCGAGACGCGGCGGTGAGGCCGCGTCCTCGCCCAGGCCGAGTCCGGGCTCGGCGAGCACGTCGCGGACGGTCTCCGCCAGCGGCCGGGGACGCAGTCCGGAGGCGATGGCCCGCGAGGTGTCGACGTCATGGAAGCCGCTGCTCTCCTTCGGCACCCAGAGGGGCAGGTCCTCCCAGGGCTCGATGTCGCGCGAGGTGAGGAACTCTTCGTCCACCCAGGTGACCCGCGCGTCGCTGCCGGCCACGGTACGGCAGGTCTCGAGCAGCTCGCCGAAGGACAGGCTCCCGCGCGGAGCGGTGACGTTGTAGGGACCGATCGAGTGCCGCTCGACCGCGACCAGCAGCCACGCCGCGAGGTCCCGCGCATCGAGGAGCTGCACGGGTCCGGCCGGCCGGCCTGGGGCCAGGACTTCGCCACCGGCGGCGAGGCGATGTACCCAGTAGGAGAAGCGCCGCGTGGGGTCGTGGGGGCCGACCAGGAGTCCCGGCCGCACCTGCAGGACCCGCCCCGGCAGGGCCTCCTCGGCCGCCTGCTCACAGAGCACCTTGAGCGCGCCGTAATCGGCATCGCCGCCCTCCGCGTCGCGGTCGGCGCCGGCAGGCGGTGTACGGAGCGCGGAGGCCTCGCTGGGGCCGGTGACGAGGTCGGCGTAGACCGAGACGGTGGAGATGAAGACGTACTGCTCGACCGCGCCGGTGAGCAGTCGTGCGGTGGCTCGAACCTGGCGCGGGCGGTAGCCGCAGCAGTCGACGACCGCGTCCCAGCGGCGGCCGGCGATCCGGGAGAGGTCGCCGTCGCGGTCGCGGTCGCCATGGAGCTTTTCCGCCTGCGGGAAGAGCTCAGGGTGGGTGCGTCCGCGGTGGAACAGGGTGACCTCATGGCCGGCAGCCAGCGCCGTTGCCACCAGGTGCCGGCCCACGAAGCGGGTACCGCCGAGAACGAGCAGGCGCAAGGGCTAGCCGCCGACCGCCAGATGCCTCGCGGCGGCCGCCCCCTGCTCGGCGGCGAGCGCGGCGGCGCGCCCGAGGTCCGCAGCAGCCGCCAGCGGCTCGAGGATCAAGCTCAGGTAGAGGTCTCCCTCGTGAAAGATCAGCCCCAGCCGCTCGAGCGCAGCGAGCTCGCGCTCCACCTGGGCGACCGGAACGGTGGCCAGCTGCTCGACCAGGCGCGGCAGCTTGGCCTGCACGGCGAGCAGGTCCAGGATGCGCAG
>DATDGZ010000546.1:0-21983 GCA_036521795.1 Thermoanaerobaculia bacterium | reverse complement strand
GTCCTGCTGGCACTGCCGGCGCCGCCGTCGGGACGGGTCACGGGCAGCGGCCTGGCGCTCGGCTTCGTGGGCCTGGGGGCCGTGATCGTCGGCTTCGCGCTGCTCGCGCCGGCGGCCACCGCCGGCCTGATGCGCCTGCTGCGGCCGCCGCTCGGCATGCTGCTCGGCGCGCGCGGACGCATGGCCGCGGGCGGCGTCGCCGCCTCCCTGTCGCGCACGGCGGTGGCGATCGCGGCGCTGATGGTCGCGGTCTCGGTCACCGTGGGGATCGGGGTGATGATCGACAGCTTCCGCCACACCGTCGTCGCCTGGCTCGAGCGCTCGCTGCAGGCCGACTTCTACGTCTCCGCGCCGGCCGGGTACGGCAGCTTCGGCGGCGTGCCGATCGCGCCCGAGCTCGCCGCCCGCGCCGCCGCCGTGCCCGGCGTGGCGGCGGTGCACCCGACCCGCCGCGTCGAGCTCCGCACCCCCTCCGGGCCCCTGCAGCTGCTCGCGATCGACGCCGACCGGCGGCGCTTCGCCGGCTTCGAGCTCCGCGAGGGCGACACCGGCGACGCCTGGCGCCGGGTCGCCGAGGGAAGCGAGGCCATGGTGTCGGAGCCCTTCTCGCGCCGCTGGGGCCTGCACCAGGGCGACCAGGTGCGCCTGCCCACCGCCGCCGGCGAGCGCGCCTTCCGCATCGCCGGGGTCTTCGAGGACTTCACCTCGGACCTCGGCCTGGTGCTGATCAGCCGCCGCACCTACCTGCGCTCCTGGCACGACCCGTGGCTGTCCGGGTTCGCCATCGACCTCGCGCGGCCGGCGCCGGGCGGAGCCTCGGCCGACCAGGCCGCCGCGAGCACCCTTCGACGCTTGCGCCAGGCGCTCGATGTGCAGGGGTCGTCGCTCTCGACACCGGGCGGCGCCGCGTCCGGACCGCTCGTCATCCGCTCCAACCGCGCCCTCAAGCGCCTGTCGCTGGAGATCTTCGACCGCACCTTCCTGATCACCAGCGTCCTGCGCCTGCTCGCCGGCCTGGTGGCCGCCATCGGCGTCCTGTCGGCGCTCACCGCCATGCAACTCGAGCGCACCCGCGAGATCGGCGTCCTGCGCGCCACCGGCATGACTCCCGGCCAGGTCTGGCAGCTGGTCACCGCCCAGACCGGCCTCATGGGCCTGGCCGCCGGCCTGCTCTCCCTGCCGGTCGGCCTCGTCCTCTCCGCCATCATGGTCTACATCATCAACCGCCGCTCCTTCGGCTGGACCATCCACCTCGAGGTCGCCCCCGTCATCCTGCTCGAAGCGCTGCTCCTCGCCGTCGGCACCGCCCTCGCCGCCGGCCTCATCCCCGCCTGGCGCATGGCCCGTACGTCGCCGGCACTCGCGCTGCGCGAGGAGTGAGCGCCCAGTAGCTCACCTTCGCGATGTTCATCGAGTCGCGGGACCGCCTAGGACTGTGCGGGCGGCGCCGGCGGCGGCGCGAGGCCGGGGACTCGGGCGCCGCCGAGCGAGGCGAGCCCGGTCATGGCGCCCAGGCCCATGGTCTCGACCGCTGTCGACGGCACGATCACCATGCTGCCCTTCTCCTTGATCGCTTCGTAGAGCATGTTCATCGCCCGCAGGTGCATCGCGAGTGGGTTGTCCCGGTACACTTCGGCGGCCACGGCGAACTTGCCGGCGATCTCCGTCTCGGCGGTGCCGAGGATGATGCGCGCCTGGCGCTCGCGCTCGGCCTGCGCTTGGCGCGACATGGCGTCCTCGAGCGCGGGCGGGATGCGCACGTCGCGGATCTCGACCGACTGCACGGTGATGCCCCAGGGGTTGGTCTTCTGGTCGAGGATCGCCTGCAGCTGGTGGCCCAGCTTGTCGCGCTCGGTGATCAGCTCGGCCAGGTCGTGGCGGCCGATCGTCTCGCGCAGCGCGGACTGCGCGGAGAGGAGGATCGCCCGCTCGAAGCTCGCCACCTCGAGGATCGACTTCTCGGCGTCCCAGACCAGCCAGAAGACGATCGAGTCGACGTTGACTGGCACGGTGTCGCGCGTCAGCGCCGCCTCAGCTGAGACGCTGTAGGTCCGCACCCGCTGGTCCACGAAGTTCGCGATCTGGTCGAACACCGGCAGGATCCAGAAGACCCCCGGGCCGCGGAGACCCAGGTAGCGGCCGGCACGGAGCACGACCGCCTTCTCCCACTGGTCGGCGACTTTGAGCGCGAACAGCATGTAGAGGCCGAGCAGGAAGCCCACGCCGGCGACCGGCAGACCCCGGGTCGAGCCGCCGAGCGAGAGCAAGCCGGCGATGGCAGCGGCGGCAAGCCACACGCTGACGGCCACGGCGACCGGGATCGGGTTGCCGGCGCCGATCGTGAGACGGCCGCGCCGATCGGCCGGCGCGGCAGCGCTGGCGGGCTGCTGCGCCTGGTCGAGCGGTCCGCCGCCATCGTGATCTTCTCCGCCCTATGGCTGCTGGTCGTTCATCTCGCCGTGGTCTGCCTGGAAGAGCCCGACCTCGGGCGTAAGTTCGGGTCGACCTACGAGGACTACCGGCGGGCGGTGCCCAGGTGGCTGCCCCGCAGACCGGCCCGGTGAAACACTGGGCTCACGCGTTGGAAGACTCGATCGTCACTGCAAGACCTCGGTCACGATCGGGCCGGCCACCGAGAAGGCCGATGCCGACAGAGGATACGGGTCATCTATGAAGTCCTGGCGCACGATCTTCCGCGCGTGCTCCTGGAACCGGGGCGACGACGAAGCCGACCACAGGAACAGCCGGTCGCGGTTCGGGACGGCGGCAAAGAACGGAGTGCCCAGGGTCTTGGCCGCGGCTTCTCTCAAGCTCGGCAGGAGCACGCGGACGGCGTCGTAGTCATCTTGCTGGGGAACGCCAAGATCGGGCTCGCCCGGCCCCTACTCCCATCTCTCCATGACCACCCGGGTCTCGGTGTAGAACCGCACCGCGTCCTTGCCGGTCGCGTGCAGGTCGCCGAAGAAGGAGCCCTTCCAGCCGGCGAACGGGAAGAAGGCCATCGGCGCGGCGACGCCGACGTTGATGCCGACCATGCCCGCCTCGACCCGCGTCCGGAAGTACCAGGCGTCGCGGCCGCTGCGGGTGAAGATGCTGGCCGCGTTGCCGTACTGCGAGCGGTTGACGATCTCGACCGCCGCCTCGACGGTGGGCACGCGGATCACCGCCAGCACCGGCCCGAAGATCTCCTCGCGCGCCACCGCCGCGTCCGGGTGGATGCGGTCGAGGATCGTCGGCGCGACGAAGAAGCCGTGCTCGGGGACCCGGCGGCGGCCGTCGACGAGCAGGCTGGCGCCGTCCCGCAGCCCGCGCTCCACGTAGTCCAGGATGCGGTCCTTGGATTCCTGCCGGATGACCGGGCCGATGCCCGTGGCCTCGTCGAGAGGGTCGCCGACGACGACCGCCTCCGCCGCCCGCGCCAGCCGCTCGAGGAACGGCGCAGCCGCGGCCCCCACCGGCAGCGCGACGCTGCCGGCGAGACAGCGCTGGCCGGCGGAGCCGAAGGCGGAGCTCATCACCGCCTCGATCGCCAGGTCCCAGTCGGCGGCATCCGGCAGCACCACCAGGTGGTTCTTGGCGCCCGCCAGCGCCTGGACCCGCTTGCCCACCGCCGCGGCCCGGGCATAGACGTGGCGCGCCACCGGCTCGGAGCCGACGAAGGAGACCGCCTGCACGCCGGGATGGTCGAGCAGCGCGTCGACCGCCTCGCGGCCGCCGTGCACGAGGTTCAGGACGCCGGCCGGCACGCCCGCCGCGAGCAGCAGCTCGGCCAGGCGCACCGCCGTCATCGGCGTGCGGTCGGAGGGCTTGAGGACGAAGGTGTTGCCGGCCGTGATGGCCAGCGGGAACATCCACAGCGGGATCATCGCCGGGAAGTTGAACGGCGTGATGCCGGCGACGACGCCGAGCGGCACCCGCACCGAGTGGCTGTCGATCTTGCGGGCCACCCCTTCCACCGTCTCGCCCATCGCCAGCGTCGGCATGCAGGCGGCGAAGTCCACCACCTCGATGCCGCGGCGCACCTCGCCGCGGGCCTCGGCGATCACCTTGCCGTTCTCCCGGCTCACCATGCGCGCCAGCTCCTCGAGATGCTCCTCGAGCAGCCGCTTGTAGCGGAACATCACCTGCGCCCGTTCGGTCACCGGCACCTCGCGCCAGGCGGGGAAGGCGCGGCGCGCAGCGTCGACGGCGTCGTCGATCTCGGCGGCGGTGACGAAGGGCACGCGCGCCAGCTCGCTGCCGTGCGCCGGGTCGAGCACCGGCGCGCTGCGCTCGGCCGCCGAGGCCCTCCAGGCGCCGCCGATCAGCAGCGGCAGCGGCTGGGCCGAGGCGGTCGACGGGGGCGACGGGGCGATGGGCGATCGGACTTCCGGCATGACGGCACCTCGCTGTTTGCTGGCTCGCGGCGGGCTACTTGACCGCCCCCACCGTGAAGCCGGCGATGAAGCGGTCCAGGAAGAGGTTGTACAGCACCGCCACCGGCAGGCTGGCGATCAGGCAGGCCGCCATCAGCGAGCCCCAGTAGTAGACGTCGCCGCGCACCAGGTAGATCGGCACCCCGACGCTCACCGTCTGGTGCGCGGCGCTGGAGATGAAGGTGAGCGCGTAGACGAACTCCTGGGTGACCAGGGTGAAGCTGAAGATCACCACGGTGAGGATCCCCGACAGCGAGACCGGGATCACCAGCTGCAGGAACGCCTGGAAGCGCGTCAGGCCGTCCACCATCGCGGCGTCCTCGAGCTCTCGCGGCACCGACTTGAAGAAGGCCATGAGCAGCCAGATCGAGAACGGCAGGGTGAAGGTCGGATAGACCAGGATGATCGACCACAGCGAGTCCTGCAGCCCCAGAATCGCCACCACCCGCGACATGGGAATGAACAGCAGCGTCGGCGGGATCAGGTAGGTCAGGAAGATCGCGATGCCGATCCGCTCTCCCCAGCGTCCGGTGAGGCGGGCCAGGGCGTAGGCCGCGGGCAGCCCCAGCAGCAGGGTGATCGTCACCACCACGGCCCCGGCGAAAGCGGTGTTCCCCAGCCAGCGCAGGAACAGCGTCTCGTTGAAGAGCAGCCTGAGATGGTCGAGGGTGGGCGGCAGGTTGAACAGGAAGGGGTTGTTCTTCGTGTTGTAAAGGTCGGTCGTCTGCTTGAAGCTGGTGATCCCCATCCATACGAAGGGGAAGGCGAGCGCCGCCGCGAACCCCAGCACGATCACCCCGCGCAGGAGGCCCGGCGGCACCGGCACCCGCCAACCGCGCGCCGCCCTCCCGCTGCCGGGCCGGCCGCTCACGCGACCTCCGAGCGGTGGGCGACGCGCAGCATCGCCCAGGCGACCAGCACCAGGATCGGCACCAGGAAGACCGACACCGCCGCGCCCTCGGCGAGGCTGCCGCCCAGGATGCCGGCGAAGAAGGCGTAGGACGGCAGCACGTGCGTCGTGTCGTACGGTCCGCCGCGGGTCAGGATGTAGACCACGGTCATGTCGGTGAAGGTGAAGATGATGCCGAACAGCAGCGCCACGGCGATGACCGGCCGCATCATCGGCAGCGTGATCTCGAGGTGCGTCCGCCAGAAGCCGGCGCCGTCCACCGCCGCCGCCTCGGGGATGTCGCGGGGGATGGCGGTCAAGCCCGCCAGCAGGATCACGGTCGAGAACGGCAGCATGCGCCAGGCGTGCACCAGGATGACCGAGATCATCGCCAGGGTCGGCTCGCCGAGCCACATCGGCGCGTCGAACGGCTTCACCAGGTGCAGGCTCACCAGGCCCCAGTTGATCACGCTGTAGATCGAGTCGAGCATCCATTTCCAGCCGATGGCGCCCAGCGAGATCGGCGCCACCCAGGGCAGCAGGCAGAAGAAGCGCACCATCCCGCGGCCGCGGAACGGGTGGCGCAGCGCCATCGCCAGGACGTTGGCACCGACGATCACGATCAGCTGCGCGCTGATGGTGAAGATGAACGAGTGCAGGAGCGCGCCGCGGAACGCCGGGTTCTGCAGCACGCTGCGGAAGTTGGCGAGGCCGACGAAGTGGTAGCCGACGCTGCCCACGGTGACGTCGCCGACGCTGTAGAGGAAGGCGAGGATCAACGGCACGCCGATCAGGCCCGCGATGTACAGCACGGCGGGGACGAACATCGCCGCGCCCAGCCAGCGATCGCCGCGCCTCACTGCCATGCCAGGCTCCGCGGCGCGACCCGCCGCCCGTCGCTCTTGGCGAAGTAACGGAGGTTGCGCTCCGGGATCGCGAGCGGCACGACCTCGCCGTTGGCGATCTCGACGTGGTAGACCGAGGGCAGCCTGCCGATCAGCCGCTGTCCGGCGAAGCGTCCGTCCTGGATCTGCGCGTAGAGGACCCGCTCGTTGCCCAGGTACTCGACGTTGGTCACGCGGGCGGTGATCGCCACCGCCGGCCCATGCTCGAGGGCCGCGGGCAGCAGGTGCTCGGGACGGAAGCCGGCGAGCACGTCGCCGTGATCGACCAGGTTCATCGGCGGCGAGCCCAGGAAGGTGGCGACGAAGGTGTCCGCCGGATCGTCGTAGACCTCGCGCGGCGAGCCCACCTGGCGCACCAGCCCCTTGTCGAGCACCACGATGCGATCGCCCATCGCCATCGCCTCGACCTGGTCGTGGGTGACGTAGATGGTGGTCGTGCCGATGCGCCGGTGGAACTGGGTCAGCTCGTCGCGCGCCGAAGCGCGCAGCTTGGCGTCGAGGTTCGACAGCGGCTCGTCGAGCAGGAAGACGCTCGGCTCGCGCACGATGGCGCGGGCCAGCGCCACCCGCTGGCGCTCACCGCCCGACAGCTCGCGCGGCTTGCGGTCGAGCAGCTCGCCGATCCCCAGCAGCCCCGCCGCCCACTCGACCTTCGGCCGGCGCTGCTCCTTCGGCACCTTCTGCGCCCGCAGCGGAAAGACGATGTTCTTGTAGACCGACAGGTGCGGATAGAGCGCGTAGCTCTGGAACACCATGGCGATCCGCCGCTCGCGCGGCGGCAGCCGCGTCACCACGCGGCCGCCGATCAGGACGTCGCCGCGCGTGGGCTCCTCGAGCCCGGCGATCATCCGCAGGAGAGTGGTCTTCCCCGAGCCCGAGGGCCCGAGGAAGACCATGAACTCACCCTCCCGCGTCAGGAGGTTGACTTCGTTGACGGCACCCAGCTGTCCCTGCTTGAAGACCTTGGTCAGGTCCCTCGTCTCGACGATCGCCATCGCGCGCCCGGGAAACTCTCGCGGTTACTTCCACTTGTCGAAGATGCGCTTGATTTCCTTCTCGGCGGCGGCCACCGCCTCCTCCGGCTTCATCTCGTCGCGCGCCGCCTTGGCGAACATGGTGGGCAGCACGAAAGTGTTGAACACCTCGTCGATCGCGGCGCTGGCGTAACCCGGATAGCCGACGTTGGTGGCCGTCTGGAGCGAGCCGCCCAGGACCTTGTACTTGTCGTGCGGCACCGCCTTCGGGTCGTCGGCGATGAGCTGCTCGAGGTTCTTCACCGAGCCGGGGAAGCACGGGAAGTTGTAGAACTCGCTCGCCTTGAAGGCGTCGGCGAAGCTGTCCATGTAGTCCGCCAGGAACTGCTTGGCGCCGGCGACGTTCTCGGCGAACTTCCAGATCACGTAGCAGTCCATGACGTGCTCGCACGCGATGCGGCGGACCGGGCCCTTGAGGGCCGGCGTCAGCTGGATCTGCTTCGACATCTCGGGGTTGTCCTTCTCGGCGGCGCGCGTCACCGAGATGGCGTTCAGCACGAAGGAGGCCTTGCCCGACAGGATGGCGCGGTTGTTCGAGGAGGGGTCCCAGGTGAACACCTCGGCGGTCTCGGTGTCCCTGTACAGCGAGCGCATGAACTTGACCGCCTCGACGGTGTTCTTGGAGTTGATCACCACCACGCCGGCCTCGTTCTGCTCCGCGCCGCCGAAGGCCCAGAGGCAGGCGCGCATCGCCATGTTGGTGTCGAGCTCCTGCGACAGGCCGATGCCGCACGGATTGCCGAGCTTGTCCTTGATCGCCTTGGCGCCCTTGTGCACGTCCTCCCAGGTGTCCGGCCCATTCGGGTAGCCGACCTGGGACCAGAGGTCCTTGCGGTAGTTCGGGGGATCGGGGACGAAGGAGTCGGAGAAGGCGAAGTGCTTCTTGGTCTTCGGGTTGTAGGTCGACTTGTGACCCAGGTCGTTGGTCTTGCCCCACTTCCGCTCGACTTCCTGGTAGATCTCGGCGTGGTCGATCACCTGCTGCTCGTAGGCGGCGGGGGGCGACAGGAACATGAACAGGTCATGCCCCTTCTTCGCCGCCACCTCGGCGGCGGCGCGGGCGTTGATCTCGCCGATCGCGATGTGGTCGACGATCACTTCCGTGTTGTGCTTGGCTCCCCACTCCTTGCAGAACACGCCGTCGAACCACTTGTCGTAGCCCGGCACGAAGTGGCTCCACTGGCAGATCTTGAGCGTCTTCTGCTGCGCGCGACCCGCGACAGGGAAGATGAGCGAGCCGGCGGCGACCGTGCCGGCAGCTTGCACGAACTCGCGCCGCGAGATGCCCCTGGTTCTCCTGGCCATAACTCCTCCTCCTTGGGCGAGCCCTGCGCCCGGATGACGAAGCGAAGACAGTAAGCGGGCCGGATGGCCCACGAGTGCTCGGCTGGAGCGACATCGATTCTTGGAGAGCACGGCGCCCGAACCTGGTGGGGGTCGGCGGCATTGTAGCAGCGCCCACGGCCCGGTAGGCTACTTTAGCCCCGAGAGGGGCGGGACGAAAGGGGGGGCTGGGCGTGCGGAGGCCGTGGAGGCCATGGAAGGCGGGATTGGCGGTGCTGGCCGGTGCCGGCGGCCTCGCCGCGCTGCTGGCCACCGCGGCCTGGCGCCTGGGCCGCGCGCGGCCGGCCGAGGAGACCCTCCCGGCCGCCACCCGCATGAGCATCGCGGCGGCCCTGCGCGCCCCGGACGCGCGCGGCTTCGCGCGCGCCCTCGCCCCGCGGCCGTTCGTCTTCCCCGCCGACCACGGCTCCCATCCCGACTACCGCACCGAGTGGTGGTATTACACGGGCAATGTGGCGTCACGCGACGGCCGGCGGTTCGGCTTCCAGCTGACCTTCTTCCGCACGGCGCTCGCCCCGGGGCCGCCCGGGGCGGCCGAGCCCGAGGCGCCCGGGCGGTCGGCAGGGCCCGCGTCGGCGGCACAGTCCGCGGCCGGCACTGCCGCCTCCGCCCCTCCCACCGCGCCAGCCGCGCCAGCCGCGCCAGCCGCGTTCGCTGGCGGCCGGGCCTCGGCCTGGGCGACGCGCCAGGTCTGGTTCGCCCACTTCGCCGTCACCGACGCCGCCGGACATCGCTTCCTGGCCTACGAGCGCTGGGAGCGCCAGGCGCTCGGGCTGGCCGGCGCCGAGGCCGCGCCGTTCCGCGTCTGGGTGGGGCCCTGGTCCGCCGCCAGCGCCGGTGCCGGAACCGGCCCGGCCAGCGCTGGCGCCGGCGGCGGGGCCGGGCTCGCGAGCGCCGGCACGCCGCCCGTGCGTCTCTCCGCGGGCGCCGCCGAGGCGGCCATCGACCTCGTGCTCACCGCGGCCCTGCCGCCCGTGCCGCAAGGCGACCGCGGCCTCTCCGCGAAGAGCGCCGAGCCTGGCAACGCCTCGTACTACTACTCCCTCCCGCGCCTCGCCGCCGCCGGCACCCTGCGCCTCGGCGCCGAGCGACTCGCCGTCACCGGCCAGGCCTGGATGGACCGCGAGTGGAGCACCAGCTCGCTCGCCGCCGGCGAGGTGGGCTGGGATTGGTTCGCCCTGCAGCTCGACGACGGCTGGGAGCTGATGCTCTACCGCCTGCGCCGGCGCCCATCGGCAGCG
Source organism: Thermoanaerobaculia bacterium (assembly GCA_036521795.1). Lineage (GTDB taxonomy): Bacteria > Acidobacteriota > Thermoanaerobaculia > Multivoradales > UBA5704 > JASLEW01. Next base: position 12,155 of record DATDGZ010000546.1, on the reverse strand, counting down.
GCGGCTGGAGTCCCCACTCCCCTCCGCGGGCTGGCGGCCGGTGAGAGCCACGCAGGCCACGAGGCGGAGTCCCAGCCAGCCGTGACCAGCCAGGCCGACCATGCCGACCCGGCCAGCCTCGCCACCCTGATCGCCCCGGACGGCCGCACCACCCGGGTGCCCCTCTCGGCGGTGCAATTCGCCGCCACCGGCGCCTGGACCAGCCCGGCCAGCCACGTCCGCTACCCCTCCGGCTGGCGCCTGACGCTGCCAGGCACCGGCCCCGCCGCCTTCGACCTGACCGTCCAGCCGCTCCTCGCAGCCCAGGAGCTCCTCCTCTCCTTCCGCTACTGGGAAGGAACCGTCACCGCCAGCGGCACCCACGGCGGCCGCCCGGTCAAGGCCCGCGGCTACGTCGAGCTCACCGGCTACGGCGACGCCGCCCTGCCACGGCATCCGCCCTGACAAGCCCGTGACCAGATGTCGTCCGGAGAGTCGCGCGCTGGAGAGCTTGACCTGTCTTCGCGATCGCGTCAGCGCGTCTTGCTCAAGCGCAGCAACTTGGTGCCCGAGAAGACGCCTGCGCTGCTGAAATCAAACGCGACACGGGCGTAACCCCCAACCTCGCAGGCGTGGCAACCGTTCAAGAGAACGTAACTGAAGACGAATCGCTGTCCGCCGCCAGCCAGGCGTTGCATGGCCTTGAAATCAGCAGCCCCCCATAGCTCAAGTCTCGGATACTTCCTGACGAGCGCGGGATAGAGCGGGTCTTTCCTGATGTCGATACGCTTCCAGTTGTCCGGGTCGCCGACGCGCACGACTCGCGGCGTCCCGTTGACCAGGAGATATTCTCCGTTGTCGTTGGCCCTGATCGGATACGCCGCGCTCGCCAGGTCGACCTTTCCCATCTTGCGGAAACTATCGAGGTATCCCTCGCCCTCGAGCAGCGCGGCGACTGCCGTCGCCTCCGGGGAAGCGCCTGCCTGCTCCAGCACCGCTACGACGCAGGCGACGAACTTGGAATCCGTGGCGCCCGCTCTCGCGGCCCCGCAGGCCTGGATCTTCTGAAAGACCCCGATCTCCGCTTCACGAGAAGGGGGCTTGAAGACGGCCTGCGGGCCAATGCCATCCAGAGCCTTGGCCGCCTGAGCCCACAGCGTGCCGTAGCCCGACAAGATGAGAATTGCCGCCAGAAAGCCGAAAGGGAGCCGCACTCTTGGTGCGCATGACGCTCGACGCATTCTGCTCTCTTTCCTGTCAGGGGTTGCCGACTGCAATCGTCCAGCCTTCCGATAGCACCTCCGCCTGCTCGAGCACCGTCTGCGTCGCCTTCTCCTGCTTGTCCGGCGGATAGCCGTACTTCCGCAGGATGCGCTTGACCACGACCCGAAGCTGCGCGCGAACGTTCTCCCGAACGGTCCAGTCGATCGTGATGTTCGCGCGCACCGTCTTCACCAGCTCGCGGGCGATCGCTTTCAGGGTTGGCTCGCCCAGCACCTTGACCGCGCTGTCGTTGGCTTCTAGGGCGTCGTAGAAGGCCAGCTCGTCCTCCGACAGACCCAATGCCTCCACTCGCGAGGCCGCTTCCCGCATCTCCTTGGCGAGGGCGATGAGCTCCTCGATCACCTGCGCCGTCTCGATCGCCCGGTTCTGGTAGCGGCGCACCGCCTGCTCCAGCAGCTCCGCGAAGGAGCGCGCCTGGACGACGTTGCGCCGGGACCTGGACCTGATCTCGCCGCTGAGCAGCTTGCGCAGCAGCTCGACGGCGAGGTTATGCTGCGGCATGTCGCGCACCTCGGCCAGGAAGTCGTCCGAGAGAATCGACAGGTCAGGTCTCTTGAGGCCCGCGGCGGCAAAGATGTCCACGACCTCTCCGGACACCACCGCTTTGGACACGATCTGGCGGATCGCGTAGTCGAGGATCTCGTCGGTTCGGCTCTCCGCGGGAGCGCTCTTCGCCACGGCCGTGCGCACAGCCTGGAAGAACCCGATCTCGTCGCGAACGCGCAGCGCATCCTCGTGCGGCACCGCAAGGGCAAAGGCCCGGGTCAGCTCCGAGACGGTGCGTAGGAGGCGGTCCTTCCCGTCGGTCTGCGCGAGCACGTGCTCTTGCGCAAGCGGCAGCAAGGCGAGTTGGTCCTGCGGCGTTCCCCCGGCCCAGCGCGAGCGGTCGAAGCCGTAGAAAAGCCCCCGGCATACCTCCAACCTCTCGAGCATCAGGGCGACGGCTTCCTCCTGGGGAATCGCGGCATCGCCGGCGCCACCGCTCTGCGTGTAAATCGCAAGCGCCTGCTTCAGAGCGTCGGCGATGCCGAGGTAGTCCACCACCAACCCGCCGGGCTTGTCCCTGAAGACCCGGTTCACCCGGGCGATCGCCTGCATGAGGCCGTGCCCGCGCATCGGCTTGTCGAGATACATGGTGTGCAGGCTCGGGGCATCGAAGCCGGTGAGCCACATGTCCCGCACGATGACGATCTGGAACGGGTCGCCGGGAGCGCGGAAACGCTGCGCGAGCGCCTCTCGCCGAGCCTTGCTGCGGATGTGTTGCTGCCAATCGGCAGGATCCGATGCCGAGCCCGTCATCACCACCTTGAGCGCACCCTGCTCGTCGGCGTGGTCGTGCCATTCCGGCCGGAGCGCTACGAGATGGCGATAGAGATCGACGCAGATCCGCCGGCTCATGCAGACGATCATCGCCTTGCCGTCGAGCGCCGCCAGCCGTTCCTCGAAGTGACTCACCAGGTCGCTGGCGATGAGTCGGAGCCGGTTCTCCGCTCCCACCAGCTTCTCGAGCTGCGCCCATTTCGTCTTGAGCTTCTCCTTGCGCTCGACCTCCTCCCCCTCGGTGACCTCCTCGAAATCCGGATCGATCCTCGGGCGCTCGGACTCCCTGAGCTCCAGCTTCGCGAGCCGGCTCTCATAGAAGATGGGAACGGTGGCCCCGTCGAGCACGGACCGCTGGATATCGTAGACGCTGATGTAGTCGCCGAAGACGGCGCGCGTGTTCGCATCGGTCGTCTCGATGGGCGTCCCGGTGAAGCCGATGAACGACGCGTTCGGCAAGGCGTCGTGCATGTGGCGGGCGAAGCCGTCGATAAAGTCGTACTGGCTGCGGTGCGCCTCGTCGGCGATCACGACGATGTTGCGGCGCGCCGAGAGCACCGGCTGACGGTCGCCCTTGCCCTCGGGAAAGAACTTCTGGATCGTCGTGAACACGACGCCACCGCCACCAACGCTCAGCTTCCTGCGTAGATCGGAGCGGCTCGCCGCCTGCACCGGCGCCTGGCGCAGCAGGTCGCGGCAGCGGGCGAAGGTGCCGAAGAGCTGGTCGTCGAGATCGTTGCGGTCGGTGAGCACGACCAGCGTGGGGTTCTCCATTGCCGGATGCTGGATCACCCGTCCCGCGTAGAAGGCCATGGTGAGGCTCTTGCCCGAGCCCTGCGTGTGCCAGACGACGCCCACGCGGCGGTCGCCGGGAGCGCCGCCAGGCCGCCGCCCGGCTTCGTACCGTCCCGAGCCTTCGGCGACCCACTGCGCCACCAGCTTTTGCGCGGCCCGCAGCGTCTCCTCGACCGCCCAGTTCACGGCGTGGAATTGGTGGTAGGCCGCCATCTTCTTGGCCAGCGCTCCACCGCCCAGATCCTCGAAAACGATGAAATGGCGGAGAAGATTGAGGAAGCGATGCCTCGCGAACACCCCTTCCAAGACCACCTGAAGCTCGGGCAGGAGCGCCGCCACGTCGTCGTCACGGCCGCTGATGGTGCGCCAGAGCTTGAACCATTCCCTCCCGGCACCGAGAGCTCCAAGGCGAGCCTGTATGCCGTCCGAAATGAGGAGCGCGGCATTGTAGGCGAAGAGTGAAGGAATCTCCGCCTCGTACGTCTCGAGCTGCTGGAAGGCGTTCCAGATGGTCGCGTTCTCGTCGGCCGCGTTCTTGAGCTCGATGACCGCGAGCGGCAGACCGTTCACGAACAACACCACGTCGAGCCGGCGAACGTGCTTACCCTCGGCGACGGTGAACTGATTCACTGCCAGCCAGTCGTTGTTCTTCTGCTCGTCGAAGTCGATCGCCCGCGCCTGGGCACCAGCAATCGAGCCGTCACTCCGCCTGTACTCCACTGGGACGCCTTCCACCAGCATCCGGTGCACCGCACGGTTGCGTTCCAGGAGCGACGCCGCATCGGGTCGAGTCAGTTTGCGGAAAGCGTCCTCGAGCGCCGACTGCGGCAGATCCGGATTGAGTCGGACGAGCGCTTGCTGCAGGCGGCGCTCCAGCACCACGTCGCGGTAGCGAGAGTCGCTGCGCTCGGCGCCGGGCTCGCCCGCGGCGATCTGCGGGCCGCGAAGAATTTCATACCCCAGCGCCTCGAGCCACGCGAGCGTGGCCTGCTCAACCATCGACTCTCTAAAGTCGGATCTGCTCGTCACAGTGTTCACGTGCCCTCCTCAAACCGCTTCCGGCCAGGGTCAGCAGCTTCAGACTCGAATCCGGACAAGAGGTCGCGGTAAGCCTGCTGATCGCAGTTGAAGAGCACCTCGCTCGGCCTGTACTCCAGGTCGAAGATCCGTACGACGGTGTTCGCCTCGTCCACGTACCCGTTGAATGCCTCGTTGTTATCAAAGACCAGCTGCGAAGCCTGAACAGAAGCACGTTCCTGCCGATGAATGCGGTACAGGAAGCCGACAATGGCATCCGCGGCCTGCGCAGCGAGGAGCGCCTGGACGCTCTCCATGGAGGGCCGCGGTCCCCCCGAGCCGTGCGAAGCGAAACCAAAGGCGTTGCGAAGCTCGCACACTCCGACCAGAGAGGTGTGCAGTCCGTTCAGGGTCTGCAGGAGGCTCCTACGGGCCTCGGCGTCATGGCTCAGCGTGACGGGCAACAGAGACAGTTTCATGGTCACTGCCCGGAAGAGCCTCGGCAACCCGTCGTCGGGCTCGAACGACACCTTGCGTTCGCTCAAGATCGTCTTGCAGGCGCTCTCGACCACCGTCTTCGCGAGGTCGAATGCCAGTCCCGGGTTCTCCACCACCGCCTGCTCGATGCTCCTGATCTGATCCTCGATGTGAGAGAGGCCGCCTTCAATGGCCGCCCGGGCGCCATGCATCGCGAAATCCGTGGGAATACCCATTCCGGGCATCAGGAGCGCCCTCCACTAAAGCGCTCAGCATTCCGAATTCGCAGCTCGCCGGAAATGAGCTTGGGAAGAAGCGTCTCGTGGAGAGACGCCAAGGTCCGAGCCTCATGAATATTGGCAATGACGCGCTTTGTAAATATCTCTAGGTAATCATTATATTGAGCGACAACCTGCCTCGGTGGCACGATCAGCTCGTATCGCGCCATCTCTTGCCAAGTGGTGCGAGGCATCCTTGTTCCAGTAGCACCAGAATTTGCGTAAGCGATAAACTCATCGCTAGCCACGTGACCCAAGACGAATCCGAACCAGATCGAGTCTTTCGGTCGCACGACTAGGATGTCTGTCGAGCAGACACCGTCGACAGGCGCCAAGCCAACCTTGTGAAAGTACGGTCGCAATTTTCCGAAAAGAATCTCCCCTTCCGCAAACTCGAACTTACTGCTTTCGAGGTCCTCAGCGCAGCCCCACTTCGATAATGAAATGGACCTCTGTGGCATATGCCCAAGACCTATATATGGCGCTGCGGGGTCAATCCGGCTCGGCTGAACGATCCTGTGAGGGTTCTCAGCAATCTCGCCAAGAGTGCCATGCCTCCACCCGTGCGGGATCTCCCGCAACCCCGAGCTCTCAAAGGAATCCGGGAAGAGAGCGGCTAGACCCTCCGGCAGTCCGGGGTCCCGACCCTTAGCCTTAGCGTGAACAGGATCGAAGTCTACGAACCACGACTTGAAGAGCGTTCGTGCGATTGCCTCCAGTGTCTCGTTCATCCGTTGGTTCAGCTCAATTTTGGCGTCAAGAGCGCCAAGAATCTGGGCGATGGCGCGTTGTTGTTCTGGCGGCGGTACGTCGAGATCGAGCATGTAGACAGCGGAGCGAGTCGTAGAAGGAATAGGCGATCCGTCATCAACCTCCCCCAGCTTGTGATGCTTAATGGCGTAGTAGAGCCACTGCATGTCTAGATCGGTCTTCGGCACCACGTAGTACGCTGTGTCAATAACGAAGAAGGGCGCCGGCGAGTACTGCACGCCGCGGTACGCTCCTTTGCGTCCTAGAATCACGCCTGGGCCTTGCGCGAGTGGCTCAGAGGTCCAGCCGATTGGGCCGTTGGACCCGAACACGCGGTATCGCCCTGTCGTGTCGTCATGGCTTCGAAGCGCCTTTCCGTACTCCAACGAGATTTCTTCGCCCCAACTCGAAGCGCGCCATTCACCCGCCATACTCAAGCTCCTTCAAATTAGCGGCGATGGCGACATCGAGCTTCTCGGCCTCGGCCTGCTGCGCGCGCAGTGTCGCGGTGAGCCTCATTATCTTGTCCTTGAAGGGCTCGGCATCCACTTCCTGGGCCTCGGTCCCCACGTAGCGGCCCGGTGTGAGCGCGTAGCCGTGCTTGCGCATCTCCTCCAGCGGCGCGCTCTTGCAGAAACCTTGAAAAGCGGCGTACTCGCCCGCCTCCTTTTCGCCACGCCAGGCGTGATATGCGCCTGCGATCTTTGCGATATCCTCGCCCGTCAATTCTCGATGCACCCGATCGATCATCGATCCCATCTTCCGCGCATCGATAAAGAGCGTCTCGCCGCGCCGGTCGCGGAAGCGGCCATTCTTCTTGTCGCGAGCGAGAAACCAGAGGCAGACCGGGATCTGCGTCGAATAGAAGAGCTGACCGGGCAGCGCCACCATGCAGTCCACGAGATCTGCCTCGATGATCGCCTTGCGAATCTCGCCCTCACCCGCCTGGTTCGACGACATCGAGCCATTGGCGAGCACGAAGCCGGCGAGGCCGGTAGGAGCCAGGTGGTAGATGAAATGCTGCACCCAGGCGAAGTTGGCGTTGCCGGCGGGCGGCACGCCGTAGACCCAGCGCTTGTCGTTCTTCAGCAGCTCACCGCGCCAGTCGCTGTCGTTAAAGGGCGGATTGGCGAGCACGTAGTCGGCCTTGAGGTCGGGATGCCGATCGTTGTGAAAGGTGTCGCCGTGGGCGATCTGGGCGTCGATGCCGCGGATGGCAAGGTTCATCTTGGCGAGCCGCCAAGTCGTATAGTTGGATTCCTGGCCGTAGATGGCGATGTCGCCGATCTTGCCCCTGTGTGCCTCGATGAACTTCTCGCTGCTCACGAACATGCCGCCGGACCCGCAGCACGGATCGTAGACGCGGCCCTTGTAGGGAGCGAGCATCTCGACGAGGACGCGCACCACCCGTGAAGGCGTATAGAACTGTCCGCCCTTCTTGCCCTCGGCGCTGGCGAACTGGGCGAGGAAGTACTCGTAGACGCGGCCGAGGATGTCCTTGGCGCGATCGGCCGGACTCCCGAGCCCGATGTCGCTCACGAGATTGATGAGCTGGCCGAGACGCTGCTTGTCGAGACCGGGGCGTCCGTAGTCCCTGGGCAGCACGCCCTTCAGCGAAGGGTTGTCGCGCTCGATGGCGCTCATCGCATCGTCGATCAGCTTCCCAATCGCCGGCTGGGGTGCGCTTGCCTTGAGGTGCGCCCAGCGCGCCTCCCGCGGCACCCAGAAAATGCTGACCGCCCGGTACTCGTCAGGATCCTCGGGGTCGGCGCCCTCGGCCCGCTGCGCTTCGAGCTCGGCATGCTTGGACTCGAAGGCGTCGGAGATGTACTTCAGGAAGATCAGGCCGAGAACTACATGCTTGTACTCGGCCGCGTCCATGTTGTTGCGCAAGGCATCAGCCGCCCGCCAGAGCGTCGTCTCGAAGCCAAGGTTAGCCGACGAGAGATCGTTGCGTCTCGATCTCTGCACTCGTTCTCCCGGCCTTTCAAGCTTCAGGACCTCAGGCACGCCGGGCAGCTTGCCAGACAGCACGCGCTGAGCGGGGCCGGCAACGCGGGCAGCAGGCGTTTCCTCGACTACGGGCGAAGCTGTTGCCGTGCGCGGCGCGGCGGAGGGAGCATCCGTCAGGCGAGCTATCAGACGAGCTTTCTCTTTCCCGGAGTCGTCGAGCCCGAGCGCACGGCAAAGCTCCTTCAGGCGAGCTCGGGGCAGATCCTCCAGGATGGTCGGGAGCTCAGCTCGCCGCGATCTCCCGAGGGCATCGACAAGTTCGCTCCGGAGCCTCCGATCTTCGACCGTCAGCTCGAAGCGGTCCACCGCCGCCAGCAACTCGCCTCGTTTGAGGTGCTCTAATACTTCCCGCTTCGAACGCATGGAACTCCTTGGTCCGCCGCAATCCAGGTGGCCGCAGACCGGACGTTGAGTCCGTCGCTCAAAGAATAGCTGAAACCGAACGGAAAGCTCTCCCGATCGTGACACTTGGAGATTACTGGCCGCACTGGTAGGCTCGGCCCGAGCGGCCGAGCTGGCATCGGCCTGGACGCAGAGGAGAACTGGAACCATGTCGAAGATCACCTCCGGGGGCAAGCGCCGGCTCTTCGCCGCCCTTGCCATGTTTACCGGCTTGTCTGGCCTTGCGGCAGTTACCGAGGTAACCGCCACGGTGGCTGCGGCCCGGGCCTCTGCCCCGGCCCCCGCCGCCGCGCTGCGCTACACCATCGAGCAGTTCCTGGCCACCACCACCTGGTCCGGGGGCTGGTTCTCGCCCGATGGGCGCGAGCTGCTGGTGAGCGGCAACCCGACGGGGGTCTTCAACGCCTATACCATCCCGGTGGCCGGGGGCGCGCCCCGGCAGCTGACCGACTCGAAGGTGAACGCCATCCAGGCGGTCGGCTGGTTCCCCAGCGGCGGCCGCATCCTCTACGCCAGCGACCAGGGCGGCAACGAGCAGACCCACCTCTACGTCCGCGACGCGGGCGGCGCCACCCGGGACCTCACGCCCGGCGACAAGCTAAAGGCGCAGTTCGAAGGCTGGGCGCCGGACGACCGCACCTTCTTCTTCTCCACCAACGAGCGCGATCCCCAGTACTTCGACCTCTACGAGATGTCGGTCGACGGCTACCAGCGCACCCTGCTCTTCCGCAACGAAGGAGGCTTCGCGGTCGGTCCCATCTCCCGCGACCGGCGCTACGTCGCCCTGGTCAAGCAGGAGAGCACCGGCGACTCCGACGTCTACCTCTACGATCGTTCGAGCCGGCAGCTGCGCGACCTCACGACCCATAAGGGCGAGGTCGTCAACGCGCCGGCCGACTTCAGCCCCGACAGCAAGACCCTCTACTTCACGACCGACGAGGGCGGCGAGTTCGCGCACCTGGTGCGCTACGAGCTGGCGACCGGCAAGCGCGCCGAGGTCCTCCACCCCGATTGGGACGTGACCGGCGCCGGCTTCTCGCGCGACGGCCGATTCCTGGTGGTCTCGATCAACCGCGACGCGGCGACCGAGGTGCGCCTGTTCCAGGAGCCCGGCATGCGCCCGGTCGAGCTCCCGGCGCTGCCCGACGCCGACATCACCGGCCTGCGGTTCTCGCGCGACGGCAAGCGCCTCGCCTTCCTCGCCGAGTCCAGCCGTTCGCCGCGCAATCTCTACACGATCGACCTTGCCGACCTCGGGCACGGCGCGCCGCGCCAGCTCACCCGGGCGCTGAGCCCCGACATCGATCCCGCCGCGCTGGTGCCCTCGCGGGTGGTGCGCTTCAAGTCCTACGACGGCCTCGAGGTCCCGGGCCTGCTCTACCAGCCGCATTCGGCCACCCGCGAGCACCCAGCGCCGGCGCTGGTCTGGGTCCACGGCGGCCCCGGCGGCCAGTCGCGCGTCGGCTACAGCGCCCTGATCCAGTTCCTGGCCAATCACGGCTATGCCGTCTACGCCATCAACAACCGCGGCAGCGACGGTTACGGCAAGACCTTCTTCCACCTGGCCGACCGCAAGCACGGCGACGCCGATCTCGGCGATTGCGTGGCGGCCAAGGGCATGCTGACGGCCACCGGCTGGGTGGCGCCCGACCGCATCGGCATCATCGGCGGGAGCTACGGCGGCTACATGGTGCTCGCGGCGCTCGCCTTCCGGCCGCACGAGTTCGCGGCCGGCGTCGACCTGTTCGGCGTCGCCAACTGGGTGCGCACGCTGGCCAGCATCCCGCCGTACTGGGCCTCGGAGCGCAAGGCGCTGTACAAGCTGATCGGCGATCCGCAGGCCGATGCCGACTACCTGCGCAAGATCTCGCCGCTCTTCCACGCCGAGCAGATCGAGCGCCCGCTGCTGGTGCTGCAGGGCGACAAGGACCCGCGCGTGCTCCGGCAGGAGTCCGACGAGATCGTCGCCGCGGCGCGGAAGCGCGGCACGCCGGTCGAGTACCAGATCTACCCGAACGAGGGGCACGGCTTCGCCCGCAAGGAGACCCAGGCCAAGGCCTACCAGGCCGTCCTGGTGTTCCTCGACAAGTACCTGCCGGAAGCCCCCCACGTGCCCGCGATGACCCAGCCAGGCGTGGGAGGGGCGCACGGCTCCGACGGAGCTCATCCCTAGCGCTGAGGCGCCACCCGTGGACTGGGCGGGCCGCCGGCGCGCCGGCCCGAGCCCGTGGGCGCCCGGCCGCGCCGGCCCGAGCTCCGGGGCGCGGCCGGGAACCCCGGGGCGATAGAATGGCCGACGGAGGGGGACGCCGAATGCAAGAATGGTGGATTCTGATCCCGATCGTCGCCATCCTGGCGGCGAACATCCGGCGCTTGCTGACCTTTCAGGCGAAGCAGCGGCAGATGGGCGCCTCGACGAGCGAGCTGGAGAAGGAGGTGGCCGCGCTCGCCAAGGCCAGGACCGAGCTGACCGAGCGCCTCCAGAACCTGGAGACGATCGTGGTCAGCCAGACCTGGGGGGTGCTCCAGGACCGCGGGCTCTCCCCCGCCGAGCGAGAGCTGAAGGTGGCCACGGTCGCCCACCGCGAGATGGGTCCTCCCGACGCCGCCGCCGCCAACCAGCAACGCGCCGAGCATCTCGCCAACCGCCTGAAGTAGCCGGCGGCGCCTCTCAGGGGCGCCTCCGCGGGGACCCGCCGCACCCGCCGGCGCAGCTGCCCGGCCGCGGGACTCCCCCTCCCGTCCCACTCACCTCGCGACACCCGCGACCTACGGGCTCGTGTAGGTCAGCAACCCATTGATGGCCGTCGCCAGGTACAGCGTGCCGGAGCGCTGGGGATCGGCCACCAGCTGGATATAGCGGTCCGCACCCATGGGATGGGAGTCGATCGGCGGCAGGCCGGAGAGCAGCGGCTGCCAGGTGCGCCCGCCGTTGCTGGTGCGATAGACCCCGAGGTCGTCGGCGCCGGCGTAGAGGAGCGCCGGGTCCCGCGGATCGAAAGCGAGGTGCAGCGTCCGGGCACGCTGGCCCGGCAGGCCGCCGTCAACCTCCTGCCAGTGGGCGCCGCCGTCGAGGCTGCGCCAGAGCCTGCCGTCGAAGGCGCAGGCGAAGAGCCGCCGCGCATCGCTCGGATCGACCAGGAGGTTGCTGATGCCGAAGGGTCCGCCCGGCAGGTTGGCGTCGACGGTCCGCCAGCTGGCGCCGCCGTCGGTGCTGGCGTAGAGAGGCTGGGTCCCGGCCTGGCCACTGGGCATGGGTCCGAGGGCATAGAGGGTCCCGGGCGAGGAGGGAGCAAGCGCCACGCTCGCCGCATTCACGTCCAGGCAGCTCCACGTGCCGCCGCCGTCGGAGCTCTGGAAGACCGTGCAGTCGGGAGGCTTCAGCGTGTCGCAGGTGTGCTGCAGGGCGCCCGACGCGTAGAGCGTCGACGGCGTCCCCGGCGCGATGACGAAGCCGAGCACGGCGAAGCAGGACTCTCCCGCGGGCGGCTGCGCCGTGAACGTCGCGCCGCCGTCGGTGCTGCGGGAGAACCCGCCGAACCCGCCGTTCCAGGCGAGATACAGCACCGCGGAGTCGCCGGGGTCGATGACGACGGTCGAGTACTGCAAGCTCGTGGCGTCGGTCGGCAGGCCCGCGCCGGCCTGCCGCCAGCGCTGGCCGGCGTTGCGGCTGACGAAGAATCCCTGGCCGGGGACGACGGCGTAGAGCCGGGCGGAGTTGCCTGGGTCGACGGCCACGGCCGCGACCGTCGAGGCACGCAGGCCGCGGTCAGCGATGTGCCAGCTCTTCGCTCCGTCGACGCTGCGCAGCACGCCGCGATCCTGGACCCCGGCGTAGAC
>DATDGZ010000545.1:0-2102 GCA_036521795.1 Thermoanaerobaculia bacterium | reverse complement strand
GCGGGCTTGGCGGCCGGAGCGGGCGCGGGCTTGGCGGCAGCGGGCTCACCGCCGGCGGGCCGCGGCGAGGAGGTCTTCGGGGCGGCGGCATGCCGAGGGGCCGGCGGGGGCGCGGGCGGGGCGGCGGCGGCCGCCTCGCCTGCGGCGGCCCCGGAGGTGGCGCTTGCCGGGGCGGCGGGCTTCTTGACCGCGCGCTTCGAGCCCTGCGGCCGCTCGGTCTTCTGAGCCTGCTGAGACGCTTCGCGAGCGCGACGCTTCAACCGCTTCAGCCGGCGTTGCCGCCGGCGCCTCAGCTCTCGGTCTTTCTCTCTCATCGTCCTCCTCGAGATCGCCGGCCGCGCCTCCCGGGCTCGCCTCGTCCAGCGTGCGTGGCGCGCGAACCGGCAGCTTGCCCCAGCGGCCAACGGATGTCAAGCAAAACACGGCACTTCCGGCGCTTGCCGGCCGCGGCGGGCTACAGCGGGATGTTGCCGTGCTTCTTGGCGGGCAGCGCGGCCCGCTTCGCCGCCAGCTGGCGCAGCGCCCGCACGATCTCGGCGCGGGTGCGACGCGGCTCGATGATCGCGTCGAGGAACCCACGTTCCGCGGCGATGTAGGGGGTCGAGAACTTCTCCCGGTATTCCTCGACCTTCTCGGCGCGCACCGCCGCGGCCCGGGCGCCGGCCTCCTCGAGCTCGCGGCGGTAGAGGATGTTGACCGCGCCCTCCGGTCCCATCACCGCGATCTCCGCGGTCGGGTAGGCGAGATTGACGTCGGTGCGCAGGTGTTTGCTGGCCATCACGCAGTAGGCGCCGCCGTAGGCCTTGCGCGTGATCACGGTGATCTTCGGCACCGTGGCCTCCGCGAAGGCGAACAGCAGCTTGGCGCCATGCTTGATGATGCCGCCGAACTCCTGCTGCGTCCCCGGCAGGAAGCCCGGCACGTCCTCGAAGGTGACGAGCGGGATGTTGAAGGCATCGCAGAAGCGCACGAAACGCGCTCCCTTGCAGGAGGCGTCGATGTCCAGCACGCCCGCGAGATAGGCCGGCTGGTTGGCGACGATGCCGACGCTGCGGTTGGCGAAGCGGGCGAAGCCGACCACCAGGTTGCGCGCGTACTGCGCGTGTGCTTCGAGGAACGCGCCGTCGTCGACCACCTGGGCGATCAGCTGCTTGATGTCGTAAGGGCGATTCGGATCGGCCGGCACGAGGTCGTCCAGCGCCGGGGACTCGCGGTCCGGATCGTCCTCGCTGCGGCCGGGCGGCGGATCGTCGAGATTGTTGCTCGGCAGATAGGAGAGCAGCTCGCGCAGACCCGCCAGGCAGGCGGCGTCGTTCGGCACCGTGAAGTGGCAGACGCCGCTCTTGGCGGCATGGGTGAGGGCGCCCCCCAGGTCCTCCTTGGTGACCTCTTCGTGAGTGACCGTCTTGATCACGTCGGGACCGGTGACGAACATGTAGCTCGTCCCCTCCACCATGAACACGAAGTCGGTGATCGCCGGCGAGTAGACGGCGCCACCGGCGCACGGTCCCATGATGGCGGAGAGCTGCGGCACGACGCCCGAGGCGAGGGTGTTGCGCAGGAAGATGTCGGCATAGCCGGCCAGCGACGCGACGCCTTCCTGGATGCGCGCGCCGCCGGAGTCGTTGAGGCCGAGGAGCGGAGCGCCGTTCTCGACGGCGAGGTCCATCACCTTGCAGATCTTGCGCGCGTTGGTCTCGGAGAGCGAGCCGCCGAACACCGTGAAGTCCTGGGCGAAGACGTACACCAAGCGGCCGTCGACGGTGCCGTAGCCGCAGACCACGCCGTCGCCCGGCACCTGCTGGTCCTCCATGCCGAAGTCGCGGCAGCGGTGGGTGACCAGCGCGTCGACCTCGACGAAGGACGCCGGGTCGAGCAGCAATTCGACGCGCTCGCGCGCGGTCAGCTTGCCGGCGCCGTGCTGACGCGCGATGCGCTCGGCGCCGCCGCCGCGCGCCGCGGCGGCCAGCCGGCTCTCGAGCTCGGCGACGCGGTCGTTCACTTGCGATTCGCTCATCCGTCGCGGATCTTATCCCAGGCGGCTTTCCGGCCTGCCGGCCTGCCGGCGGACAATCGGCTGTGCAACAATCGCCCACGATGCC
>DATDGZ010000544.1:0-8454 GCA_036521795.1 Thermoanaerobaculia bacterium | reverse complement strand
GCGACCCGGGCGCTGCTGCAGGCCGTGCCGCGCGCCTGCCGCACGCGCATCGACGAGGTGCTGGCGGCCGCCCTGTTGGAGGCGTGTTCGCGCTGGACCGGGCGCTGGACGCTGCAGGTGGATCTCGAGGCGCACGGCCGGGAGGAGATCGACGACGACCTCGACCTCTCCCGCACCGTCGGCTGGTTTACCGCGATCTACCCGGTGACGCTCGACGGCGAGGGGGCGCCCACGCCCGGCGCCCGCCTGCGCCGGGTGAAGGAGCAGCTGCGCGAGGCGGCGCCGCGAGGCCTCGGCTACGGTGTGCTGCGCTACCTGGCGGGCGGCGACGCGGCGGCACGCCTGCGCGCGGCTCCGGCCTCTCAGCTCAGCTTCAACTACCTGGGCCAGCTCGATCAGGCGTTCGCGGCCGACGGGCCCTGCCGCCGTTCCGCCGTGCCGCCGGGCGCTGCCCGCAGCCCCCGGCAGCGGCTCGCCTACCCGCTGCAGGTCGATGCGGGAGTGGTCGACGGCGAGCTGCGCATGGTCTGGACGTTCGACGCCGCGGCGGTGGCGACGGAGACCGTGGAGCGCCTCGCCGCCGACCTGATCACCGCGCTCGGCCGGATCGCCGGCGGCGGCGCGGTGACCGCCGCCGAGGTCTGGCTGCCTGCCGACTTTCCGCTCGCCCGTCTCGATCGGCAAGAGCTCGACCGCACCCTGGCATGGGCGGGCGAGCGGCGCGTCGACGACATCTACCCCCTCTCACCACTGCAGCAGGGCCTGCTGTTCCACTCCCTGGATCGCGCCGAGTCGCAGCTCTACTTCCGCCAGCTGCAGTGCGAGGTCACCGGCTCCCTGCACACCGCGGCCTTCGCTCGCGCCTGGCAGCGCGCCGTCGATCGTCATTCCATCCTGCGCACGGCTTTCCTCTGGCGCCAGTTGGAGCGGCCGCAGCAGGTCGTGCTCGGGGATGCGCCGCTGGCGATCGAGGAGCGCGACTGGCGCGGTCTCGCCAGCGGCGACCAGGAGCGCCTGCTGGCGGCCTTCCTCGCCGAGGACGTCCGGCGCGGCTTCGATCTCGAGTCGCCGCCGCCGCTCCGCATTGCGCTGCTGCGCCTGGCCGACGAGCGCTGGCGGTTGATCTGGAGCTGGCACCACGTGGCGCTCGACGGCTGGTCGTGCAATCTCCTGCTGCGCGAGGTCTTCGCGCTCTACGACAGCCTCCGGCGCGGCGCCGACGATCCGGCCGGGGCGGCCGAGCCGCACCCGTTCAAGAGCTACGTCGCCTGGTTGGAAGCACAGGACCAGGCGGCCGCCGAGGCTTTCTGGCGCTCGCTGCTGCAAGCCCGGCAGGCCACCGGCACGCTGGCGGTCGGAAGGGCGCCGGCGCGCCACGAGCCTGGCCCGCTGCAGCGCGGCGAGCGCAGTGTGGAGCTGAGCGCCACGGCCACCGCCGCGCTGGCGGGCTTGGCGCGGCGGGCGTTGGTGACGCTCAACACCGTGATGCAAGGCGCCTGGGCGGCGCTGCTCGGCCGCTATGCCGCCGAGCGGGAGGTGGTCTTCGGCGCCGTCTCGTCGGGACGTCCGCCGAGCCTGCCCGGGGTGGAGGCGATGATCGGGTTGTTCATCAACACGCTGCCGATCCGCGTGCGTCTCGATGGCGCGGCGGTCGAGCCCTGGCTGCGCGAGCTGCAGAACGAGCAGGCCGAGGCCCGCCAGTACGAGTACAGCCCGTTGGTGGACATTCATCGCTGGAGCGGTCTGCCGGCCGCCCAACCACTGTTCGAGACGCTGGTGGCCTTCGAGAACTATCCGCTCGACACCGCCGGCCTGCAGCCTGCGGCGCTGCGGATCGAGCGCGTGGCGTTCGCCGAGGCCACGAACTACCCGCTGACGCTGATGACCCGGGCCAGGCAGCGCCTGCCGCTGAAGCTGATCTTCGACCGCCACCGCTTCGACGACGCCGACGCCGCGCGCCTGCTGCACCACCTCGGCAATCTGCTGGCGGCGATGGCGGCGGACGAGACGGGCGGCCCGTTCGAGCTGCCGCTGCTCGCCGTCGCGGAGCGCCATCAGCTGCTGGTGGAGTGGAACGACACCGCCGTCGAGACCTGCGCGGCGGCGGAAGCGTCGCTCATCCACCAGCTGTTCGAGCGCCAGGCCGACGCTCACCCGGCGGCTCCGGCGGTGATCTCCGCGGCGGGGACGCTCACCTATGAGGAGGTCGAGCGGCAAGCGAACCGGATCGCCCATCTGCTGCGGCGGCGCGGAGTGGCGGCGGGCGACCTGGTCGCGGTGTACTTGGGACGCGGCCCGGCCATGGTCACGGCCCTGCTCGGCATCCTGAAGGCCGGCGCGGCCTACGTGCCGCTCGCCGACAGCTTCCCGCCGGCGCGGCTGCAGTGGATCCTCGATACACTGCGGGTGTCCTCGGTGCTCACCGACGGATCTCGCCTGGCGATTCTGCAGCCTCTCCAAGAGGCCGGCGCCGCCGTTCCCCGCCTCCCCCGCCGGCTGGTGTCGCTCGAAGCCTGCCCCGAGCTGGCGCACTGTTCCGCGGCGCGGCCGCTGCCGGCAGGGCCGGCGGGCGCCGGCGGTCCGAGCGCCGGCGGCGCCCTGGCCTACGTCATCTTCACCTCCGGCTCGACCGGCACGCCGAAAGGGGTGACCGTCCAGCACCGGCCGGTGGTGAATCTGATTCGCTGGGTCAACGACACCTTCGCGGTGGGACCCGGCGACCGGATGCTGTTCCTGACGCCGCTCACCTTCGATCTCTCGGTGTACGACGTCTTCGGCATCCTGGCGGCGGGCGGCGCGGTGCGGGTCGCCACCGGCGACGAGGTGCAGGAGCCACAGCGGCTGGTCGAGCTGCTCGACCAGGGGGACATCACCTTCTGGGACTCGGCGCCGGCTGCCCTGCAACAGTTGATCCCCTTCCTGCCCTCGGCGCCGCAGGCCAGGGCGGCGCTGCGCCTCGTCTTCTTGAGCGGCGATTGGGTGCCGCTCGGGCTGCCGGACGAGATCCGGCGCGCCTATCCGGCGGCCCGCGTCGTGGCGCTGGGCGGCGCCACCGAGGCCACCATCTGGTCGAACTATCACCAGGTCGAGGAGATCGACCCGGCCTGGGTGAGCGTCCCCTACGGGCGGCCGATCCGGCGCGCCCGCTATCACGTGCTCGACGGCGAGCTGCGCCCGGCGCCGATCGGCGCGCCGGGAGACCTGTTCATCGCCGGCGAGTGCCTGTTCGCCTTCTACGCGGGAGATCCGGTGTTGACCGCGGTGAAGCTCGTCCCGGATCCTTTCGGCACCTCCCCGGGCGGCCGCATGTATCGCACCGGAGATCGCGCCCGCTACCACCCGGACGGCAAGCTGGAGTTCCTCGGCCGGCTCGACCAGCAGGTGAAGATCCGCGGCTTCCGCATCGAGCTGGGCGAGATCGAGGCGGCGCTCGCCGAGCACCCCGAGATCCGCGACGCCGCGGTGGTCGTGCGCACCGAGGAAGACGGCCGGCCGCGCTTGGCGGCCTTTCTCCTGGCGCGCGCTACCGAAGCGGGACGGCTCACTCCCGAAGAGGTGCGCCGGTATCTGGAGCAGCGGTTGCCGGCCTACATGGTGCCCTCCGCCATTGTCGTCGTGGATGCGCTGCCGGTGACGCCGAACGGCAAGGTCGACCGCAAGGCGCTGGCCGCGTTGCCCCTGGCCGCGCCGGCGGCCGGCGGCGAGCCGCCTCCGGCGGCGCCGCGCGACGCCGTGGAGAGACGGCTGGCGGAGATCTGGTGCGGTCTGCTGCGCCTGCCGGCGGTGGGTATCCACGATAATTTCTTCGCCCTGGGGGGCGACTCCATCCTCAGCATCCAGATCGTCGCCCGCGCCGCCCGGCTGGGCATCCGCCTCAGCCCGCGACAGCTCTTCGAGCATCCGACGATCGCCGAGCTGGCCGCCGTCGTCGGTTGCGAGGTCGCCGCTGCCGGCGAGCAGGGGCGCCTCGCCGGCGCGGTCCCTCTCGCTCCCCCCCAGCACTGGTTCGTGGCGCAGGAGCTGGCCGAGCCCGGCCATTTCAATCAAGCGGTGCTGCTGCGGAGCGGCGAGCGGCTCGCCGCGCGTTGCCTGGCGCAGGCGGTGTCGGCAGTGATCGATCATCACGACGCCCTGCGCCTCCGCTTCACTCCGGGCATCGCCGGCTGGTCACAGGTCTACGCAGAAGTCTCCGGGCCGCCGGCCTTCTGTCATGGCGATCTCGCGGCGCTGCCGCAGCCACGGCTGGCGGCCGCGCTGACGGCGTTCGCGGCGCGCCTGCAGGCGTCTCTGGACCTCACCCGCGGACCGGTGTTCCGGGCGGCGCTCCTCGACTGCGGCGAAGCGGGCTCCCGACTCCTGCTCGTGGCCCACCACCTGGTGATCGATGGCGTCTCCTGGCGGGTGCTGCTCGAAGACCTGGAGCAGGCGTACCGGCAGGTGTTGCAGGGGGGCAGGGCGGTCCTGCCCGCCAAGACCACCTCCTATCGGCAGTGGTCGCAGGGTCTGGCCCGGATCATGGCCGCGGGCGGCTTCGGCAGCGAGCTGCCCTACTGGTTGGCGCTCGCTGCTGCCGTGCCGGCGCCGCCGCCGCTCGATTTCGCAGGCGGCACGAACCGGGCGGCCGATGCGTCGTCGGTGATCGAATGGCTGGCGCCGGAGCACACCGCCGTGCTGCTGGCGGAGGGGCCGCACCGCTACCGTTGCGAGGTGGAAACCGTGCTGCTGGCGGCTCTCGTCGAGGCGTTGGGTCCATGGACGGGGGAGCGCCGGCTGCTGCTGGAGCTAGAGCGGCATGGACGCGAGCCGGTGATACCGGCAACCGACCTCTCGCGGACGGTGGGCTGGTTCACCGCGTTCGTGCCGGTGCTGCTCGACCTGCGAGCGGCGGAGGGCGTCGATGCCGACCTGAAGGCGGTGAAGGAGCGGCTGCGCACCATCCCCAGCCATGGCGTCGGCTTCGGCGCCCTGCGCTACCTCGCCGCGGATGCGGCCGTGGCCGACAGCGGTGCGGGCGCCGCCGCCGAGCTGCGGCGAATCTCACCCCAGCTCGGCTTCAACTACCTGGGCCAGCTCGACCGCGCCCTCGACCGCGGATCGTGGTTCGAGCCGGCGAGCGAGCCGGCCGGGCCGCCGCGCCATGCGCAGCAGCGCCGGCGCCATCTCCTGGAGATCGGTTGCAGCGTCGTCGGCGGCAGTCTGCGGACGGCCTGGACGTTCAGCCGCGCCGTCCACCGCCCGGAGACCGTTGCACGCCTGGCCGCGAGCTTCCTCGCAGCTCTGCACCGGGTCGTCGATTTCTGGCGCTCGACCGGCCGGGCGGCCTACACCCCTTCGGACTTCCCGCTCGCGGCGTTGGACCAGGCGGCGATCGACCGGCTGCTGCCCGATGCCGGCGTCGAGGCGGTCTATCCGCTCTCTCCGACCCAGCAGGGGATGCTCTTCTTCCACCTCTATGCGCCGCGCTCCGACGCCTATTTCCAGCAGCTGAGCTGCGGCCTGCGCGGGGAGCTCGATCCACGACACTTCCGCGACGCCTGGCAGGCGGTGTTCCTCCGCCATGACGTGCTGCGCACGGGCTTCGTCTGGGAGGGGTTGGCGGAGCCGCTGCAGGTGGTGCGCCGGACGCCGGGCGACTTCTGGCGGTACGAGGATTGGAGCGGCCTTGCCGAGGACCTGTGGGCGGCGGAGGTGACGCGTCGCCAGCGCGCCGACCGTGAGCGTGGCTTCGACCTCGCGGGTCCCTCCCTGGCCCGCGTCACCTGCATCCGGCTGGCGCCGGGGCTCCACTACTTCATCTTCAGCTTCCATCACCTGCTGATGGACGGTTGGAGCCTGCAGGTCCTCACCCGCGAAGTGCTGCGCTTCTATGACGATCTTCAGGCCGGCCGCGAAACGCGTCTCGAACCGGCGGTGCAGTACCGGGACTTCGTGGCATGGCTACGGCGGCAGGACCGCGCTCCGATGGAAGCGTTCTGGCGCCGAGCGCTGGATGGCTTCGCCGCGGCGACCCGCCTGCCCGGAGACCTGCGGCCCGGGTCGCTGCCCGATCCGCGCATCCTCACCTCCGGCCGGCGCCTGGCTCTGGCCGAGCCGGAGGCCGACGCCCTGCGCAGCCGGGCGAGGCGGCACCAGTTGACTCTCAACACCCTGGTGCAGGGCGCCTGGGCGCTCTTGCTCGCCCGCTACGGTGCGGCCGACGACGTGCTCTACGGCGCGACGGTCGCGGGCCGCCCGCCGGAGCTGCCGGGCGTCGAAGCGATGGTCGGCCTGTTCATCAATACCCTGCCGGTGCGGGTGAAGGGCTTCTCAGGGCCTGCGGACCGCTGGCTGGCCCGCCTGCAGGACCAGCAGGCGGAGATGCGCCAGTACGAGTGGAGCGCGCTCTCCGAGCTGTCGGCATGGAGCCAGGTCTCGTCCGGCACGCCGCTCTTCGACAGCATCCTGGTGTTCGAGAACTATCCCGTCGATGCGGCCGTGTCGCAGTGGCAGGGCGAGATCAGCGTCGGCGACGCGCACGCCTTCGAGCGTACCAGCTACGCGCTGACCCTGGTGGTCATCCCCAGGCATCATCTGGCGCTCAACCTGGGCTTCGACCGCGGCCGCTTCGACGGCGCCACGGCGTCGCGCCTCCTGTCCGGGCTGCGGCAGCTCCTGCTCGCCATGTCCGCCGGTCTCGAGCGGCCAGTCCGTGACCTCGACCTGCTCTCCGCCGCCGAGGCCCACCAGATGCTGCGCGAGTGGAACGACACCGCCGTGCGGCAGGGTGGCGGCCGGCTGGTGCACGAGCAGATCGCGGCGCGGGCGGCCGGCGCTCCCGACGCGCTGGCGGTGGTCTCGGGCGGCGAGGATCTCACCTATGGCGAGCTCGCCAGCCGCGTGCGCGCGCTGGCCGCCCGCCTGGGTGCTGCCGGGGTCGGGCCGGAGCGGCGGGTTGCCCTGCTGCTGCCACGGTCGCCGGAGCTGATCGTCGCGCTGCTCGCGGTGCTCGAGGCTGGCGGCGCCTACGTGCCTCTCGATCCCGCGCTGCCGCCGGCACGCCTGGCGAGCCTGCTGGCCGACTGCGGCGCGATGTTGCTGCTCAGCCAGCCGGAGCTCGCCGGCGAGCTGACCGCTGCGGCGCCGGCCGTGTTGTGGGTGGGGCCCGGCGGCGCGTCCGGCGATGGCGGCCCCGCCCTGCCGCCGACCCGTCGGCAGGCCGACCCGCTGAACGCCGCCTATGTGATCTACACGTCGGGCTCGACCGGCAGGCCGAAGGGAGTGGTGGTGCCGCACGCGGCGCTCGCCGCCTATGCCGAGTGCGCGCTGCGCCGCGACGAAATCGGTCCCGGCGACCGGGTGCTGCAGTTTGCATCGATCAGTTTCGACGCCAGCGCCGAGGAGATCTTCCCCTGCCTCCTCGGCGGCGCCACCCTGGTGTTGCGGCCGCCGGAGATGCTGTCCAGCTCTCGTGCCTTCCTCGCCGCCGCGGCCAGCCTGGACGTCTCGGTGCTCGACCTGCCGACGGCCTGGTGGCACACGCTGGTGAGCGATCTGGCGGGCGAGCAGCCGCCGCTGCCGCCGTGCCTGCGGCTGGTGATCATCGGCGGCGAGGCTGCCCACATCGGGGCCGTGGAAGCATGGGCCGCCTGGGCCGGCGGAGAGCTGCGGCTGCTCAATACCTACGGCCCGACCGAGACCACCATCGTCGCCACCGACTGCCTGCTGGCGGTCGGCGGCCGGCTGCGGATCGAAGGGACCGACGTACCGATCGGGACGCCGGTTGCCGGCGTGCAGGTCTACCTCTTGGACGAGGAGATGAGGCCGGCGCCCCTGGGAGCCGTCGGCGAGGTTTACATCGGAGGCGCGGGCGTCGCGCGGGGTTATTCCGGGCTCGCCGCGCAGACCGCGGAGCGCTTCCTGCCCGACCCCTTCGCCGCGGCGCCGGGCGCCAGGCTCTACCGCAGCGGCGATCTCGCCCGGCTGCGGCCGGACGGCAGGCTGGTCCTCATCGGGCGCGCCGACCGCCAGGTGAAGATCCGCGGCTTTCGCGTCGAACCGGGAGAGGTCGAGGCAGCGCTCGCCGCCCTTCCCGCGGTGCGGCGGGCGGCGGTCGTGGCGCACGAACGCCCCGGCATCGGCCTGCAGCTGGTGGCTTGCCTGGAGGGGACCGGCGGGGGCGCCGCCGCGACCGAGGAGGCGCGCGCCTCCCTGCGACGGCAGTTGCCGGACTACATGGTGCCGGCGGCGTTCGTCAGCTTCGACGAGCTGCCCACCACCCCCAGCGGCAAGGTCGATCGGCGGCGGTTGTCGGCAGCCCTGGCGGCCGGGGCGTCGGCGGCGGGCACGGGGGAGGGGACCGTCGGCGAAGCGGGCGGCGGGGTGCGGCGGGGTGCGGCGGAGGAGTTGCTGGCGGCCATCTGGTCGGAGGTGCTGGGGATCGAGCGGATCAGTGACGACGACAGCTTCTTCGACCTC
>DATDGZ010000543.1:0-3769 GCA_036521795.1 Thermoanaerobaculia bacterium | reverse complement strand
GTCATTCTCCTCGCGAGCTGACCGACTACCCCAGGTCCCCAGGTCAGGCTGCCTTGACCTATATATGATTCAGATATAGGGTGCCTTCCATGAAACCGATCTCGCTCCATGTCGAAGAGAAGAGCTACCGCGAGCTGAAGTCGCTGGCGGAGCGCACCGGGCGGCCCGTGGCCGAGCTGATCCGCGAGGCCATGACCGAGTACGCCCTGCACCGCCATGGAGCTTCCGGATCGCTCTTCGATCTCGAGCCTCATCCGAGCGGCGCGCTGCGTGCAACCTGGACCCGCGCCGAGCTTCTGGACGAAGTGCTCTTGGACAAGAGGCGGCGCCGCTGATCGTCGCCGTCGACACCGACGTCCTGGTGTCCTGGGTGATGGCGGGCGCTCCTCGCCACCTGGCGGCGCGCCAACTCCTCGAGGCGGAGGTCAGAGAGCAAGGCAGCAGCCTGGGGATCACGCCGCAGGTGCTGCACGAGCTCTTGCACGTGTCCACGGACCCGCGGCGCTTCGAGAACCCGCTCTCCATGCAAGCCGGGCTGCGCTGGTCGCGCGACCTCTGGAACGCCGCCGAGGTCGTGCGGATCCTGCCGGCTCCCGGCGTCCTGGACCGCACTCTCGAGCTTCTCGAGAGCCTGCGGCTGGGGCGCAAGCGCATCCTCGACACTGCTCTGGCAGCGACCCTGGAGCTTGCCGGAGTGCGACGCCTCGCCACCTTCAACCCTGGGGACTTTCGCTCCTTCGCCTTCCTGGAGCTCGTGGCGCCGCCGGGATCCGGCGAGGATGCGCCCGGCCTGTCCGGCTCCTAGGCCTCCGAGCCATCGCCCACGACCTCGTCGCAGCGCAGGCTCGAACGGTAGCCGGCCAGCGTGCGCAATCCGGCCTCGCTTGCGCGTCCTATCCGAGTATGGGGGTCTATACTCGTCCCATGACCGTGGAGCTGCTCACGGAAGCCCCCCTGGCGCCACCGGCCGGACTGGGACCCTACCGGCGGGAGGACTATGACGCGCTGCCGGACCAGCCGCGCTGCGAGTTGCTGTACGGGAGGCTGTACGTGACCCCGAGCCCGACCCCTTGGCACCAGTTCGTGGCGTTGTTCCTGTGGCGGCATCTCGAGAGCATTGCCGAGGCCGCCGGCGGCGTAGCATTCGCCGCGCCTCTCGACACGGAGCTGGCCGACCACTCCGTGGTGCAGCCGGACGTGATCTACCTCTCGGCGACGCGCCTGGACGTCCTGGGCAAGCGCATCGTAGGCGCTCCCGACCTGGTGGTCGAGGTCCTCTCGCCCGGCAGCGCGCGCCACGATCGGGGTGGGAAGCTGAGCCTCTACGCCGAGGCCGGCGTCCGCGAGTACTGGATCGTCGAACCCGAGACCCGGCACGTCGAATTCCTGGTCAACGCAGACGGGCGCTTCGTGGTCTCGTTGCCTGACGCCGGCTTGTATCGGTCCGAGCAGATCCCCGAGATCCACCTGGACGTCGCCGACTTCTGGCGAGAGGTGGAGCGGCGCTATCCCGTGGGTCGATGATCCTCGTAGACGGGGAGAGAACGGTAGACAGGCTTGGTCACGGCTCGCTTGCCAACTCACATTGCCGCGAGCGACATCTCAGGCAGGAGGCTCGCCGCCCTTGGGCGGGCGCGAGTCGTCGAGGGTGATGCCCTGGCGGGCGAGGAGGCGCTTCAGGCGATCGTGGACGGCGGGGCCGAGGAGGGTGCGCGCGGCGGCGCTGATGTCGTGCAGCACGACGTGCAGGTCCTGGCGGCCGGTCCAGTGCTTGCGGGCGTAGGGCTCGAGATCGCCGGTGAAGACCTGTGACAGCACGGCGACGGCGACGACCAGGTCGTCGAGGTAACCGATGGGGCCCAGGAAGAGCTCCGGCAGCAGGTCGATCGGGCTGATCCAGTAGGCGATGGCTCCCCCGATCAGCCAGCGGGCGCGGCGCGGCACGTCCTTGTCCATGACCAGCCGCACCAGCAGGATGAAGATGTCCGGCGCCAGCAGCAGGGCGATGACCACGTCTTCCGGCAACCTGCCCGCCCGCCGCTCGACGGTGTCCAGCACGCGCGACCGCAGCCGGTCGTAGAACCCCAGCAGGTCATGGTGCGGCAGCTCCTCGCCGCCGCTGGCCAGCGCCGCCTCGGCCTGGCGCTCCGCCGCCTCGGCGTCGAACGCCGCCAGGTCCGCGACCGAAGCCGGCGGCTCCGCTTCCGCCAGGTGCGGCGGCACCGTTTCTGGAAGATGCCGCGGCACCGTTTCCGGAAGATGCGAGGGCACCGGTTCCGGAGCGTGCGGCGGCACCTCTTCGGGGATCGGAGGCGCTCCGGTCTCGTCCGTCATGGGTCAGAACACATAGGCGACCGCGAAGCCGATCTGCGCCGCCATCATCATCAGGTACATGTGGCGCCAGGAGGGATGGTTCTCGGTCTCGGCGAGGGAGGCGGGGTCGCGGACGAGCAGGTAGACGGTGTAGGCGCCCCAGGCGGTGAGCAGGACGCCGAGGAGGGTCAGCAGGGTGGGATTGCCGGTGAGGATCGGGTGCGCCGGGTCCCGCGGGTCGCGCAGGCGGGCGCCCAGGGGAAGCAGGAGCCAGGGGAGGACGAAGAACGGACTGATGATCCAGGCGGCCCGCCGGACGCCGTGAACGATCGGCAGCGTCCTGCAGCCGCCCGCGCGGTCGCCGGCGATGTCGGCGAAGTCCTTGGTCGAGGAGGCGCCGACCAGGAAGAGGCCGATGATGGCCCCGAGGTACCAGGGCTCGGCATAGCCGATGCTGGCCACCATCGCCCAGCCGGCAACCTTGAGCAGCACGCCGCGCGGCAGGGCGATGGTGAGGTTCGCCGCCATGCCGCGCACCTTGGTGCGGCCCATCCCGGGTGCCGAGTAGACGAAAGTGAACAGCAGCCCGGCGAGGTAGATGAAGAACGTCTGGTGGAACGCGACCGGCGCGGCGAGCTTGGCCCCCAGGGTGTCGTAAGGATGCGGCACCACCAGCCAGGTGGGGACGAGCGCCAGCGCGTAGAGCAGCCAGCTGAAGCGCCAGGCCTCGCCGCGGCTGAGGGCGCCGGTCACCAGCGGGCGGTGGGGCTTGTTGAGGCGGTCGATCTCGAGGTCGTAGATCTGGTTGATGGCGTTCGAGGCGGCGTTCATCAGGCTCGCGCAGAGGGAGCCCAGCGCCACCGTCGCCACCACCGCCAGGGTCAGGCGCCGCGCCGGATCGGGGTTGTGGGCCGAGCCGAAGGCGCAGACCGCGCCGGAGACGATGCCGAGCAGCGGCGGCAGCAGCGTGAACGGCCGTGCCAGCGCCGCGTAGAGCCGCGGCTTGCTCTCCTCCATGCCCTTACAGTACCAGCGCCGCCAGGGCGGCGCCGGCGAGCGCGCCGACCAGGGTGTTGAGGAAGTTCAGCGCCTCGTTGTCGAGCAGGCGGCGCTGCTCGAGAGTCGCCCCCACCACGCTCTCGAAGGTGGTGCCGATGACGGCGGCGGCGGCGACCGGCAGCGCGCAGATCCAGGGGTAGAGCGCCACCGCCGCCCCCAGCGCGCCGATCGCGATCGCGGCGGCGACGCCGGCCAGCGTGCCTTCGAGCGAGACCGCGCCGTCGGTGCCGCGCGGCACCGGACGCAAGGTGGTGATGAGGAAGGTGCGGCGCCCGACCAGCTGCCCGATCTCGCTCGACGCGGTGTCGGCGGCGGCGGTGGCGAAGGCCGCGGCGAAGGCGACGGCGAACAGTGCCGGGTAGGGGGTCAGCGCCGCGAACACGGCGCAGGGTGATGC
>DATDGZ010000542.1:0-10671 GCA_036521795.1 Thermoanaerobaculia bacterium | reverse complement strand
CGACCTGCTGCCGGGGGATGGGCCGCCGGCCGAGCGCGTCGAGCGCATCGGCATCGACGACGGCTTCTTCGATCTCGGCGGCCACTCGCTGCTCGCCTCGCGGCTGGTCTCGCGGGTGCGCGAGACCTTCAGCGTCGAGCTGCCGCTGCGCAGCGTCTTCGAAGCGCCGACGGTGGCGGGGCTGGCCGGGCTCCTGCGTGCGGCGAGGTCGGAGCCCGGCGCCGCGCCGCCGCCGCCGCTGGTCGCCCGGCCGCGCCCGCCAGGCACGGCGCCGCTGTCGTTCGCCCAGGAGCGCCTGTGGTTCCTGTCGCGGCTCGAGCCGGAGAGCACCGCCTACCACATCGGCGTCAGCGCGCGCCTGCGCGGGCGGCTGGACACGTCGGCGCTGGCCGCCGCGCTGGCCGGCATCGTGGTCCGCCACGAGGTGCTGCGCACCGTCTTCGAGGAGCTGCCCGTCACGGCCGGCGGCCACCCGGTGCAGCGCGTCCTGCCGGCGGCGCCGGTTCCGGCAAGGCCGGCGGCGTTGCCCCGGGTGAGCTTGATGCCCCTTCCAGCGCTACGCCGGGACGCGGCGGCGGCCGCGGTCGCGAGCCTCTGGTGCGAGCGTCCTTTCGATCTCGCGGCGGGGCCGCTGCTGCGGCCGCTGCTGCTCGACCTGGCGCCGGCGGAGAGCCGCCTGGTGCTGGCCATCCATCACATGGTGGCAGACGGCTGGTCGATGAGCGTGCTGCTGCGTGAGCTGGCGGTGCTCTACCCGGCGGCGATGCGTTGGGCGGCGGGCGCGGGCGCCCCGCCGCCCGCAGAGGCTCCGGTCCTGCCTCCGCTGCTCGTCCAATACGCGGATGTCGCCATCTGGCAGCGGGAATGGCTGCGCGGCGACGAGCTGGCGCGGCAGCTCGACTACTGGGAGCGCCAGCTGGCCGGCCTGGCCTCCCTGGACCTGCCGGTGGACCGGCAGCCCGCGCCGGCGGCGCTGGATGCCGGCCACGCCGGGCGGCAGTCGCTGGCGCTGCCCGTGGGCCTCGCGGAGAGCATCGCCGGGCTCGCCGCGCAGCAGGGAGTGACGCTGTTCATGGTCCTGCTGGGCGGGCTGCAGACGCTCCTCTCCCGCTATGCAGCACAGCTCGACGTGGCGGTCGGCGTGCCGATCGCCAACCGCAACCGGGCGGAGATCGAGCCGCTGGTGGGGTTCTTCGTCAACACGCTGGTGCTGCGCACTCGCCTGGCGGGGCAGCCGACCGGCCGCGAGCTCCTGGCCCGGGTGCGAGAGACCGCGCTCGGCGCCTATGCGCACCAGGACGTGCCGTTCGAGCTGCTGGTCGAACGATTGGCGCCGGAGCGGCAGCTGTCGGGAACGCCGCTGTTCCGGGTCATGGCGGTGGTGCAGGACGCTCCCTGGCCGGCGCTGGCGCTGCCGGGCCTGGAGCTGCTGCCGGAGGCGGTGCCGGGACGCACCGCGAAGTTCGACCTGACCCTGAGCTGGATACCGGAATCGGGTTGGCGCGGAGAGCTCGAGTACAACCGCGCGCTGTTCGACGGCGCCAGCATGCAACGCCTGCTGGGGCATCTGCGGGTCCTCCTGGCGGCGCTCGTGCAGGCGCCGGACCGCCGGCTCTCGGAGCTGCCCTGGCTCAGCGAGCCGGAGCGTGCGGCGCTGCTCCGCGATTGGAACGACACCGCGGTGCCAGCGCCTGGCCGCGGCCGGGTCCATCAGCGGGTGGCGGCCGTGGCGGCGTCGCGGCCGGACGCGCCGGCCGTGGTCTGGCCGGGCGGCCGGCTCGCCTACGGCGATCTCGCCGCCCGCGCCGCGCGCCTCGCCGGCCGCCTGCGCCGCCTGGGGGCGGCTCCCGAGGTGCCGATCGCCCTCTGCCTCGAGCGCTCGCCGGAGCTGGTGACCGCCGCCCTCGCCGTGCTGCAGGCGGGCGCGGCCTACCTGCCGCTCGACCCGGCAAGCCCGCCTGAGCGCCTCGCGTGGTTGCTGGCGGACGCCGGTGCGCCGGTGCTGATCACCGGCCGGCGCCGCCTCGCCGGGCTCGCCCTGCCGCCGGGGGTGGCCGCGCTCGTCCTGGAAGACGGCGAACCGGCGCGGGGTGCAATCGGTGCGGTCGAAGGGGGTGACCAGGCTGCAACCGGCGAACCTCCGGGCGGCTGCGATGAGGTGGGCGACGGGATGGCAAGCGGCTGCGAGGTCGACGACAACCTCGCCTACGTCATCTACACCTCCGGTTCGACCGGCAAGCCGAAGGGTGTCGGGATCAGCCACGCCAACCTGCTCAACCTGGTGGAGTGGCACCAGCGGACCTACCGAGTGAGCGCGGCAGACCGCGCGACCCTGATCGCCGCGCCGGCGTTCGACGCCTCGGTCTGGGAGATGTGGCCCTATCTCACCGCCGGCGCCTGCCTCCACGTGCCGGACGAGGAGGAGCGCGCCGCGCCGGCGCGCCTGCTGCGGTGGCTGGCGGAGGCGGAGGTGACGATCAGCTTCCTGCCGACACCGCTCGCCGAGGCCCTTCTGGGCGAGCTGGCTGGCGGAGCGCCGCCGCCGCCCCGGCTGGCGCTGCGCGCCCTGCTCACCGGCGGCGACCGCCTGCGCCTGCGGCCCGCCGCGGGGTTGCCCTTCGCCCTGGTGAACCACTACGGGCCCACAGAGACGACGGTGGTGGCGACCTGTGGCGTGGTGCTGCCGGGAGCCGGCGGCGCCATGGCGCTTCCCGGCATCGGCCGCCCCATCGACGGCCTCGCCGTTCACCTGCTCGACGCTGCCGGGCAGCCGGTCCCGATCGGCGTCCCCGGCGAGATCGCCATCGCCGGCGCCAGCCTCGCCCGCGGCTATCTCGGCCGCCCCGACCTGACCGCCGCGAGCTTCGTTCCCGATGCCTGGAGCGGGGTGCCGGGCGGGCGCCTGTACCGCAGCGGCGACCTGGCGCGCCGCCGCGCCGGCCATGCCCTGGAGTTCCTCGGCCGGCGTGACCAGCAGGTGAAGATCCGCGGCGTCCGCATCGAGCCGGGAGAGGTCGAGGCCGAGCTTGCCACGCATCCGCGGCTGGCGGCGGCGGTGGTGCTGGCGTGCTCCGCGGGCGGCGCGGAGGCGCGCCTGGTGGCCTGGGTGGTGCCGCGCGACCCTGGCGACCCGCGTCACCCGCATCACCCGCATCACCCGCATCACTCGCCTCACCCGAATACTGCGCCCGACGCCGCCGAGCTGCGCGCGTTCCTGCGCGAGCGGCTGCCCGAGGCGCTGGTGCCGTCCGCCTTCGTCGCGCTGCCGGCGCTGCCGCTGACCGCCAACGGCAAGATCGATCGCGCGGCGCTGCCGGCGCCCGAGTGGACGAGCCTGGCCGGCGCCGCGCAGTACCTGGCGCCGCGCAACGCCGACGAGGAGGTGCTGCTCGCGCTGTGGAGCGAGCTGCTGGACGCCGGCGCCGTCGAGCGGGCCGGGGCCGCCGCCGACTTCTTCGCCCTCGGCGGGCACTCGCTGCTGGCCACCCAGCTGCTCTCCCGGGTGCGCGATGCCTTCGCCGTCGACCTGCCGGTGCGCAGCGTCTTCGAGTGCCCCACCGTCGCCGCCTTCGCCGCCCGGCTGGCCGAGCATCGCCGCGCAGCCGGCGGGTCGCCAGGGCTGGGGGTGCCGCCGCTGCCGGCGCTGCCGGCGATCACCCCGATGCCCGAGGAAGACCGCGTAGCCAAGCTGGCCCTGTCGTTCGCCCAGGAGCGGCTCTGGCTGCTCGACCAGCTGCAGCCGGGCAACGCCGCCTACAACATCCCGATCGCCGTGCGCCTGCGCGGCCCGCTCGACCCGCAAAGGTTCGCGCGCTGCCTGGACGCCGTCGCGGCGCGCCACGAATCGCTGCGCACCACCTTCCACGCCGTCGACGGCCAGCCCTTCCAGCGCGTCGCGCCGGCCCTCGCCATGAGGCTGCCGGTCGTGGACCTGCGCCGAGGAGGGGGTAGCGCCGAGGGGGCCCGCCGCGCCGAGGGGCTCAGCGGCTTCGAGGCGACCGCCGAGCGCGAGGCTCGGCGCCTGGCCGAAGCCGAGGCGGCCAAGCCTTTCGACCTCGAGCGCGGACCGTTGCTGCGGGCGCGGCTGGTGCTGCTCCCCGGCGACCGGCAGTTGCTGCTGCTCAACATGCACCACATCATCTCCGACGGCTGGTCGGTCCGCCTGCTGCTGTACGAGCTGACGCGGCTCTATGGCGCGTCCGGAGCCGGAACGGCGCCCGCCGCAGCATCAGCCGCGGCCGCGGCCGAACCCGGAACCCCGGCCGCCGCACCGGCCTCGCCGTCGGCGCCGGATCTGCCGGCCCTGCCGGTGCAGTACGCCGACTACGCCCGCTGGCAGCGCCGCGAGCTGGAGGGCGAGGTCTTCGCCCGCCAGTTGGATTACTGGCGCCGCGAGCTGGCGGGCGAGCTGCCGGTGCTCGACCTGCCCACCGACTATTCTCGCCCCGCGGTGCAGACGTTCCGCGGCGGCGCGCAGCGCGTGCCGGTGCCCGCGGCGCTGGCGGCGGACCTGCGGGCGCTCTCGCGGCGCGAGGGGGCGAGCCTCTTCATGACCCTGCTCGCCGGCTTCGCACTGCTCCTCCGCCGCTTCGGCGGGCAGGAAGAGGTCCTGATGGGGATCCCCATCGCCGGCCGCCACCACCGCGAGATCGAGCCGCTGATCGGGTTCTTCCTCAACAGCCTGGTGCTGCGCACCGACCTCTCGGGCCAGCCGAGCTTCCGCCAGCTGCTGCGCCGGGTGCGGCGCGCCGCCCTCGACGCCTACGCCCACCAGGACTTGCCGTTCGAGCGCCTGCTGCAGGAGCTGCAGCCGGAGCGCGACCTCAGCCGCACGCCGCTGTTCCAGGTCTATTTCAACTTCCAGAGCGCTACCGAGCTCGACCTCGGGATGCCCGGCATCGAGGTCGAAGAGGTGCTCGACGTCGAGGAGCCGTCGAAGTTCGACCTGACGCTCTACGTCAGCGACGAGGACGGCGAGGTGCGCCTCCACCTGGTCTACAACGCCGCCCTCTTCACCGCCGAGCGCATCGCCGAGGCGCTGCGCCAGTACCTGGCGCTGCTCGAGCAGGCGGCCGCCAGCCCCGATGCGCCGGCCGCCGGCTTCTCGCTGGTCACCGCGGCCGCCCGGCAGCTGCTGCCCGATCCGACCCTGCCGCTCGACGCCGGCTGGGCCGGCGCCGTGCACGAGCATTTCGCCGCCTGGGCCCGCCGCGCTCCCGGCCGCGAGGCGGTGACCGATCCCGGCGGCACGTGGACCTACGGCGACCTCGAGCGCCAGGGCAACCGCCTGGCGCATCGGTTGCTCGCCAGTGGCGTCGGCGGCACCGGCGATGTCGGCAGTGGTGGCCGGGAGGACGCCGTGGCGATCTACGCCCACCGCAGCGCGACCCTCGTCTGGGCGGTGCTGGGCACGCTCAAGGCGGGAGCCGCCTTCGTCATCCTCGATCCGGCCTACCCGGCGGCCCGGCTGATCGACATCGTGCGCCTGGCGCGGCCGCGGGCCTGGCTCGAGATGGAGGCCGCCGGCCCGCCGCCGCCGGACCTGGCCGCCGCGGTCGCCGAGCTGCCCGGCTGCCTGCGCCTGCGGTTGCCGCCCTGGCCCGCCTGCGGCGCGAGCGGCGGACCGCTGGCGGGCTGGCCGGAGGGCGCTCCGCAGGTGCCCACCGGGCCCGAGCGCCTGGCCTACATCGCCTTCACCTCCGGCTCCACCGGCCTGCCGAAAGGAGTGCTCGGCAGGCACGGGCCGCTGTCGCACTTCCTCCCCTGGCAGACGACCGAGCTCGGGCTGCGCGGCGGCGACCGCTTCAGCCTGCTCTCCGGCCTGTCGCACGACCCGCTGCAGCGCGATCTCTTCACGCCGCTCTTCCTCGGCGCGGCGATCTGCATCCCCGATCCCGCCCAGATCGTCGCCGCCGGCCGCCTGGCCGCCTGGATGCGCGCGGCGCGCGTGAGCGTCGCCCACCTGACTCCCGCCATGGGCCAGGTGCTGACCGAGGACGGTGCCCGCGGCACCCATGAGGCCGCCGAGGCCGCCGGCGCGCCGCCCCTGCTCGACGACCTGCGCTTCGTGCTGCTGGTCGGCGACGTCCTGACGCGCCGCGACGTCGACCGGCTGCAGCGCCTGGCGCCGCGAGTGACCGTGGTGAACCTCTACGGCAGCACCGAGACCCAGCGCGCCGTCGGCTACCACGTGGCGCGGAGCGGTGTGCAAGGCGCGCCCCCCTCCCACCTGCGGGGCAAGGAGATCCTGCCCTGCGGCCGCGGCATGAAGGACGTGCAGCTGCTGATCGTCGCCGCCGGCGGCCAGCTGGCGGGCGTCGGCGAGGTGGGGGAGGTGGCGGTGCGCAGCCCGCACCTGGCGCGCGGCTACCTCGGCGATCCCCAGGCGACCGCGGAGAAGTTCCAGGTCAACCCGTTCACCGGGCGGCCCGGCGACCGTCTCTATCGCACCGGCGACCTCGGCCGCTACCTGCCGGACGGCGAGGTGGCCTTCGCCGGCCGTGCCGACACGCAGGTCAAGATCCGCGGCTACCGCATCGAGCTGGGCGAGATCGAGGCCCAGATCGGCCGCCTCCCCGCGGTGCGGGAGTCGGTGGTGCTGGCCACCGACAGCGAGGCGGCCGACAAGCGCCTGGTGGCTTTCGTCGTCCCGCAGCCTGGCGCCGAGCTGGCAGTCCCCCAGCTGCGCGCCCACCTGCGCGAGACGCTGCCGGCCTTCATGGTGCCGGCCGCCTTCCAGCTGCTGCCGAGCCTGCCGCTCACCCCCAACGGCAAGATCGATCGCAAGCAGCTGCTACAGCGGGCCAAGAAGCCCGTGGAGACCGCCATGGATTACGTCGCGCCCCGCAACGACCTCGAGGCCGCCATCGCCGCGGTCCTTCGCGACGTGCTGAAGGTCGAGCGGGTCGGCGTCGAGGACAACTTCTTCGAGCTCGGCGGCAACTCGCTGCTGCTCGTGCAGGCCCAGAGCCGGCTGCAAGCCGCCTTCGAGCGCGAGCTGCCGGTGTTCGAGCTGTTCAATCACCCGACGGTGCGCGACCTCGCCGCCTTCCTCGGCGCCGGCGCCAGGCCGGAGGCGGCGCCCGTGGCCGACGACGGCACCGCCGCGCAGCTGCGGGTGGGCAAGGACCGGCTGCGCCGGCGGCTCGCGAAGGCGCAGTTCGAGCCCGTGGACGCACTACAGGAAGGGCGGTTCGACGGCAGCGTGCCGCTCCGGCAAGATGGCGGCAAGGAGGTAGCGTGAGCGAGCCCCAGCAGTCTTCTCCCCTCACCGGCATGGAGGTGGCGATCATCGGCATGGTCGGCCGCTTCCCGGGGGCTGCCGACGTCGAGCAGTTCTGGCGCAACCTGTGCGACGGCGTCGACTCGCTCACCCCGCTCTCCGATGCCGAGATCATCGCCGGTGGCGTCGATCCGGCGATGGTGCGGATGCCCGGCTACGTCAAGTGGGCCCGCCCGATGGCAGGCCACGACATGTTCGACGCCGGCTTCTTCGGGCTCAATCCCCGCGAGGCGGAGATCATCGATCCGCAGCATCGCGTCTTCCTCGAGTGCGCCTGGGAAGCGCTCGAGGACGCCGGCTACAACGTCGACCAGCTATCGCGCCGCGTCGGCGTCTACGGCGGCGCGCGGATGAACGGCTACCTGCGCAACGTTTTCTCGAGCCCGGCGGTGCTGGCCTCGACCAGCGACCTGCAGATCCAGGTCGCCAACGACAAGGACTTCCTGGCGACGCGGGTCTCCTACAAGCTGAACCTCGGCGGTCCCAGCGTCTCCGTGCAGACCGCCTGCTCGACCGCCCTGGTCGCCGTCCACTTCGCCTGCGGCGCGCTGCTCGCCGGCGAGTGCGACATGGCGCTCGCCGGCGCCGTCGGCGTCCGCGTCCCGGAGAACGGCTATCCCTATGTGCCCGGCGACGTCAACTCGCCCGACGGGCGGGTACGGGCCTTCGACGCCAAGGCCCAGGGGACCATGTTCAGCAGCGGCATGGGGATCGTGGTGCTCAAGCGGCTGGAGGACGCGCTCGCCGACGGTGACCGCATCCGCGCCGTCATCAAGGGCACGGCGGTCAGCAACGACGGTGCGCGCAAGGTCGGCTTCACCGCCCCCGGCGCGGACGGCCAGACGCGGGTGGTGCGCGCCGCCCTGCTCGCCGCCGAGGTCGATCCCGACACCATCGGCTACGTCGAGGCGCACGGCACGGGCACGCCCGTGGGCGATCCGATCGAGATCGCCGCGCTCACCCGCGCCTTCCGCGAGAGCACCCAGCGGCGTGGCTTCTGCGCCCTGGGGTCGGTCAAGACCAACATCGGTCACCTGGGCGTCGCGGCCGGCTCCGGCAGCCTGGCCAAGGCGGTGCTGGCGCTCGAGCACCGCCAGATCCCCGCCTCGCTCAACTTCTCCGAGCCGAACCCCGACATCGACTTCGCCGCCAGCCCGTTCTTCGTCAACACCGAGCTGCGCGACTGGCCGGCCGGCGACGGCCGGCGGCGCGCCGGGGTCAGCGCCTTCGGCATGGGCGGCACCAACGCGCACGTGATCCTGGAGGAGGCGCCGCCGGAGCCGGAGCCGTCGCCGTCGCGTCCCCGCCAGCTGCTGCTGCTCAGCGCCCGCACCGAGACCGCGCTGGCGGCGGCCACGGACCGCCTCGCCGCGCACCTGCGGGCGCATCCCGAAGCGGACCTCGGCGACGTGGCCTACACGCTGAAGGTCGGACGCAAGACCTTCGAGCACCGCCGCGCGGTGGTCTGCGGCAGCGCCGAAGAGGCGATCGCGGCGCTGGAGACGCTGCCCGCCGAGCTCGTCCTGACCCGCGCGCCCGACGGTCCGGGGACCGGGGCCGGCGCCGGCCGGACCGGCGGGGGGGGAGCCGGCGCCGAGCGCGCCGACCGCAGCATTGCCTTCCTGTTCTCCGGGCAGGGCGCGCAGTACCCCGGCATGGGCGCCGAGCTTTACGCCACCGAGCCCGCCTTCCGCGCCGAGATCGACCGCTGCTCGACGCTGCTCGGCTCGCGCCTCGGCTTCGACCTGCGCGAGGAGCTGTTCGCCCCGCAACCGGCGGCGGCGGAGGGGCGTCAGGACGCCGCCGACCGCCTGCGCCAGACCTCGCTCACCCAGCCGGCGCTCTTCGTGCTCGAGTACGCGCTGGCGCGGCTGTGGAACGAGTGGGGGATCGTTCCCAACGCCATGCTCGGCCACAGCATCGGCGAGTACGTCGCCGCCACGCTGGCCGGAGTCATGGCGCTGCCGGATGCCCTGGCGCTGGTGGCGGTGCGCGGCAAGCTGATGCAGTCGCTGGCCGGCGGCGCCATGCTGGCGGTGCCGCTGCCGGAGGCCGAGGTGGTGCCGCTGCTCGGCCCGCGGCTGTCGCTCGCCGCGGTCAATGCCCCGGCGCGCACCGTCGTGGCGGGGCCGGAGGAGGCCATCGAGAGCTTCGCCCGCCAGCTGCAGGCGCGCGGCTTGACGCCACGGCGCCTGCAGACCTCCCACGCCTTCCATTCGCCGATGATGGAGCCCATCCTCGGGCCCTTCCTGCGCGAGGTCGAGCGCGTGCCGCTGGCACCGCCGCGAGTGCCGTTCCTGTCCAACGTCAGCGGCACCTGGATCACGCCGGAGGAGGCCACCGATCCCGGCTACTGGGCACGGCACCTGCGCCATCCGGTGCGTTTCGGCGAGGGCGTCGGCCGGCTGCTCGAGGAGCCCGGCCGGGTGCTGCTCGAGGTGGGTCCGGGCAACAGCCTCGCCGGCATGGCGCGGCAGCACCCCGACCGCCAGCCCTGGCAGCCGGTGCTCGCCTCGCTGCCCGGGCCGCGCGAACGCAAGCCCGAATCGCAGGTGCTGCTGCGCACGGTGGGCGAGCTGTGGCTGCACGGGGTCAACGCCGACTGGACCGGTTTCTATCGCCACGAGCGGCGGCGCCGCTGCCCGCTGCCGACCTACCCCTTCGAGCGCCAGCGGTACTGGGTCGAGCTCGACAGCGCCGGCGCCGAGGCGCTGTTCGGCCGCCGTGAGCTGGGGAAGAAGCCGGACGTCGCCGACTGGTTCTACCTCCCGTCCTGGCGGACGACGCTGCCGCCGCCGCTGGACGCCGCGCCGGCCGAGCCGGACGCCGGCTGGCTGATCTTCGACGACGGCCACGGGCTGGGCGAGCGGCTGGCCAGCCGCCTCGCGGCGGCCGGCCAGAGGGTCGCCCGCGTCGAATGCGGCGCCGCCGGCGAGCGGTGCGAGCGCCGCGGCGAGACCCTGTGGCGGCTGGCGCCGGCCGACCGTGAGGGCTACGACCAGCTGCTGCGGGAGGTGATGTCCGGCGGCGGCGCCCCGCGCTACGTCGTCCACCTGTGGTGCGTCGGCGGCGACGCGCCGGGCACGGACTGGGAGCAGCGGAGCCAGGAGCTCGAGGACCGCGGCTTCTGGAGCCTGCTCTATCTCGCCCAGGCGTGCGGCCGGCAGGGCCTCAACACGCCGCTGGCGCTGCTGGCGGTCGCCAGCGGGCTGCACCGGGTGCGCGGCGAGGAGCGCCGGCTCTGCCCGGAGAAGGCGACGCTGCTGGGACCGGTGCTGGTGATCCCGCGGGAGTACCCGCACATCCGCGCCGCGTGCGTCGACGTCGAGCTCCCCGCCGCCGCCGCCGCCGCCACGGCCGCGCCCGCCGTCACGGCGGCCGCCGACACC
>DATDGZ010000541.1:0-17555 GCA_036521795.1 Thermoanaerobaculia bacterium | reverse complement strand
GACCCGCCGGACGCAGCGGACGCAGCGGAAGGCGCCCTCGAAGATCGGGGCGAGAGCGGCGCCGAGGGTGCGGCAGCAGGCAGCGCTGCCAGGCGCGGCGCCGGGGCCGCCCGGTCCGCCGCACCCGCCGGCGCGGGCGCGGTCGACGGCCGCGAGCTGGCCATGGCGTCGGGCGCCGCCCTGCACCGCGCCCTCGAGCTCTGGGACCTCGACGCCGATCCGGCGCGTGAGATGGAGCGCCAGCGCGCGCTCCTGCCGGCCTATCTCTCGGCGGTGGCGGCCGGCGAGGATGCCGCACGCGCGCTGCCGCGCTGCCACCGCCTGCTCGAACGGTTCGTGGCGGGCGGCCTGGCGGCCCGCCTGCGGGAGCTCGCCGGCGGGGTGGTGGCGCGCGAGCTGCCGGTGCTACTGGCGCCCGATCCCGATCCTCCGGACGGCGCCGGCCCGGTTGCCTTCGTCTCGGGTGCCATCGATCTGCTCTACCGCGACCCCGGCAGCGGCGCCCTGGTGATCGCCGACTACAAGACCGACGAGGTCGCGGGCGCCGACCTCGCGCGCCGGACCGCGATCTATGCCAGCCAGGGCGCCGCGTACGTCCGCGCCGTCCAGGCGGCGCTCGAGCTCGCCGCGCCGCCGCGCTTCGAGCTCTGGTTCGTCCACGCCGGCCGGATCGTGGTCGTGGGCCCGTCGCCCGCGGCGGCAGCCCGCTAGCGGCAAGGTAAGCTAGCATCATGGCCGTCCCTGAAGTGTCGGTGGTCGTCCCCACGCACAATCGGCTCCCGTTGCTGACCGAGGTGCTGTCGGCCCTGGTGCGGCAGGAAGGCGCCCCGCCGTTCGAGGTGGTGGTGGTGGACGACGGCTCGACCGACGGCACGGCGGAGTGGCTGCGCAGCCGCAGCTTCGACCTGTCGCTCCGCGTCTTCACCCAGGAGAACCGCGGCCCCGCCGCGGCCCGCAACACCGGGGTCGCCGTGTCCGCCGGCCGCTGGGTGGCCTTTCTAGGAGACGACACCGTCCCCGCCGTTGGATGGTTGGCGGCCCACCGTGCCGCGCACCGGCGGCATGGCGACGACCTGCACCTGGCGGTCATCGGCTACACCGGCTGGCATCCGCGGATGCGGGTGACCCCGTTCCTGCGCTACATCAACGAGCACGGCCTGCAGTTCGGCTACGCCCTGATCCGCGACCCCGAGGACGTGCCGTTCAACTTCTTCTACACCTCCAACCTCTCGCTGTCGCGCGAGCTGCTGCTCGCGGAGCCCTTCGATCTGCGCTTTCCTTATGCGGCGTGGGAAGATATCGAGGTCGCCTACAGGTTGAAGAGACGGGGCCTGCACCTGGTCTATGAACCGGCCGCGACCGTTGCCCACGATCACCCCACGGACCTGGCGCGCTTCGCCTCGCGGCAGGAGCGGGCGGGCTACTGCGCGGTGGTCTTTTACCGGCTCCATCCCGAGCTTGGCGGCTTCCTCGGCATCGGCCCCGGCGGCCCGCCACCGCTTCCCGACGGCGCCGCTCAGCGGCGGCGCGAGAGGCTGGTAAGGGCCTTGCAGAAGCTTCCCCTGGCACTACCCCATTTGTGGGAGAATGTGCTCAGGTTTCACTACGTGCGTGGACTACACCGCGGCTGGGACGGCGCGGAGACGGAAAAGGAGACGAACCCATGACAACCCTGCGACGGGCGCTTCCTGGCCTCTACAGGAGAGAGTCCATCCTGGCCCTCGCGACCCTGGTCACCCTGGCGATGCTTTTCGCTGGCCAGCCGGCCCTGGCGATGAGTCACGGCGGTGGCGGCGGCGGGGGGCACTCGGGCGGGGGCGGCGGGCACGCGAGCGGCGGCAGTCACTCCGGCGGCGCGCACATGTCCAGCCGCGGACCTTCCGTTGGGAGTGGGATGGCCCACCCGATCGGGGGCGGGCGGTTCTTCGGGCCCTCCCGAGGCTTCGGTGGCGGTTTCGGTGGCGGCGGCCGCTTCTTCGGCCGTGACCGCTTCTTCGGCGGCGGCTTCTTCCCGTTCGGCTTCGGCCTCGGCCTGGGCCTTGGCTTCGCCTGGGACTATCCGTGGGGCTGGGGACCGGGCTTCTATGGCTACTGGGGACCGTCCTGGTACGGCTATAACCCGGGCTACTACCCAGGCTACGGCTATGGCGGCTACGGCAACGACGGCTACGGCGATGGCTACAGCCCGGGGTACGGCGCCCCCGGTCCTCGATCGCGTGGTGAGCGTGGTGAGCGTGGTGAGATGGGAGCGCTCGACGTCGCCATCTCTCCCAGCGACGCCGAGGTGTACCTGAACGGCGAGTACATCGGCCGGGCGCGTGACTACAGCGGCTGGGGCCGCGGTTACCTGTGGCTCGAGAAGGGCACCTACGACATCGTCTTCTACAAGGACGGCTACCGGACCCTTGCCCGCCAGGTGAGCATCTATCCCGGCCTGGTCATCAAGTGGGACGACAAGCTCGAGCATGGCCAGGCGGTGCGGCCGGAGGATCTGGGCACCAAGAGTCACGAGCGCCGCGACTCGCGGCTGCAGTTCGAGCGCGACCGCGCCGAGCAGCTCGACCGCCAGCAGCAGATGCAAGAGCCGCCGCCTTACCAGGGCCAGCAGGGCCAGGCCCCGGAGAACAACGGCGGCTGGAACGACAACTGGCGCGATCGCGTGAACCGCGACCGCGGTGACCGCAACGACAACGGCGCCGCCCCCCAGCGCAACGTCCAGCCGGCGCCCGCCCCGGGTCCGGCCCGGGCGGCAGTCACCTCCGACCAGTACGGCAGGCTGCGCATCAAGGTCGAGCCGGACGACGCCTCGGTCTACCTCGATGGCCGCTTCGTCGGCACCGGCAGCGACCTGGCCGGCAACGAGGCAGGTCTCTTGCTGTCCCCCGGCCATCACCGGGTCTCGGTCGTGCGCCCCGGCCACCGTGCCGAGGAGCGGGACCTCGACGCCGTTCTCGGCAAGGACATCGATCTGACGGTGACGCTCACGCCGTCAAGCCCGACCGGCAAGTAACCGGCACCCACTGCTTCCCTCATCCACGGCCCGGACCCTCG
Organism: Thermoanaerobaculia bacterium; assembly: GCA_036521795.1. Lineage (GTDB taxonomy): Bacteria > Acidobacteriota > Thermoanaerobaculia > Multivoradales > UBA5704 > JASLEW01. The sequence continues at coordinate 14,504 of DATDGZ010000541.1, read as the reverse complement.
CTTGCACCGCGAGGTCCGGGCCGGCCTGTTTCTCGACGACGGGGCGTCGAACGCGGGCGGCGCACCGGGTGCCGCCGCCTGGGGGCTCAGCCGCTGCCTAGACCAGCGCGTCGGCGACCAGCGCCGCCGCCGCCCCGATCGCCACCGCCATCCCGGAGTGCACCAGGACCCGGCGGTCGGTGCTGAAGTCCCCCGGCTCGTGGTGCGGCCCGGGCGCCGGGTCAGAGCGTCGGGCGCCGTCCCGCCGAGCCGGCCGAGGTTCCGTGGCGTCAACCTCCATCGTTCGAGTCACCTCCTGGGTCAGGTCATGCCGGACCTCTCCCATCATATCGTGTCGCGATACAGACTCCGGGGCCGGCTTTGGGGCTGAGACCAAACATCCCCCAGGTCGAGATCAGATTCGGTATCCTCCTTCGGCCGGCCGGCGCTTCAACCGCCCGGTGTACCATCGTGGTCGGCCAGCACACTGCAGGTTGCGCCGAGCACCGCGGTGGAGGACCTATCGCGGCCGCGCGAAGGAAGCGGGCGCGTCGCGTGGGCCGTTCTCGCCGGGAGTAGACCGTGATGTCGAAGACCGCTTGCATCGTTCCGTGGACCACCCTCGCCATCGGCCCCGACGGTCGGGCGACCTTCTGCTGCGACATCCCGGCGCCCCTGACCGTCGACGGCCGTATGGGTAGCGTCTACCGGGACTCGCTCGACGATCTCTGGAACGCCCGCGAGCTCGTGGAAGTGCGCGCGGCGATGGCGCGCGGTGAGAAGCCCGAGAGCTGCCGCCTCTGCTGGGAGCGCGAGGCGGCGGGCGGTGCGAGCCGCCGGCTGCTCACCAACGCCGCCTACCGGCAGCTCGGCGGCCGGCTCGCCGTCGAGGAGCTGCAGCGGGAGGGCGCCGGGAGCGGCTTCCGTCTCGAGCGCCGGCCGGACTGGTTCATCCTCGAGCTGGGCAACGTCTGCGACCTGAAGTGCCGCAGCTGCAGCCCGCTGTCCAGCTCGCGCATCGCCGCCGATCCGCTCCACGCCGCCTGGACCGCGAGCGGGCCGGCGGCGGCCTCCGAGACCCCGCCCGCAGGGCAGCCGCGGCGGCGGCTGCGGCTCGCGCCCGAGGGCCGCACGGCGTGGTTCGAGGACGTCGACGCCATGGCGGACATGATCGCCAGCGGCGCCGGCGACAATGCATTGCTGTCGCTGATGGGAGGCGAGCCCTTCCTCATCGACCGCACCTGGCGACTGCTCCGCGCGCTGGTCGCGCGCGGCCTGGCGCCGCGCCTGCTCGTGGGCCTGGCGACGAACGGCCAGCATCGGAGCGCCCACCTCGAAGAGCTCGCGCCCCGCTTCCGCGGCTTCAACCTGTCGCTGAGCATCGACGCTCACGGCAAGCTCTACGAGTACCTTCGGCACGGCGCCAGCTGGCACCGGCTGGTCGACAACCTGCGCTGGTTCCGCCAGGTGCCCAGCCTCGATCTCTCCGTCGTGCCGACCCTGCAGAACGGCAACGCGCTGGACATGGTGACCCTGCTCCGCTTCCTGGACGAGCACGAGCTGCGCCTGGCCTACAACGAGGTGACCTGGCCTGCGCGCCTGCGACCCGCGAACCTTCCCCCGAGCGTCCGCCGCATCGCCGCCCGGCGGCTGCGTGCCTACCTCGACGCGGAGTGCAGGCCGGCGAACCTCGCCGTCGTTCGCGCTTACTGCGAGATCCTCGAGGAGGCGGGCGACGGCTTCGACGCCGCCCTGTTCGGCGAGTTCATGACTTTCACCAACGACCTCGACGCCGGCCGCGGCGAGAGCTTGCGCGAGGCCGCGCCGGAGCTCGTGGCGCTGGTCCGGGCCGCCGGCGTGGAGTGGTCCGGCGAGCGGCGCCACGGTCCCGCCGGCGCGGACCCCGCGACCCTCCGCCAGGCCGAGGTGCTGCAGCGCGTCAATCGGACGGTCGCCGCGCGCGACGTCATCTTCGCCGGCTTCGAGGCTGTCCAGCCCGGCTCCTACTTCAGCTCCGGGCCCAGCCAGCTCGCCGCGATCGACGCCCTCCTGCGGGAGCATGGCCACCCCGGCCTGGCAGGCAGCCGGGCGGTCGCCGACTTCGGGTGCCACTACGGCCGCCTGACCCGCGTGCTGCGCGCCGCGCTGCCGCACGCCGCCGTCTACGCCTGCGACATCGACCGCGAGGCCGTGCGGTTCTGCGCCGACGAGCTCGGCGCGCTGCCCGTCGTCACCGGCTGGCGGCCCGACGAGGAGCGCCTGCCGGGCGACCTCGACGCCGTCTTCTCGGTCTCGCTGCTGACCCACACCCCCCTCGAGCACTGGCGGCCCGTCCTGCGCGCCTGGGCGCGGATGCTGCGCCCGGGCGGCGTCGCGGCTTTCACCTTCCTCGCCGAGAGCCACGTCGCCGCCTGGCTGGCCGGCGCGCTGGAGCACTACGGGTCCTACTCTCCGCAGCAGCGTGCCGAGGCCGTGCGCGCCGTGCGCGAGGAGGGGTGCGGCTTCGCCGCCCTGACCTCCGGTTACGGTGGCGAGCCGCTCTACGGCATCTCGTTCTGCGAGCGCGGCGTCGTGCGGCGGGAGATCGCCGCGGCCGGCCTCGAGCTGCTGGCGATGCCTGCCGAGACGAGCCCGGCCTTCGGGCAAGACCTGGCGCTGGTGCGCAGGCCGGTGGAGCTCGAGGCGGACCAGCAAGCGGCCGCGCGCGCCGCCGGCCCCGACGACGACCGCCCGCGCGCGTCCGGCCCCGGGGCTCCCGCGGTGGTGCGCGACGTCTCGCTGGTGGCGCTCTACGATCCGCGCTGCTACGCGCCGGCCGCGGGCGGCGAAGGAAGGGAAAGCGGCCACGCCGCCAGCGCCTGGGCGCGGCTTGCCGCGGCCCACCCGCCGCGGCCGTTGCCGACCGAGCTCGGCTTCGGCGATCCGCGCGTGCCCGAGGTGCGAGAGGCGCAGGCCGCGCTGGCCCGCGAGCACGGCGTCGACGCTTTCTGCTACCTCTATCCCTGGGGGGCCGGCGGGCCGCGCTGGGACGCGCCCTGGCGCGAGCTCGTGGCCAGCGGCCGGCCCGACTTCCCCTTCTGCCTGATGGTGGCGCTGGCGGAGGACGAGCCGCTCTCCGCGGCGGCGGCCGGGCGGCTGCTCGAGGACGTTGCCGCCGGTCTCGGCGATCACCGCTACCTGCGCGTCGAGGGACGCTGCCTCCTGGTGGTGCGCGGCGTCGCGCGGCTCGCCGAGCCGCGGCGGATCGCCGGGGCCTGGCGGGCCGCCGCCGCCGAGCGCGGTCTCGGCGAGCTTCACCTCTGCGCCGCCGAGCCGGCTCCCGGCGACCGCCCGGAGGACCTCGGCTTCGACTCCTTCCTCGAAGCGCCGGCGCCGCCGGCCGCCGATCCTGCCGGCGTGGTCGCCGCGGCCCTCACGCGCCCCTGGCCGTCCTATCGCCTCTTCCGCACCGTCGAGTGCCGGCGCGTCGCCTCCGGCCTGTTCTCCGGCGAGCTGTACGAGCACTGGCTGCGCTCGACCGTCGATGCGACACGTCGCCGCGGCGAGAGCGTGGTGTTCGTCGACGCCTGGAACGACTGGCTGCGCGGGGCCTACCTCGAGCCCGACGATCGCGACGGCCGCGCCGCTCTCCTCGCCACGCGGCGGGCGGCGCGTGGACCCGCCAGCGGCCTGGTGCTCCTGCGCCGGCTGCGCGACGCGCTGGGAGAGGTCGGAGGTCCCGCCACCGCCGTCCTCGGCGAGCTCGGCCAGGTGCTGGCGTTGCACGAGCACACCCGCGACCGCTTGCTGGCGAGCGTCGAGGCGGCGCTCGGCCGCGGCCAGGCGGCGGCCGGCCCCGAGTCGCGGCGCTGGGCGCAGGTCGCGAGCCGGCAGCTGCCTCCCTCGGGCGGCGGCTTCTGTCTCGACCGGGTGGGAAGCGTCGGCGATGCGGAGCTGCACGGCGCCCGGGAGCCGATCCCGCTGCCAGGCGACGAGGTGGATCTCGCGGGCTGGGCGCATACGGGGAGCTGCGCGCCGAAGGACGTCGATCTCTTCCTCGCTCTCGAGGCGTGCGGCGGCAGCGAGGAGGACCGCATCGTCCCCGTCGCCGAGCGCGTCGCCAGGCCCGACGTGGCGGCGGCATACCCCGGCCATCCCGAGCGCTGCGGCTTCGACGCGACCGTCGACCTCGCCGGCCTGCCGCCGGGGACCTACCAGGTCGCCATCGTGCAGCGCACGCGCCACGCCACCTATCGCGACGCCACCGGGGTGGCGGTCCAGCGGCCGGGGGCGCCATGTTCGAGCGCCTGACCTGGCTGCCGGACCGTGCGCTCCTGGGCGACCTCGTCTTCCGCCTCGAGCAGTCGCGGAGCGACGGCTGGGAGCTCGGCGACGAGTGCTTCGCCTTCTACAAGAACCGGCAGCTGGTCGAGCAGTTCGACCGCTTCTGGTCGGCGACCGGCTTCCGGCCGCGGCGCATGCTGGAGATCGGCATCTGGGACGGCGGCAGCACCGCCTTCTGGTTCGAGCACCTGCGGCCCGAGCGGCTGGTGGCCATCGATCTGCGGGACCGCGAGGACAGCCCGTACTTCCGCCGCTGGATGGCGGCCAACGGGTTGGCGGGGCGGGTGCTGACGCGCTGGCGGACCGACCAGGCGGGCCGGGCGGCGCTGCGCGAGCTCGTCGAGCGCGACCTTGGCGGCGAGCTCGACCTGGTGATCGACGACGGCTCCCACCTGGAGGTGCCGACGCGGGCAAGCTTCGAGGCTCTCTTCCCGCTGCTGCCGCCCGGCGGCCTGTACGTCATCGAGGATTGGGCCTGGGAGCACTGGCCGGAGTTCCAGGACCCGGGCCACGTCTGGGCCGGCGAGGAGAGCCTGTCGGCGCTGGTGTGCGACCTGGTGGCGGCCACCGGCAGCTCGCGGACGCTGATCCGCTCCCTGTCCGTGTACGAGGGGTTCGTGGTGGTCGAGCGCGGCGACGGCGGCGACGGCGGCGACTGCGGCGCGGACCGGCAGGGCTTCCGCCTCGCCGACCACATCCGCCGGCGGCCCTGGCGCTGGGCGGCCGCGGCGGCCGGAGCGGCCGGGGCGAACGGAGCGGCCGGGACGGCCGGGGCGACCGCGGCCGCCGCTGGCGCCTGCGCCGCCCGGGCCGAGGAGGACGTCAAGGTCGTCGCCTTCTACCTGCCGCAGTTCCACCCGATTCCGGAGAACGACCGCTGGTGGGGCAAGGGGTTCACCGAGTGGACCCGGGTGACGCGCGCGCGGCCGCAGTTCGCCGGCCACTACCAACCGCACCTTCCCGAGCGCCTCGGCTTCTACGACCTGCGCCTGCCGGCGGCGCGTGCCGGGCAGGCGGCGCTGGCCCGCGGCCACGGCATTCATGGCTTCTGCTACTACTACTACTGGTTCGGCACCAAGACGCTGCTCGAGCGGCCGCTGGCCGAAATGCTCGCCGGTGGCGAGCCGGATCTTCCCTTCTGTCTCTGCTGGGCCAACGAGAACTGGACGCGCCGCTGGGACGGCGCCGAGCGGGAGCTGCTCATCGAGCAGCGCTACGGTCCCGAGCTGGACGCGGCGCTGATCGAGGACCTGATGCCCATGTTCCGCGACCGCCGCTACCTGCGGGTGCGCGGCGCGCCCGTGCTGCTGGTCTACCGGCCGGGATCGATCCCGGAGCCGCTGTCGACGACCGCGCGCTGGCGTCGCGCGGCGCGGGAGCGAGGCTTGCCCGACCTCCACCTGGTCGCCGCCCTGACCTTCGGCGTCCAGGACCCCCGGACGCTCGGCTTCGACGCCGCGGTGGAGTTCCCGCCGCACGGCGAGAACCTGCCCGAGAACGAGTGCGCGGTCGACGGGATCGACGCCGCGTTCGGCGGCGCGATCGTCGACTTCCGGGCGGTGGTCCGCCGGCGGCTGGCGCTGCCGCCGCCCCCCTTCCGTCTCTACCGCACGGCCATGGCCGGCTGGGACAACACGCCGCGGCTCGGGCGGCGCGCCACCGTCTTCCACGGTGCCACGCCGGCGGCCTACGAGGAGTGGCTGCGCGCGCTGGTGACCGCGGCTCGGCTCGGCCATCCCGAGCACCGGCTGGTCTTCGTCAACGCCTGGAACGAGTGGGCCGAGGGCGCCCACCTCGAGCCCGACGAGCGCTTCGGGACCGGCTATCTCGAGGCGACCCGCCGCGCCATGGCGCCCTGAGCGTCCGTGGCGCCGGCGGCCGGCAGCCGAGGGTCTGGGGATCAGCGGAGCGCGCGCGGCACGCTTGGAAGCCGGCGGCTGACAGCGGCCGGCGAGGGTTGGCGGGCTCAGCGGGCTGCCGGGCTGGCGTCGTGGAAGGCCTTCAGCGCCTTGTGCACCGTCCCGCTGAGGTCACCCTCGGTGGTGCCGCCCCAACCGCTGTGCCGCCAGAGCACCCTGCCCTCGGGGTCGAGCACGAAGTAGGTCGGCAGCGACGTGATCTGGAACTGCTGGGAGGCCTCCTGCTTCTGGTCCCAGACCTGCGGCCAATCGGCCGGGTGCTTGGCCAGGAAGGCCCGCAGCCTGTCGACATCCGCATCGCCGCTGAGGCTGACCAGGACGAAGGGCTCGGCGGCCATCTTCTTGGCGAGCCGCTGCAGCGCGGGAAAGGCGGCGACGCAGGGCGAGCACCAGGTGGCCCAGAAGTCGAGCACGACGACCTTGCCCTTGAGGTCGGCGAACGACAGGTACTTGCCATCGAGGGTCACGACGGAGTAGTCCGGGGCGAAGTCCTCGCGCGCCCGCCGCGGCTCCTCCATGAGCGCCTTGGCCTCTGCCGCGACCGGCCCCGTGGGCTGGCGGTCGAGGAATTCGCGCAACGCCGCCAGCCCCTCGGCGTCGCGCGACTGGCGGAGCAGCGCGCGGCCGAGATTGAAGCGGGCCAGGTCGAAGCGGCCGTCGCTGGCCTCGAGCGCCTTGCGGAAAGCCTCCTCGGCCGCCTTGACGTCGTCCATGGCCCGGCTGCCCTTGCCGCCCGCACGATGGAACAGCGCGATGCCGGCCTGGTTGTAGGCCTGCACCTGGGTCTTCTTGTCCTCGGTCGCCGCGACCGCCTGGCGCGCGCTGTCCAGTGCGTCGCTGGTGGCGCCGAGCTGGTTGTAGGCCGTGGCGAGGCCGAGCAGGGCGTTGGCCGAATGGCCGCCGGCCAGCTTGTTGGCCTTGCGGTAGGCATCGATCGCGCTCCGGAAGTCGCGCTTGCCGAGCGCGGCGCGGGCCTCCTCGAGCTTTGCCGCCTCGCCATCAACGGGAGCGCCGAGGACCCGGCCGGTGCCGAGCAGCGCGCAGCAGGCCAAGGCCAAGCAACTGAAGCGGTGCGCCCTGTTCATTCCGATCCTCGACTGTCACCCGGAATTCTAGCATCGGCCACCGGACTCGCGGCCTCGCCGTCGGGCACCTGGCTACCGCAGTGAGCGCAAACTCTCATGACCTTGCCTCCCTTGGTCGGCGCGACATCGCGCACCATCTCACCCGCCCAGTCGCGCGACATGCAGAGCACGTCATTGTCGGTGCGCCGCGGGCGGCCGCAGACTATGCGCCAACCTCGCCGCCGCCTACTACCTGGCCGCCCCGGCGCTGCGCAGCTCCAGCAGGAACTGCGCATTGCCCGGGTGCCAGCGGGCCGCCGCACTGCTGTAGAGCACCTCGTCGCTGCGCCCGCTCGGATAGCGGAACGCCCCGATGGCTTGCACGGCCATGCTCCAGCCGATCAGGATCCAGAGCAAGAGGCGCCGGCGTCCCAGGATTCCGGGCAGTGCCGGCGCCAGGATCCACGCCGCGGCGGGCATGAGGTCCGTGGTGAGTCGGGGCCCGTAGCAGAAGCCGCCAAGCCCGCCGGTCTTGGCGAACAGCACCAGCTGGGCGAGGATGCCCAGGCCCAGCAAGCGATCGAGCAGACGGTCGCCGGCGACGTCGGAATCGGGCCGTCGCACCAGTCCCATCAGCAGCCAGGGGGAGAAGAGCAGGAGGCCCTTGCCCGGGCTCACCAGCTCGCTGGCCAGCCCCGCGAGGAAGGGGCGCGCGAAATACGTGAGAGGTGTCGCCAGCCCAGGGTGGAAGGCGCTGCCGCCGGCGAGCCGGCCCGCCGCCGCCAGGTTGCACGCCAGCACCAGGGCCGTCATGCCGAACGCGCCGGCCAGGAAGGCACCCTGCTGGCGACGCCCGCGAGCTTGCAGCAGGCAGAACACGGCCACCGGCAGCGCCAGCAGCAGGTCCGGCAACCGCATCGCGGCGAGCAGTACGGCCCATGCGCCAGCCAGCGCCAGGGTGCGCGTCGTCGGTGGTGCCGTGGCCGCGAGGAGCGCCGCCACCAGCGCCAGCTGCGCGGGACCGTGCTGCCATAGCGCCTGGCTCGCGATCGCCCAGGTCGTGGTGCCGAACGCACACGCGATCGTCAGGATGAGCGCTTCGCGCACCTCGAGCCGGCGGCGCAGCAGCAGGTAGAGACCTCCCATCGCCAGCGAGGCGAACGTGGCCGCGGCCGTCTTCTCGAGCAGCGCCGCGAGGAATCCGACGTCCGCGGCGTTCCAGCCCGTGGCGTCGAGGTAGAGATAGGCGGGAACGTAGAGAGGGACGGCAGCCAGGGGTGCGATCACCGGATAGATGGAGACCAGGCGGCCGTCGACCTCGTGCACCGCAAACTGGCCCGGCACGCGCGCCTGCACCTCCGCGGCGAAGCCTTCGAGGGTCAGCCGGTGGTCGCGGAGCACCGCGAAGGGGATATAGCGGGCCGGGCGCGTGTCGGCACTGGGGATCACCCTGGCGTTCGCCGAGTACACGGTGAAGCAGAGGGCCGCCACGAGCAGCGCTCGCAGGCGTTCCACGCCATGTCCTGTGGGCTCGAGCCCCAGCGCCTGGTGCCGGAGATCCTCGCCGTCGAGTAGGCGGCCGGACGGATCACGGCGCGGAAGCGCTGAGCGCCGGCCGCGCGGCCGCGTCTTGATGGCCCGTCTCAGTCGGCGGCCTCGCGGCCCTTGGTCTTGCAGCGCTGGCGCAGCCAGGCGGGCACTTTCGAGATCGGCGCCGCGGGCCCGCCGCCGACGCGGTAGGCGAGCTCCAATCGCACGTTGTCGCTGCGCAGGCCGACGGGGCCGTCGAAGTCCTCGACGTTGGCCGGCAGCGTGCCTTCCCAGACCGGCGCGCCATCGCTCCAGACCCGCAGCTCACGGCCCAGCAACTCGGCCCGCAACGTGTGGGTCGAGCCCGGCTCGATGCGCGGCGCCGGGGCGTGGCGCCGGGCTTTCATGTTGACGTAGCCCCGGGCGCCGCAGTCCTCGTGGGTCCGCTGGCCGGGGTTGCGCTTGATTGAAACCGCGATCTGGTTGCGCGGCTCGATCCACCACATCACGTAGAGCAGGTTGCAGGAGTCCTGGGCCCGGAGCTTGAGCCCGACCTGGCGTCGCACCTCACCGGATGCGAGGGGCTTCGTCGCCGCCGACGGGCCGCGATAGGTGAACCGGACCTCAGCCGCCTGGGGCGTGTCGGCCAGGACCACGGCCCGCACGCCGGGCTCCTCGATGCCGAGGCGATGCCCGGCGAGCTGCTCGATCTCACCGGCGCTGACGCAGAGGTCCCGGCGGTCGATCGTCCTTGGACCGCCTGCCGCGCCCGCCACGCTCGCCGCTCCCACGGCCACCAGACCGGCCGCCGCCAAGAACTTCGCGCGCCTTGCCATGGTCATCGCTTCCTCCCCCGGAGCCTGCTGGCCGCCGCGAGCCGCTCGCCGCTCACTGCCCCTCCGCGTGAGGGGCGGCCTGCCCGCTCCACCGGTCCCAGGCGGCGCGGGCGATGCGGGCGATGACGGCTTCGCGGGTGGCCTCGTCCGCCTTGGAGTCGGCCACGAACACGGCCACCGCGAGATGCCGTGCATCCGGCAGCAGGACGATCCCCACGTCGTTGGTCGCGCGGGTCAGGCCGCCGAGCGTCCGCGAAGTGCCCGTCTTGTGTGCGACGCGCGTGCCGGCGGGCAGCAGGCCCGGGATCCGCCGCGGCCCGGGCACGCTGGCGAACATGAGCTCCCGCAACAGGGCACCGCTGGGCGGCGACAAGCCCGGTCCTTCCTGGATGGCGCGCAGCAGCTGGATCGCCGCCGGCGGCGTCGCCCAGTTGCGGTATTGGACGTCGTCGCCGCGGGCCATCTCGGCTTCCGAGGTGGCGACGACCATCCCGGTCACGCCGAGTCCGCGCAGGAAGCGGGTGACGCTCTCTCCGCCCCCGGCGAGGCGCAGGACCACGTCCGAGGCGGTGCCGTCGCTCTCTTCCACCATCAGCCGCAGCAGCTCGCGCAGGCTCAGCTCGACGCCATGCGGGTAGCGGTCGCGCAGCGGGCTGTACACCGTGGCCGGCACGAGATCCGCCGCCTGGACCACGACCTTGCTGTCGAGCGCGAGCGCGCCGCCGTCGACCGCGTGCAGCGCCGCCATGGCGATCGGCACCTTGTAGACGCTCTGCATCGGGAAATGCCCGTCGCCGTGCAGGGCGACCGATTCTCCGGTCTCGAGCACGGTCACCGCCACTCCCACGCGTCCCTGGGCGGCGCGGGAGATCTCTTCGATCTGGCCGCGGAGGTTGTCCGTGGGGCTTGCCGCCGCGCCGAGCAGCAGGCAGACGATGGACATCAGCGCCTTCATCGCGGTCTCCCGGGTTCGCCTGGTGAGGAGCTCCCGGTGCCATTCTAGCTGTCTCACTGCCTCACTGCCTCACTGCCTCACTGCCGTGCTGCTTCGTTGCCTCGCCGCGGCCGAGGGCCGGCAGGGGCGCGCCGGCGAGCCTGCCCTGCTGGAACCTTCGTGCAGCTCCGCTCGTAGATCCAAGGGTCCAGGCGGCAGACCGCCTGCCTGAGAAGGAGATGCCGATGCGGAAGGTCCTCGCGGTGCTGCTCGAGCTGGCCACCGGCCTGATCCTCGTTGCCGCCCTGGCCATCGGCGTCCTCCTGCTGCTGCAGAGTCGATCGCTGGTCTTCCTCTTCCTGCCGCTGCTCGCCGTCGCGGCGATGGGGCTCGGGTCCTGGCGAGGGCGCGCGAGAGCGCTGCCGCCGTGGCTGGTCGTCGCGCTCCTCAACCTGCCCATGGCGCTCGTGGTCTGGTACACCGCGGGCCGCGCCCGGGTGCTGCTGCTCCTACCCCTCGTGAGCATGGCGTTCGCGGCCATGGGCATCGCGGCGGCGCGCGGGCCGGCGGCGCGCGGGCCGGTGGCGGGCGGGACGACCGCGCCCCGGCCGGCCGCGTGGCGAGCGCATCGTGTCGCGCTGCCGGCTCTGGCCGTCGCGGTGGTCGTGCTCGGCGCGATGGGGCCACGGTTCGCCCGGTCTCTCGTCGACAGCCACGAGGTGCGAGAGCCGCCCGTGTCGTTCGAGCTCGCTCTGCCCGCCGGGGCCCCGGTCGCGGCGGCACAGCTGCGTGGGCGCATCGTGGTGATCGATTTCTGGGCCACCTGGTGCGGCCCGTGCCAGCACGAGCTGCCCGAGCTCGAAGGGCTGTACCGGCGCTTCTCCGGCGATCCGAGGGTGGTCTTCTATGCGGTCGACTTCGCCGGGGGCGACACGCCGGACGACCAGGGTGACACGCCGGCTCGAGCGAGCGAGTACTTTCGCCGGCGCGGCTTCCGCGTGCCGCTCGCCTACGATGCCGGCGGTCGCGCGGCCAAGGCGCTCCACGCCCACGGCCTGCCGACCCTCCTGGTCCTCGATCGCGCCGGTCGCGTGCGCCTGCGTCACGTCGGCTTCGTTGGCGCGGAAGACCTCGGCGCGACGTTGACCGGAACGCTGCAGAAGCTGCTCGCCGAGGGCTCCACCTGATGAGCCTGGCATGCCGGCCAAGACGGGATCAGTAATGCGCGAGGAAAGCCTCGGCGTTCGGCAGCTGTGGAAAGTGCATCGCGGCTGACCCACCACCCGGACCGCTCAGAGCTCGATCCGGGAGAAGAGATAGCCACCGACGGCCAGGATGATGGCGGCCAAGGTCGCCAGCACAGCCAGATCGGTGGCCGCGCCGAAATGGGCGAGCCCGATCAGGGCGCTGCGCAGGCCGTCGACGCCGTAGGCGAGCGGATCGACGCTGGCGACGAGCGCCAGCGCCCGCGGCACCCGGGACAGGGGGAACAGCGCCCCGGAGAGAAAGAACATCGGCATCACGAGCAGGTTCATCACCAGCTGAAAGCCCTGAAGGTCCTGCAGCACCGAGGCGATCGCGGTGCCGAGCGCGGTGAACGTCAGGGCGATCAGCGCCATGAACCCCAGCGCCGCCGGCAGCGCGCCGAGACCGCCAGCGCGGAAGCCGGCGAGGGTGCAGACCGCGAGGACCACGACTCCCTGGATCACCGCGACCGTCGCCCCGCCGAGGGTGCGGCCGACCATGATCGTCAGCCGCGGCACGGGCGCCACCAGCGTCTCCTTCAAAAAGCCGAACTGCCGGTCCCAGATCAGCTCGATGCCCGAGAAGATGGAGGTGAAGAGGACGGTCATGGCGATGACCCCGGGCGCCAGGAACTGGATGTAGCTACCCTGTCCGGCGCGCTCGAAGATCGGGCCGAAGCCGAATCCGAGCGCCACCAGGAACAGCAGAGGCTGGCCGAGGGAGCCGACCATGCGCGAACGCGAACGGACGTAGCGCTTCAGCTGCCGCAGCCACAGGGCATAGAGAACGCTCATGCGCTACCCTCGCCGCCGCCACATCCTGGCAATGTTGCGATTGCGGTCCGCAATGGTGGCGTCCTCTTCGCGGATCGACGAGCCGGTGAGCGCGAGGAAAGCTTGCTCGAGGCTCTCGGCGCCGGTCTGCCGCTTCAACTCCTGAGGCGACCCCTGCGCGACGATGCGGCCGTGATCGATGATCGCGATGCGCGACGCCACGCGCTCCGCTTCCTCCATGTAGTGCGTGGTCAGGAAGACCGTCACGCCTTCCACCGCGTTGAGCTGCGCGACCTGCGTCCAGAGCTGGTTCCGCGTCTGCGGGTCGAGCCCCAGCGTCGGCTCGTCCAGGAAGAGGATCCTCGGCGTGTGGAGGAACCCGCGGGCGATCTCGAGGCGCCGGCGCATGCCGCCCGAGAACCGCTTCACCGGGTCGTCACGCCGCTCCCAGAGCTCGAAGAGCCGCAGCAGCTTCCCGATCCGCTGGACGCGGAGCTTGCGCGGCACGCCGTAGAAGACGCCGTGAATGTCCAGGTTCTCGTACGCCGTCAGCTCGTCGTCGAGGCTGGGATCCTGGAACACGATCCCGAAGCGCTTGCGGACCTCGTTGCGCTCGACGGCGGGATCGAGGCCGTCGATCTCCACCCGGCCGCGGGTAGGCGTCAGCAGCGTGGTAAGCATCTTGATCGTCGTCGTCTTGCCGGCGCCGTTCGGTCCCAGGAACGCGAAGATCTCGCCCTCCTCGACGTCGAACGAGATGCCGTCGACGGCGGTGAGCCGCCCGTAGGTCTTGGTCAGGTCGCGCACGCGGATCACGGGGCGAGTATGCACGAAGCGCCCCCAGGCCGCCATCGCCTATCGAGATGAGGCAACTCCGTCGGTGGCCGGCTGTCCTCGGTCGGCGTTAGCCTGCGTCGCGCGGGACGGTCGGAGCAGCCTGGCGTAGACAACGCACTCGCCTGCGAGCGAGGCGGCATGTCCCGCGGCCACGAGTGGCCAGGTCGCAAGATAGCGAAGCAGCCAACCTGAACGACCCGCCTGGACCGCCACGAGTCCCAGGATGCGCAGGAACCTCACTGGCAGCGCGCTGACCAGCAGTAGAAGGAACACGGCCGCGCGGCTGCCACCAAGCCAATCGGCACGGTGTTCACCATAGTACCGGCCCCGGACGAACCGCTCCCTGAGAAAGCTTCGCAACGAGTGGAGGTGATGATGCGACACGACTGCCGTGGGCTCCAACCAGAGGCGGCGGCCGTCGGCGAGGAGGTTACGAGAGAGAATCACGTCACCAAGGTATCCCTCGTCCGGGAAACGCCCCGCCGCAGCGAACGCCTCGCGAGCCACGAGCATGTTCGCGGTCGGACCATTGTCGACTCTGCGTGGCCGCTGTCCAGGCAGCCATTTGCTGAACTTACAAATATGAATTCCGCGATCGAACCACCGAGATCCCCAGCAATCCAAAGCGCCGACGATGACCTCGCCGCTCGACTTATGGGCGGCGACCAGCTGTGCCAGCCAGTCCCGGTCAGGGTAGACGTCCGGGTCGGAAAAGACGAGGAGGTCGCCTTGCGCGATCGCCGCACCGCGGTTGCGCGCGACGCCCGGCGGCAGCTTCCGAGGCATCTCCAGAGTCCGCACGTGAGGAAAGCTCCGGCGTGCGATCTCCGCCGAGGAGCCATCGGGACTGCTGTCAATGAGAATCACCTCGTGATCGCGCCAGCTCTGCTGGGCGAGCGCGTCGAGAAAGGCCGCGACCGTGCGCTGGGACCGGTACGCCGGGACAATGACCGAGATGAGTGGGCGCTCGGTGACCGCTCTCACCGCGGAAATCCCCTTGACAGAAAAGGGAGATCAACTCCCGTCCCACCACCTGCCTCTGTGCTGTCCTGGCTCCAGCGAAT
>DATDGZ010000540.1:0-4261 GCA_036521795.1 Thermoanaerobaculia bacterium | reverse complement strand
AGTAGGGATAGATCAGCCTGACCGGCCGGGTCTGGCCGATGCGATGCGGCCGGCCGTTCGCCTGCCGGGTCACCCGCGCATCGAAGTCCGGTCCCTCGTACCAGATGGCGGTGTGGAAGGCGGTCAGGTTATTGAGGCCGGTCTGCACCGCCTTGGGATGCACGAGGAGCACCCGGCAGCCGCGCTCGATCACCCCGGAGAGCCAATGCTCCCGGATGCCGGTCGGGACCTTGCCCGGATCGAGGAAGCTCGGCTGGTCGCCGAGGTCCTCCTCGATGAGGCGCCGCAGGCGCTTGACGAAGCCGTGTCTGCCGGTGTGGCGAAGAAAGACGAGGACCCGCCGCCCGGCGTCGAGCTCAGCCCGGAGCTCGGAGAGGAGCCAGCGCTCCTTCGGCGACCGCCAGGAGGCAGGAAACGAGGCCCCAACCGCGACGGTCTCGCCGCCTGCCTCCTCGGGATACGCGATGACGAACCGACCGCACTCCTCGTTCGCGAGATCGAGGTAGGAGGGAAGCTCCGCCATCGCTCCCCAAAGAAGGCCCGCGCGCTCGCTCCCGCGGTCCGCCCGGATCTGGTTGACGAGGGCGGTGCGGAGGCGGCCGAACTCCGCGAGCAGCTTCGCGTCGAGGAGGTCGTCGCGCGAGCCCTGGACGGCGATCGGTTCCTCACTGCATGGCGGGAGCTCCTCGTCGAGGTCGTCCTTGGCCATGACGAGGCCGGTCGGCAGGACGTGCTCGAGGACATAGAGGGGGAGGACGCCGGGGGCCTCGCCGAGCTGCCGGAGGATCTGGGGTCCATCGCCGTCCGTGCGGTCGGTCTGGCGGCCATAGCTCCGCGCCTTGGGCAGGGTCTTCGCTGCGTTCGTCACCACCAGGAACTTGCGGTAGCCGTAGCGGTTGACGAACGGCCCCATCTCGTCGAGCTCGAACTGCTCGCGGAAGCGCCGGGACAGCGCCCAGGCATTGGCAAAGAGAGAGGAGGCGTAACCGCCCATCAAGCTGCCGGTCAACGCGATCACCGGCACCCCTGGCAGCTGGACAAGCCGGTGGGCCGCCCGCTGCTGGGCGCTGCCGCCGGTCGAGAACTCGTGCGCCTCGTCGAGGACGAGGATCGAGAAGAAGCGGCGCTTCTTCCGCAGGATGTAGCGCGCGAGAGGGTACCGCCGCGGCCTGGGAGTCGTCGTGTGGAGCGCCGCGCCGCACCCCGGGCGGGCCTTCCAGGTCGCGCTCGCGAAGAGGAGCTCGAAGAGGAGGTCGAGGAGGTCGCGGCGCACGGCGTCCGGGTCCTCGGCCAGCCGGAGGCGCTCGGCGAGGGGCTCGAGGCCCGCGAGGTGCGTCTCGAGAAGGCTCTCGATCGACGGCAGAGCGTGGCCGGGCTCGGCGTCCGTGATCCGCCGCTCGGCGAGCGACCGGCAGCGGTCGGCGAAAGGCTCGAAGGCATCGAGGAGGAGTGCCAGGTAGGCGCCGATCTGGAAGGGTTCCCAGAAGCGATGGTCCCAGGCCGAGAGGGAGAGGAAGCTGTGCTCGACGAGAGGGGTCACCTGCGAGAGTGCGGTTGCGAGTGCCGCGGCAGCGGCCGGCGAGAGCGGCGCTGGCGACACGCGCTCGAGGTGTTGCCGGATCGCCCGCCCATGGACCGCCGGATGGGCCTCGAGATGCGGCAGGCAGCGCTCGAGGGCCGCGGGCCCGAGCGAGCGATGGAGAGCGAGGCCGAGGTTTCTCACGAGACGCGCCTCCACGCTCGCGGGCGCGAGGACCTCGCGCTGGCAGCGCCGCCGCTCGGTGGCAAAGGTGTCGGGTCCGCCCTCGGGGAGGGGGTGGCCGCAGTCGGGACACCGCGAGCCCCGGACGCCGGCGATGGTCGACCCGAGCTTCGCCACCTCGCGGCTCAACAGATAGATCTCCGCCGGACGGTCGAGGTCGGAGGGGGCCTCGACGATCTGGACGCGCGCTGCGGGCAAGACGGCGCGTGCCTGGTCCGTCCAGCTCTGGAGAAGATGGGGCGGGCAGACGACGAGGACGCGCTCGACCGGATGGAGCCGGCGGGTGTCGAACCCGGCCCGGGCGAGCTCGGCGGTCGTGGCCGGGAAGTTGCCGGGCATGAGCGCGGCGGCGATCGACAGCGCCATCGTCGACTTGCCGGTGCCGACCTCGGCCAGGAGCTGCGGGCTCTCGCCGCGGGCGAGGAGCTTCAAGCCCGCCTGGATGAGCGCCGCCTGCCGGCGGTAGGGCCTGCGGGCGAGCTCCGGGAGCGCGATCTGATGATCGGGGTTGTCCGGGTCGTGGAGCGCCGGGAGCTGCTCGCGGACGAGTTGCGCGAGAGAGGCGCTGTAGTGGGCGAGAAGGTCGGCCGTGTTGAACTCGTCGAGCGCCGCGGCGCCCGAGGGCTCGGTCCCGAGCGCGAGCTTCTGGAAGCGCAGGGTGTCGAGGCGCAGGAGATGGATGTCGAGCCGCGGCTGCTGGACGGCGACCTCGCCCGTCACCTCGCCCTTCTTGTTCCGGCGCTGCTCGACGACCTGGAGGGTCCTCGAGAACGTGCCCTTGGCGAGGAGGTACGGGAATCGCGACGGATCGTCAGGGGCCAGCCGGCGGCCGTTGAGGAGGCCCGCCGCCAAGGCGAGAGCGATGTGCGCGGGCCGCGGCGGCAGGGCGACCGGCAGCGGCGCTCCGAGAAGCTGCCGGACGTCGCGGTCGAGGCCGAGAAGCGAGGGGGCGACGGCGAACGGGCGGGACCGTGCGAGCAGGGCCTCGACATCGATCGCCTGGGCGGTGAGCTGGAGATCCGCGTCCGAGACTCTCACGGTGAGGGTCGGCGCCTCGCCCGGGTCGGGCAGGACCGGCAGGCCCTCGGCGCTGGCGGCCGCGGCGCGCAGGCGCTCGACGGTGAACCGATCGGGAGGGGTGGCCTCGGAGCGGCGCTGCGCCACGACGACAACCTGGCGGAAGGCCGCGAAGGCTTCCTCGGGAAATCGCCAGACGGAGATGCTGCCGAAGCGCGAGGCAAGGGTCTCGGCGGAGGCCGCGAGAGCGTAATGCGGAACGATGAAGACGAGCGCCCCGCCCGGCGCCAGGGCCTCGCTGAAGCGGGCGAGGAATCGCTCCTCGAGCCGCCGGTGCTCGGGATCGGTGTCATAGGGCGGGTTGAGGAAGAGCACCGAGGCCCCAGGAGCCGCCGTGATGCCGAAGGTGAAGGCGTCGCCGTGGTGGACGTTGTCGACCTGAAGGCGCCGGGCGAGAGCCGCGGCGCGGGTCGACTCGAGCTCGATCGCCTGGCAGTGGCGCCGCGCGTCCTCGTGGTGGAGACGGAGAACGGCGGCGGCCAGCGCTACGATCGCGGCGCCGGTGCCGGCGCAGGGGTCGAAGAAGACGGGCTCCTGGTATCTGTCGCGCACCAGGGCCAATCTCGAAGCGATCGAGGCGATCAGGTGGTCGGGCGTCGGAAAGTAGCCGGCTGTGGCCTGGGATGCGGGGCGTGCCATGTGGGTCTCCTCGAGCGTCAAGCGGTCAGGAAGTTGAGGGCGAGCTGCATCGCCGGCGCGGACGGCGCCGGGCGCAGGCAGGGGGTCACGTGCCGCGGCAGGTGCTTGGCGGTCGCGCGGGCGAGAAAGCGGGCGAAGGCCTCCGCGCCGACGTCGCAGAGGACGGGAGCGGCGAGGCCCAAAGCCTCGTGCCCGTTGCAGGAGAAGGTCGCGTGGTCGTCGACGGCCGCGGTCCAAGGCTCCTCGAGCGCATCGAGAAACAGGGCGTGGTGGAACGCCGGATCGTTGGCGATCGGCAGCGGCGTCCGCGCGTCGAGCCGAGCGACGAAGGCCGTCGCCAGAGCGTGATCGCGGGCAAGGTCACCGACCTCGGGGCGCAGGAGCGCCTCCTGCTGGTCGAGCCACCAGCGGGGCGGGGCGCTCACGAAGCGCAGCGCGTCGTGGTCCTGGACGCCGGGCTGCAGGTGGAAGAGATCGGGGAGATAGGCGATCGCCAGCGCCTGCCCGGGCGCCGGCGAGGTGACCTGGTAGCGATAGCCGAGCGAGCGCAGGAGCTCGAAGCGCCGCCCGTCGCCGGTCGCGGGCAGACCCAGGCGGAGGTTCACGGTGAACGCCCGCACAGCGCTGGGGCTGCCGGCATAGGCGAGCAGCAGCGGCCGCAAGGTGCGATTGCCGCCTGGCGGAAAGAGGGCCGCGGACTCGATCGAGGCCACGTAGTGGACCTGGAAGCTTCTCCCCTTGGGATCGTCGGTCTTGCCAATCGCAAGCTGTGGAAAGTGCATC
>DATDGZ010000539.1:0-1684 GCA_036521795.1 Thermoanaerobaculia bacterium | reverse complement strand
GGCCACGGCGGCAGCGGCGGCGACGGCGGCGGGCGGCTCGCCGAGCGCCGGCGCGCCAGCCCCCGCGGCCGGCCCGGGCGGCCCCGGTTCCGGCCGCGGCGACGCGATCTATGATCCGGAGCTCGCCGATCTCGAGGCGGTGCGCGCGCGCGCGCTGCTCGACGGCACCGCCGAGCGCGGCGAGCTGCTGCGGCTCGCCTGGGTCGAGGGCCGGGTGACGATCGCCAACAGCGCCGGCTTGCGCCAGGCGGCGCGGGTGACGGCCGCCAGCTTCGAGGCCAGCTGCGGCCGCGGTCCCGGCGCCGGCAGGGCCGCCGGCGCGGCGCGGCGCCTCGACACCCTCTACCTGCAAGATACGCTCGACCGCGCCCGCGCGCGGCACGCCGCCGCCCCTGCCCTTGCCGCTGGCACCGCCGACGCTGCCGGAGCGGCCGGCGACGACGCCGGCGACGTGGCGCCGGCGCCGGCGGCGGCAGCGGCGCCGGCGGACCTGCCGATGGTCCTCTCCGAGCAGAGCGCCGCCGCGCTGATCGCGCTGCTGAATCGTCATGCCCTCTCGACCGCGGCGCAACGCGACCCCGGCTGCGGTCTCCACGGCCGGCTTGGCGGACACGTGCTGGCCGCCTGCCTGAGCCTGCGTGACGACGGCACCG
Organism: Thermoanaerobaculia bacterium; assembly: GCA_036521795.1. GTDB lineage: Bacteria > Acidobacteriota > Thermoanaerobaculia > Multivoradales > UBA5704 > JASLEW01. The sequence continues at coordinate 1,031 of DATDGZ010000539.1, read as the reverse complement.
ACCCGCGGGCGCTGCCGTTCCCGTTCGACCTCGCCGGGTGGCCGAAGCGGCAGGTGGACCTCTTCGTCGACGGCGTCTTCGCCACGCCGGCGGTCGATGCCCGCCTCGCCGCGGAGATCGGGCGCCCGCCCACCCCGCACGGCATGGCGCCCGACGAGTCGATCGCCGCCAACCTCCTCCTGCTGCCGGGCGACCGCGAGCCGCTGCCGGAAGCCGAGCTGCTGCGGCAAGCCGAGAACGGCATCTGGATCGGCGCGCTCGACGGTCTCGAGTGCTTCGACCCCGGCCGCCTGCGCTTCCGCGCCCGCGCCCGCGGCAGCCGCCGCATCGCCGGCGGCGCCCTGGGGCCGCCCCTGCCTGACTTCCTCTGGGAAGACGACCTGCTCGCGGCCCTGGCACGGGCCGCCGCCGTCGGCGACCGGCCGGTGACGATCGCCACCGGCGACATGCTCTTCGGCGCCACCGTCGCGCCGCTGCTGGCGCTGCGCGCCTAGTCCAGCCGCCGGCGCAGCAGGACCAGCGTCTGGTCGTCGCCCTGCGGCAGGCCGGCGGAGAAGCTGCCGGTGGCGGTCTGGATGGCCTCGAGCAGCTCGGCCAGCGGACGGTGGCGGTGCTCGCGCAGCAGCGCCAGCAGTCGCGCCGTGCCGAACTCCTCGTCGTCCGGGGACTCGGCCTCGGTGATGCCGTCGCTGTAGATGCAGAGCAGATCGCCGGGCTCGAGGGTGATGCCGCGGGCCTGGAAACGGCTGCCGGACAGCACGCCGATCGGCAGGCCGGAAGCGCCCAGCTCTTCGACCTTTACGGCGTCCGAGGCTGGAGCGGCAGCGGCGGCGTCCGGGGCCTCCGCGCCGTGACGCAGCAGCAGGGCCGGGTTGTGGCCGGCGTTGAGGTAGGTGAGGCGGCCGCTCGCCGGCTCGAGCTCCGCCAGCAGCAGGGTGATGAACTTGTTGGAGGTGCTCGACTCGAAGACGTGACGGTTCAGCATCTCGAGCAGCGCGGGCCCGACGCCCACCTGGTCGAGCAGCAGGTGC
>DATDGZ010000538.1:0-7351 GCA_036521795.1 Thermoanaerobaculia bacterium | reverse complement strand
CGCCACGGCGGCGGGCAACGCGGGAAGGCCCGGCATGGCACGCCCCGGGAGGGCCCGCCACCGCCACCCCAGCCAGCGACGGCCCGGCGCCCGCCGCGCGCGCGCCAGCACCCGGTCGGCGAAACCGGCCGGCGGCGCCGGCCGCGGCAGGCCGACGAGCAGCTCGGCGAACGCCGCTTCGGCCGCGAGCTCGATCGCGGCGTCGGCGTCGACACCGGCGTCGACGGCGGATCGCTCGGCGGCAAGCCAGCGGTCGAGCGCGTCCATCGCACCCAGAGCGTCGGGGGCGCCAAGCGCCTCGTGCGCGGCGATCGCGTCGGAGGCGTCGGGCGGTAGTTGGGGGCGGGGCATCGTCGTCACACTTTCGTCACTCTACTGCGCATCCCACCCTACGGCTCGTCGTGCGACAGGGTTTCGGCAGCGCCACCTGCGCCGCCCGCGGCGCCTCCCGCCAGATCCGTCTCCCTTCCACCGGCACCGGGGCCGGCGGCGGAGGCCCATCCCGCGGCGCGCATCGCTTCCGCGAGCTCCTTGCGGGCGCGGTGCAGGTTGGTCTTGACCGTGCCGGCCGGCAGCCCGAGCACCTCGCAGATCTCCTGGTACGCCAACCCTTCGACATAGCGCAGCACCACCGCCTCGCGATACTCGGGGCGCAGGCGGGCGATGGCCCGCTCGAGCGCCCGCGCCATGTCGCGCCGCTCGGCCACCGCCGCGGGGCTCTCGGCGGAGGTGTCGGCGAGCACGGCCAGGAGCCCGCCGCCGTCCTCCTGCTCCGCCGCCAGCGGCACGGTGTCCAGCTGGGCGCGGCGCAGGTGGTCGATGGTGGAGTTGTGCGCAACCTTGAACAACCAGCTGGCGAACTTGCGCCGCGGGTCGTAGGAGGCCAGGTGGCGATAAGCCTTGACGAAGACCTCCTGCGCCAGATCCTCCGCCGTTTCCGCCTCGTGGACCATGCGCAGGATCAAGGCGTAAACCGGGCGCTCGAAACGCAGTACCAGGTCCCGGAATGCCTCCTCGGATCCACGGAGCGCGCTCGCCACCAGCTCGGCATCGGTCGGCATTATCTCAGTTCCCGCCACCCGCGTGATACGCGGCGCCAGCAGGCATGTTTGCCACCCGCCTCAGGCGCAGGGGCCGCCTCCCACCCCAGAGATCGCCGAAGAGATCATCAGCCGGAGTGGGACGAGAGAAGGGCTGGGAGGCGGACCCATCTCCACCCAGAGATCGCCGGAGGGATCCACAGCCGACGTGGGAGGAAGGAGGGCCGGGGCTGCGAGACCCTCCTTCCCCCGAGCTTTGGGCGAGGCCACCAAAGTCCTCCGCCGGCCCGCGCGACACCCCTCGCCCAAAGCGAGGCGGGGAGGAGGATCTCGCAGCCCCGGCCCGGCCGGAGGGTTCCCCGGAGGCCCCCGGAGGGTTCCCCGGAGGCCCCCGGAGGGTTCCCCGGAGGCCCCCGGAGGCGTGCCGTCCGCGACCGATTCGGCTAGACTCGCCGACGATCCGCGGATGCTCGCCCCTTCTCAGCGGGAGGACTCGCAAATGCGAAAGCTGCTCCTTGGCGCTCTGCTCATCTCCTCTGTCCTGCTCGCGCCGGCCCCAGCGCCGGCCACCGCCGCGACGCTCGCCGGCGTCACCCTGCCCGACAAGGCCGAGGCCGGCGGGCAGAACCTGGTGCTCGATGGGTTGGGGCTGCGCAAGAAATTCTTCATCAAAGTCTACGTCGGCGGCCTCTATCTGCCAGCGAAGGAGCGCTCGCCGGCCAAGGCCCTGGGCGCCGACGCGCCGCGCCGCATGAGCTTCCACTTCCTCTACAGCGTCAGCGCCAGCCAGATGTGCGACGCCTGGGACGAAGGGCTCGCCGACAACGCCCCCGCCGCGGGCGGCGAGGTCAAGGCAGGCTTCAAGACGCTCTGCACGTACATGGAAGACATCCCGAAGGGCCACGAGATGGTGCTGACCTACCTCCCTGGGCAGGGGACCCAAGTCGAGGTCAACGGCAAGGCCAAGGGCACGCTTCCCGGTAAGGCCACGGCCGACGCCATCCTCGCCACCTGGATCGGGCCGCATCCCGGGCCCGGCGAGGACTTCAAGCAAGCCGTGCTGGGCGCCGCGCAGTAGCTGGCCACGTAGCCGGAGCCGGCAGGCGCCCGCGGTGGCCCCCCGCGGCTGGCGCGATCGCCTCCGGCGGGGGCCCGCTGGCCCCACGGCCGCCTTCCGCAGTGGCCGGCAGGCGCCCGCGATCGCCTATCGCCTATCGCCTATCGCCTATCGCCTCCATGGGTGCCGACCATAAAAAGAGGAGCGCCGCTAGGCGCTCCTTTTCGGGAGGGATGAGAGGAGGAGCTTTGCCTCCCCGCATCGAGGAGGCTACCTCGACTTATTGATTGTTGTCAATATGGGAAATCACTACGAACACCCCGCCCGGGTACTCATTGCCCGAGCCCCGCCCGAGCCCGGGCCGGTGAACCGGCCTTACCGCCGTGTAGCCGCGTGTCACCGCCTCACCAGGAGCGTGACCACGATCACCGCTGCCAGCACCACGCGGTAGACCACGAACACCGTCAGGGGCCGGCGGCGCAGCCAGTCCAGTAGCCAGCCGATCACCAGGTACCCGCCCGCTCCCGACACCACGATGGCGATCAGGATGGGGATGATCTGGTTCCACAGCTCGCCCGTCTGCCATAGCTTCAGCAGGTCATGGCCGCCCGCCAGCACGCCGACCGGGATAAAGAGGAGGAACGCGAAGCGCGCCGCCGCCGGCCGGGTGAAGCCGAGCAGCAGCGCGGCGGTGATCGTGATGCCGGAGCGCGAGGTCCCCGGCACCAGGGCGAGCGCCTGTGCCAGGCCGATGACCAGCCCGGCGCCCACGCCGAGGCTGGCGAGGTCGCGCTGCTGGCGTCCCACGCGGTCGGCCAGGAGCAGCAGCAGACCGTAGACCAGCGTGGTGCAGGCGATCAACGCCGGCGAGCGGAGGTGGGCCTCGATGGTCTTCTCGAGAGCCAGGCCGGCCAGGGCGGCCGGGATCGTTCCCACGATCAGCGCCCATCCCAGCCGGCGCGGGTCGAAGTCATGGCGCCCCGGCGCGCCGGTGAAGAAGCCGGTCACCAGGTCGAGCAGGTCGTGCCGGAAGTAGGCCACGACGGCGAGCATGGTCCCGAAGTGGGCGGCAACGTCGAACGACAGACCCTGGTCCGGCCAACCGAGGAAGTAGGGAACCAGGATGAGATGGCCGGACGAGCTGATCGGCAGGAACTCCGTCACCGCTTGGACCAGCGACAGGACGACGGCTTGGAATGGGGTCAAGGTGGCCTCCTGGGATGGCGGGGTCGGGATCAGTCCGGCACGACGGTCGCGCGGCGGCGATTGTATATACTTCCCGCCGGCCGCCGGCCGCCGGCGACATCGCTCCACCGCGCCGCGCCCGCGGCTTGCTCCACCACCGGGCGGGCGGGCAGGTGGAGCAAGGTCGGACGCGGCCTTCAAGGGACCCCATGCACACGCTCCTCGTCACCGGCGGCGCCGGGTTCATCGGCTGCAACTTCGTGCGGCTGGCCCTTGCCGAGGCCGACGCCCGGGTGCTCGTGCTCGACAAGCTCACCTACGCGGGGAGCCTCGAGAACCTGGCCGACGTCTGGGGCCATCCGCGCCTCCGCTTCGTCGCCGGCGACATCGCCGACCGCGCCGAGGTGCGCCGCCTCTTCGCCGAGGAGCGCCCGTCGGCGGTGATCAACTTCGCCGCCGAGAGCCACGTCGACCGCTCGATCGACGACGCCAGCGACTTCATCCACACCAACGTCGTCGGCACCTTCGAGCTGCTCGAGGCGGCGCGCCAGCGCGGGTCCAGCGGCGACGATTTCCGCTTCGTGCACGTCTCGACCGACGAGGTCTACGGCAGCCTGGGGCCCGCCGGCGCCTTCACCGAGACCACCGCCTACGCGCCGAACTCGCCCTACGCGGCGTCGAAGGCCGCCGCCGATCACCTGGTGCGGGCCTACCGCGAGACCTACGGCCTGCCCGCGCTGATCACCAACTGCTCCAACAACTACGGTCCCTACCAGTACCCGGAGAAGCTGATCCCGCTCATGGTGCTGAACGCCGTCGAGGGGCGGCCGCTGCCGATCTACGGCGACGGCGGCAACGTCCGCGACTGGCTGCACGTCGAGGACCATTGCCGGGGGCTGCTCGCCGCCCTGCGCCATGGCCTGCCCGGCGAGAAGTACAACCTCGGCGGGCGCAGCGAACGCACCAACGTGCAGATCGTCGACCAGCTCTGCGAGGTGCTAGACCGCGAGCTGCCGGCCGCCGCCAACCCGGCGCTCGCGGCGCGCGGCGCCGCCTCCTACCGCGACCTGAAGAGCTTCGTCGCCGATCGTCCGGGGCACGACCGCCGTTATGCCATCGACGACAGCAAGGCCCGGCGCGAGCTCGGCTGGGAGCCGCGGTACGACTTCGATACCGGCATCGCCGCCACCGTCCGCTGGTACCTCGACCATCGCACCTGGTGCGAGGCGGTGCAGGCCGACCGCTACCGCCGGGAGCGCCTGGGCCTGGGACTGGGCACCCGCACGTGAAGGTCGCTCCGACCACCATCCCCGGCGTCGTGGTGATCGAGCCGCAGGTGCGGCGCGATGCGCGAGGCTTCTTCCTGGAGACCTTCCACCGCCGCAAGTTCGAGGAGCTGGGCCTCCCCGGCGAGTTCGTGCAGGACAACCACTCGTTCTCGGCGGCGCGCGGCACCTTGCGCGGCATGCACGCCCAGCTCCACCACCCGCAGGGCAAGCTGGTGCGGGCGGTGATCGGCGAGGTCTTCGACGTCGCCGTCGACCTGCGGCCGGACTCGCCGGCCTTCGGCCGCTGGGTGGCGGAGGTGCTGTCCGAGGACAATTTCCGCCAGCTCTACGTGCCGCCGGGCTGCGCTCACGGCTACCTGGTGCTGAGCGACACCTCCCACGTCGAGTACAAGTGCACCGCCCTCTACGACCGGCCGGACGAGATCGGCCTCGCCTGGGACGACCCCGAGGTCGGGATCCGCTGGCCGGAAGGCACGCCGCTGGTCAACGAGCGCGACGGCACCTGGCCGCGCCTGGCCCAGCTGCGGCCGCTGCTCACGCCCTACCGCGGCCTGGTCGCACGGACGGGCACACCGCCCGGTGCCGCGACCGTCACCGAACCCACTCCCTAGTCGAGTGTCGCGAGGCCGCGCGAGCCGGGTGCAGCCATGACCGAACGGCGCCTCTTCGGCGATCGCGATCTGCAGCAGATGGAGCGCCTGGGCCTCGCGCCCGAGGAGGCGCTACGCCACGTCGAGCTGTTCCGGAACCCGCCGCCCTACACGCGCGTGCTGCGCCCTTGCACGCTTGGCGACGGCATCCGCGCCATCGGCGCCGAGGACGAGCCGGAGCTCACGGCGCGCTTCGACGAGGCCGCCGCCGCCGGACGCATTCACAAGTTCGTGCCGGCCTCGGGCGCCGCCTCGCGGATGTTCCAGCCGCTACTCGAGCAGCTCGAGCAGCTCGAGCACCGCGAGCGTGGCGCCGGCGAACCCGCTCCGCCGCCTTCCGCCGAGGTGCGGACGTTCTTCGACGAACTGCCTCGCTTCGCCTTCTTCGAGGAGCTGGCGGCGGCCGCCACCGCCCGCGGGGTGCGCCTCCCCCTCTCCCCCCCCGCTTCCGAAGTCGGGAGCGGCGGCCTGCCGCCCGCGGATCGCCGCATCGTGCTGGCTTGCCTGCTCACCGCGGAGGGACTCGACTACGCCGAGCGGCCGAAAGGGCTGATCCTGTTCCACCGCCACCCGGACGGCCCGCGCACGCCCTTCGAGGAGCACCTGGTGGAAGCCGCGGACTACGCCCGGGACCGCGACGGCGTCTGCCGCCTCCATTTCACGGTGTCGCCGCGGCACGAGGCGGGCTTCCGGTCGCTGCTGGCGGGGCGGGGCGCGGCGCTCGAGCGGCGGCTCGGCTGCCGCTTCGCGGTCGGCTTCTCCCACCAGCGCCGATCGACTCACACCCTGGCGGTCGATCCCGAACACCGCCCCTTCCGCCTGGCCGATGGCTCGCTGCTGTTCCGGCCCGGCGGGCACGGCGCTCTGCTCGACAACCTGCAGCAGCTGGCCGACGATGGCGCCGGCGTCGTGCTGCTCAAGAACATCGACAACGTGGTGCCGGACCGCTTGAAGCCGGGGCTCACCCGCTGGAAGAAGCTGCTCGGCGGCGTCCTGGTCGCCTACCGCGAGCGCGCCAGCCGCCTGCTCGAGGGCCTGGACGCCGTCCTTCCCGACGAGGAGCTGATCGACGAGGCCGCCCGCTTCGTCGAGCGCGAGCTGGCGCGCCCGCTGCCGGCGGCCTTTGCCGCCGCGAGCCCGGCCGAGCAGCGCCGCCAGCTGGTCGCGGCGCTCGCCCGGCCGCTGCGAGTCGCCGGGGTGGTGCGCAACACCGGCGAGCCGGGCGGCGGGCCCTTCTGGGTCGAGGGGGCCGGCGGCGAGGTCTCGCTGCAGATCGTCGAGACGTCGCAGATCGGGCCGGAGCCCGACCAGCAGGCGGCGCTCGCCGCCTCGACCCATTTCAACCCGGTCGACATGGCCTGTGCCCTGCACGACCGCGCCGGCCGCCCTTACGACCTCGCCCGCTACGTCGATCCGGCGACGGTCTTCATCGCCGCCAAGTCGCACGAGGGGCGCCCGCTCAAAGCGCTCGAGCGCCCGGGTCTGTGGAACGGCGGCATGGCCGGCTGGAACACCGTCTTCGTCGAGGTGCCGAACTCCACCTTCGCCCCGGTCAAGACCGTCCTCGACCTGCTCCGCCCCGAGCATCAGGACGGCTGACGCGCCGCCCCCTTCAGGGCGACCGGGGCGCCGGCGCCTCGCCCGGGCGCGGCAGGACGTCGGGCCACCAGCCGTGCGGGTCGCCGAGCGGCCAGGGACAGGTGTCCTGGATGTGCAGCTCGTGGAACATCGGCGAGTCGCCGACCAGCGGGAAGACGACGGTCTCGAGGCCGCGGCAGCGGTAGTCGGGGGTGCCGAAGGCGATGCCCAGGGCGAGCACGATCTCGAGGACGGCATAGGCGGCCGCGCCGGCCAGCACGCGGGCGGCCTGGCGCGTGCGCAGCAGCAACCCGGCGTAGAGGGTGAGCGGCAGCACCGCGGCGTGGAAGAGGCAGAGGCCCTGCCAGTACATCATGGTGGTGGGCGAGACCGCGTAGACGAATGCCGCGGCGACGAAGGTCAGGACGACGTAGCCCTGCAGCCAGGCGCGGTCCGATGCGGTCGCCGGCAGGCGCGGCAGGCGCAGGAAGAGCGCGAGGCGCCCGAGGCAGGCCGCCGCCAGGCTGGCGCCTCTGCCGTCAGGACGTGTAT